>JASGGP010000103.1:0-13796 GCA_047604985.1 Lacrimispora sp.
ATCACATTGTTTTTGAAAATGGGGTCTACAAAGGGCTTTATGTCCTTTGTAGACCCCATCGCGCCGAACCGTACTCCACATCCTTTCTGAATTTCTTGTTTTTTTACCTTTAGATAAACAACCGCGCGAAGCGGCATCTGACTGACTGCAATATTCTTATTACCCTATTCTTCTTTCTTCTTAGCCAACAATAAACCAGTACTGAATGAGATCATTCCATATACAATACACGCCTGAAACGCCTCAGTTGATTCTTAGAATTCATCATTATTCGGCGTTATCACTTCGATATCACCAAGCTCATTCACCAATAATTTATGTCTATCTAATTACCATCTTAAATATAATGAAAGCTGTCTTGCTTGCTTGATATATGATTTGGTTTTTGGAATTTCTATTTCATAATTGTACCCTGGTTCCTTAATTTGCCCTAATAACTGCCCAACACAGGTACAAAAGTCTACTCTTATCTGAACATCTCAATATTTAATTCATTACTATCATACTCATTCATGTTAGTTAATTCAATTCCATCGTTATATGATGCTCTGCACATATAGGCCTGACCATCTGTTTCCATAGCGAACCATATAGCTGAATCCCTGTGATAACGGGTTTCATCACCAATCACATGAAAAAGTATAATCTTATTTTCTTTAGGTTTAACAGTTATAGAATTTATAGTAGCTATTATAGTTTCTTGTTCAAGCCTATTTTGGTCAAAAAGCTCTAATCTACGATTATAATATTTAGATATGTTATCTCCAAAAAGGGCATCCTTCCCATATATGATCATGTCATGATCGGTTTTATTCTCAAACATAAATCCCACAAATGGAGTTTCCGGGTCGATATCAGGCGACATAATAATATTAATTCCAGTCGCATCTCCGGTAATGTATGACATCTTTATGCCATCCGATCCCACCTTATAACCATCTGGTGTAGTAGTATCATGGAGCATATAGCCACTTGCATCAAAATAGTATTGCTTACCATCAATCTCTTTCCAAGAAGAAATTGGATAACTTCCATCATCGTTCAGATACCACCAACCTGCGCCATCTTGCTTCCATTCACCAGCAAATGAAATCATAGAAGTTGTTACCAAAATTACCGCCTTTGCTAAAACCGCCTTTAATAACTTCCTCATATCAATACCCCCATTTATATATGTCATAAGTATATTTTACCAATATTTTCCAATAAATAGAAGTTAAAAATAATATTTTCAAGTGAATTTGCGTTTTCAGCAGTTCCAATCCAGACATTATAAAAGACACTGGAATAATCCAATGCCTTTTAACTGGTTTAACAAGCTCCGCATAAGCTTTACGGATAAAATATCCTTATGAGTTACCTTTCTCAATGTGAAACCGATGTATTGTCTTAGATAAAATGATCCGCATTAACGGACCGCTCCTATGAGCTCTCTGATGTCCTCTATCTCATATTTCTTCATGTATTCTTCCATGCCCCGGACCACTTCCGCCGCCGCATAGGGATTCCGGAAATTGACGGTTCCCACGGAAACCGCTGTGGCTCCGGCCAGAATAAATTCCATGGCATCCTCTGCATTCATAATGCCTCCCATTCCGATAATGGGCAGCTTTACCGCATTGGCCGTCTGATATACCATCCGGACCGCAATGGGCTTTACGGCAGGTCCTGATAAGCCTCCGGTTTTATTAGCCAGGGCAAAGGTCCTGCGGCTGACATCGATCTTCATGCCGGTCAGGGTGTTAATGAGGGACAGCACGTCCGCGCCTCCTGCTTCCGCCGCCCTTGCCATTTCCGTGATGTCTGTCACATTGGGGCTGAGCTTCATGATGACCGGCTGCTTTGCATACCTTTTCACTTCCCTGGTAATGGCCTCCACTGTTTTGGGGTCCTGTCCGAAAGCGATTCCCCCCTCTTTCACATTAGGGCAGGAAATATTGATTTCCAGCATATCAACCGGCTCATCCGCCAGGCGTTCCACCACCTGGATATAGTCCTCCGTAGTCTTTCCGCATACATTGACAATGACCTTCGTATCGTATTTCTTTAAAAACGGCAGATCCCGCTTGATGAAAACTTCCATTCCCGGATTCTGAAGTCCGATGGCATTGAGCATTCCGCCATAGGTTTCTGCGATTCTGGGGGTGGGATTTCCGGGCCACGGCACACTGGCCACGCCTTTTGTCACAACTGCTCCCAGGCAGTTTAAATCAATCATCTCGCTGTATTCTTCTCCGGAACCAAAGGTACCGGAAGCAGTCATCACCGGGTTTTTAAGCTCTACTCCGGCCAGATTCACTTTCAGATTCATCAAAGCTCCACCTCCTCTGCCTTAAATACAGGTCCATCCTTGCAGATGCGCTTATTGTGAACCATGGAATGGCTGTCTATGTCCGGGCTCTTGCATACGCAGGCAAGACAGGCGCCGATGCCGCAGGCCATCTTCTCTTCCAGGGAAAGATAGCATTCTATATGGTTTTCCGCCGCATAAGCCTTTAAGGCTCTTAGCATGGGAGTGGGGCCGCAGGCAAAAATCACATCCCCTTTCAGACCGTGGTCCTTGATGGAATTTAACACATTGCCCCTTGTTCCCGCGCTTCCGTCCTCTGTTGCAACAAAAACCTCCCCGTAGGGAAGAAATTCTTCATTTAAAAACAGCACATCCCGGTAGCCCAGCACCATCTGCTTTTCGCATTCCAAGTGCTTTGCCAGCTCCAGCATAGGAGGGATTCCGATGCCGCCTCCGATTAATAAAGCCTTTTTGCCCTTGGCTCCCGCTTCAAGGGGAAATCCATTTCCCAAAGGGCCCAGAATCTCTATAGAGTCCCCTGCCTTATAGGCCGAAAACTCCTCGGTTCCTGCTCCGACGATCCGGTATACGATCCGCAGCAGTCCATTTTCTTTATCTGTTTCGCAAATGCTGATGGGACGGGGCAGAAGCTTTGATCCATCCCTTGTATATACAGAAATAAACTGTCCTGGCGTTGCCTGGGCAGTAATTTCCTTTGTTTCGATCCACATGCTGAACACATCGTCTGACAGCCTTTCCTGGCTGGCAACCGATGCGATTTCCTGTACCTTTGCCATGTTCTTCTCCTATAGTACGCTGTTGATATCGGCCACCATGTCAATCACTGCCTGTCTGGAGGCTTCGCCGAAATGCTCCGGGCCAAAAGCTTTGTATTTTTCCAGCTTGTAAGCAGCGATGATTCCTCTGGAGGAGTTTACAATGGCTCCTAAGCCGTCCTCATTGAAGCAGTACTTTAAATCCTCTGCCGTTCCGCCCTGAGCTCCGTATCCAGGCACAAGGAAATAGGTGTTTGGCATGAGCTTTCGCAAGACCCTGCTCATCTCCGGATAGGTGGCTCCTACGACGGCTCCTACATTGCTGTACTTTCCGTCCATGGAGTCTGCTCCCCACTCCACCACCTTTTCCGCAACCAGCTCATATAAAGGCTTTCCGCCTGTCAGCTGGTCCTGGAATTCTCCGCTGGAGGGATTGGAGGTTTTCACAAGAACAAAGAGGCCCTTGTCCTCTTCCTTACATACATCCACAAAGGGCTTCACTCCGTCGGTTCCCAGATAGGGATTGACCGTAAGGAAATCTGTTCCGAAAGCAGAAAAGCTCTTATTTCCGATTTTCACTCTGCCGATATGGCCTACTGCATAAGCGGCTGACGTGGAACCAATGTCGCCTCTCTTGGCGTCTCCGATGACAAGAAGTCCTTTTTCCTGACAATATTTTACTGTCTTTTCATATGCCTTAAGGCCTTCAATTCCGAACTGCTCGTACATGGCGATCTGGGGCTTGACAGAAGGGATCAGGTCATATACGTGATCCACAATTTCCTTATTATACTGCCAGATAGCCTCCGCTGCTCCCTCTAATGTCTCGCCGAATTCTTCAAATGCCTTTTTTATCACATGCTCCGGTATATAACCTAACATGGGGTCTAAGCCTACGCAGACCGGCGCCTTAGTTTTCTGAATCCTGTCTATTAGCTGAGTAATCATTGTCTCCTCCTTGGTTCTTGGCAGCCTTTTTTCTATATTCTTTCCAATTCTATCATAAGAAGGAAGCCGCTTCAAGCCTTTTACCGAACTGATCGTAAAAATCCGCTTCCCTGTCATATGGGGTGAGATAAAACTGTTTTAAAACATATAAGCTGGCATTCTTCACAAGGATCTGATCCTGGGTTTCTTCTATTCTTTTCTCCACTTTCTTTAAAAAATAATGCCAGTCAGATATGAATTTTTCGTATCGTTTTACATCAGGCGTATCAATCCATTTACGGACCTTTACCTTGGCTCTGCTTTCCATTTTGCATTCGTGCACCTGCAGAAAGTATTGGAAGCCCTGGTCTTCATAAATCCGGCCTAAAGGGAACAGGCGGCAGATTCCAGGACGGAAGCTGTGAACCTGGCAGCGGCCGTCTGCGCTAAGAAAGCCGCAGCATTCCTCCTGTCCTCCCATTTTAAGGTTTGGCAGAACAATGCCGTCCACTACATTCAATTCCAGCTTGTCAGCCAGCAATGACTCCAGGGTGCAATGGAGATTTTCCGTTAAGCGGAAGCAGTCCAAAGGATCTAAGGTGACCGAATGTCCCATTCCCCGGCAGCAGGAGGAGCACCCCTTGCAATCACCGCAGTCCGCTTTAACCATATCATTTAAGCCGTATCGTTTTCCGTCTGAAATATCCTTAAAATCGATCTCACGTTTCATGAATCCCATTTCCTCACTTTTTTTATTGACAACATGGCTATTTTATCATTTACGGAGCGGATGGGCAACGGGAAAATAGAGCTGCATAACCAGGAAATTTACAAATTTTTAATATTTTCATTAGCACTCACCTCTTGACAGTGCTAACAATGTATGTTATATTGCATATATAACAAGTAACCAAAAAATAAATGTGCAGAAAGAGGAGGAACCCTTTATGTTATTAGCAAGAAGAAACAACTTATTTGATGAATTTTTCAACGATCCTTTTTTTACAGATGCCTACCATAACAGACAGTCCCTGATGAAAACAGACATCGAGGATGACGGGACAAGTTACGTAATTGAAATCGAACTTCCAGGCTATAAGAAAGAAGCTATCCGCGCAGAATTAAAGGAGGGCTATCTGACGATTTATGCTGAAACGGCTGTTGAAAGTGAATCCCAGGAACAGAAAAATTATGTCCGCAGGGAACGTTACTCCGGCTCGGTGAAAAGAAGCTTTTATGTAGGCTCCAGGCTCAGACAGGAAGATATCAAGGCCTCTTTTGAAAACGGAATTTTGAAATTAGTTGTTCCAAAGGAAGCTCCAAAGCAGATAGAAGAAAATCACTATATTACCATTGAATAATCGGTACGGGAAACCGTATTTTACAATTGTCTCAAACAAAAACTTGCGTCCCGATCCGGCTGGATAAGCCGTTCAGGACGCAAGTTTTATTTGGGAGAAATGGTTTCGCAGCATTCCCCTCATCCGCTGATGTTATACTCTTTCAAAAACGCAGTAGCCACATAGGCCCCGCTTTTATAGGGCTTCTTATCCATGGCTTCCTCCACCTCCAGCTTAAGGTTCATCCACATCTCCTCAGCCGCGATGGACAGATGGGAAAGCATGATTCCGATGCTCAGTTCCCGCATGGTCACAAAGGGGATTGACGGCAGAAACTCCCTGCAGGCAAATATATAAATCTTGTCATGATAAACGATGAACCTCCAAGGCTGCACGTTCATGGAAGAGGGAGCAAGGCGGACCGCCTTTAAAATGTTCTTTATAGGCTCTCCGGCTTCTTCCTTAAACACGCACAATTCCTTTAAAGGAAGCCGTTTCGCCGTTGCGGGGTCCCGGTAAAGCAGGGTTTTGGGATAGCCGAAAGCGACCACAATGACCTGCTTTATTCCCGCAGGCTCAGGCTCAATCACTTTTGCATTTCCCATATAGCAGGTTCCGATTCCTTTCCCTGTCATGTATAACAGGATGGGCTCCAGCACATAGCCGGCATTTTCCATGTAACCCTCTTTTTCCTCGGAATAAAATACCAGATAATAAGGCGCTTCCACTTTCCACAAGCCCTTAACAGGAAGATGACCATCCTGATTTTCGCGAATTTCCATTTTAATCTGTATATCGGCGTGAAGCCGTGACACACAGTTCCCGAAATAAAGGATATCCTTTAAAACCTGTTCCGGCACCTGCTCTTTTTTAAATTTCCTGATCGATCTCCTTTTAAATATCATCTGATACAGATTCATACCTGCTCCCCTTTTCTTTATCTGACAATCAGGCTCAAATAAGCCCGCTCATTTCTCCCAAAAGCCCGGCAAACACCGACAGCGCATCCTTGACCGGCTGAGGAGACTGCATATCCACGCCGCACAGCCTTAATAAATCAATAGGCGTCATGGAATTTCCTCCGCTTAAAAATTTATAATATCCCCTGACCGCCTCTTCATCCCCCTTCAGTATCCTGCTGCTGATGGCGATGGCCGCCGAGAATCCCGTCGCATACTGGTACACGTAAAACGGCGTGTAAAAATGAGGAATCCTGGACCATTCATAATCAATTTCCCCATCCACAACATGTCTGGGCCAAAGTATTCTTCATTGAGCCGGTGGTAAATGCCGCATAAAAGCTCTGCAGTCAGCACCTCTCCCTCCTCTGCCCTGCGGTGAGTTTCCGCTTCAAATTCCGCAAACATGGCCTGGCGGTAGAGAGTACCCCGAAAGCTGTCCATGAAGTGGTTTACCAGATAAGCCCGCTCTTTCTCATCGGTTGTGATATTTAACAAATGCCGGATCAGCAGAGCCTCATTACAGGTAGAAGCCACCTCGGCCACAAAAATCTTGTATCCTGCATCCACATAAGTCTGGTTTTTATCGGAGAACCAGCTGTGAAGGGCATGCCCCATCTCATGGGCCAAAGTAAAGACGCTGTCTAAGGTTCCGTTAAAGTTCAGCAGCACATAAGGGTGTATTCCGTAAACTCCCCAAGAGTAAGCCCCGCTGCGTTTTCCCTCGTTTTCATAAACGTCGATCCACCGGTTTTTAAAGCCCTCTCTTAAAAGGATAAATATTCCTCTCCCAATGGCTTGAGGCCTTCCAAAACCATGGACTTGGCTTCCTCAAAGGAAATCTTCCGCTCTTCCCGGGAAACCATGGGCACATAGAGATCATACATATGAAGCTCTTCCAGGCCGAGAGCTTTTTTTCTGATGGAAACATATTCATGAAGGCTGGAAAGCTCTTCATGAACTGCCTTTAAAAGATTGTCGTAAACCTCTTCAGGAATTTCATTTTCCGAAAGAGAATGAGCTCTGGCAGACGGATAATTTCTGGCCTTTGCATAAAAGCCCGCCTGCTTTACATTTGCCGCGAAAGTGGCTGCCAGGGTGTTTCCAAACTGCCTGTAAACGCTGTAAAGGGCCTGAAATGCCGACTGGCGCACTCTGCGGTCCTGTTTTTCCATAAGAGCGATATAATTTCCGTGGGTGATTCTGACCGGAACATCTTTCTCATCCATAATTTCCGGGAACTTCACATCCGCGTTATTGAACATATTGAAAATATCGGAGGGCGCAGCGGTTGCTTCCATTGATTTTGCAAGCAGGGCTTCCATGGAGGCGGACAGAGTATGCTCCTTTTTTTTCAAAATAATCTCAAAGGTTCTGTCATAGCGCTTTAAGTCCGCATTTTCGGCCCGGTACTGCTCAAGAGTTTCCGGCCGGATATCAAGAATTTCAGGAATAATAAAAGACGACAGACCAGCCGCCCGGTAAGAAAGGGTCCTAGCCCTGGAGGCAAAGCTCTGATACCTTGCATTGCCTGTGTCCTCATCAGATTTTTGCTTCCCATATACAAATAATGTTTCTATTTTCAGGGACATATCCTCGTCAAACTTCAGACAGGAAAAAAGCACCTCGCCCGAATCCGCCAGATGTCCCTCATACTCCTTATAACCAGATAATTTTTGCTCTGTCTCCTGAAACAGATCTTCCCACGCCTCTTCAGACGGCAGGATGTCCGCCTGGTTCCAGGTATCGCAAACCGGTATTTCTTCTCTCTTTTTCAAATAGATACCTCCAACTGCTTCACTTATCATTATTCTATCACCCATATTTCAAAGAAACAATCATCAATATGGAAAATATTTGGTTGAAATTTTACATTTTCTTGTATTATACTATACGAAAACAAACCAGGAGCCCTGCCATGAACCTTATACGAACCAACGCCCCCAATGAAACCCAGACAAACAGCCTTCTGCATCTTCAGGAAATCTGCAGAAACCATGACAATATTTCCCTGACCTTTCCCATGGAGGAAGACTGTATTTATTACTTATTATGCGACGAAGATGTCCTCTTATCCGCCCTTTGCGCATTTTTTAATGAAAACGGAGACTGTGAATGCATCGCCTTTACCCTGCCTTCCAAAAGGAATGAGGGCTGCTTTACCCGTCTGCTGGAAGAGCTTCTGAAAGAAAGCGGGGACTGCGATCTAATCTTTTCCGCAGAGGAGACCTGTCAGGATACGGTCCGCACTCTGGAAGCCCTGGAAGCGTCCCTCTGGTACAGGGAACACCTTATGGAGCTTACCACCTCTGATTTTCCGGAATCGCCGCTGGCAAAGGGAAAAACGGCCCGGGCCTACGGCATCACAATGGAAATAACAATTGCCCCATCCGGTTCCCAGGGGCCTGTTCAATACAGGTTTTTTAAGGACAACTCCCCCATAGGCTCCTGCTTCCTGGATGTAAGGAAAGAGAGGGCTTATCTCTATGGGCTTGAAATCCGGGAAGAGCTTCGGGGAAATGGGCTGGGAAGCGCCTGTCTTTCCGTCTTTTTGGATACCCTCTTTAAGCAGCAGGAAGGGGAAAGGCCGGAGAAGCTCTTTCTTCAAGTCTCAGGCCTTAATGAGCCTGCCATGGCTCTATATAGAAAGGCAGGCTTTCACATTACGGAAAGCCTGTCCTACTATGTATATTAGCTGATTAAAATATGATTCCCTACTGTGCCTCCCGGATCATGCAGTACTGCTTTAAATGAAAATGCTTTTCCACAATACCAAAAGTCTTAAAGCCGAAATGCTGGTAAAACGCCACATTCCTTTCATTGTGGGTTTCCAGGGAAATCATCAGGCCGTTTTTGTCCGCATAATTCATAGCCTCTTTCAGCAAAACAGTGGAAATCCCATGGTGCTGCATGGTGGGCCGCACCGCCAGATAGATGATATGGAGCCGCTCCTCCTGATGAAGCTGGTCCGTCCATCTGGAATTTAAATAATCTCTGCCCTGAAAAAAATTCCAGAAGGTTTTTAAGGAGGGGTCCTCTTTTATTAAATATCCGTCGGTCTTTAACAGAGCCACCGCCTCCGTCAGGTAATAATGAAGGGGACTGTAGGGCTCCGATTCATCATCCACCACAAGGATGCTGTTAAGGTCCGGACTGTCCGCATAGATCTCGCAGGTTTCAAAAAATTCCTCCATATCACATTCAAACAGCTCCGGAAGCAGGCGCTTTCTGGTTTCTTCGTCGGGAATCAGCCTGCAGTAAAGGGGATCCCCGGCGAAACAATCTGTCAACAGTTTCTTAAGCTTTTCTACATCTTCTTTCTGTACCCGGTACAATCGGTCGCTTTCCATAATTCGAAACCCCTTCTGTTTCTTTTAAACTTCCTATTATTTTTTCAATGGCATGTATCATGTATTCAATATCATCCACATAGCAGGCTATCTGATTTTTCTCCACCTGCCTAAGTGTTTCCAGCTCTTTTGTAAAATCCGGTCTTTCTTCTCCTGCCCTGGCTTTCAGGCTTTGTACCAGAGAAAAAAGATTCTCATGGCGAAGAATTCTTCCGGCTCCCCATTGAAGGCGTTCCGGCTCCTGGTTCATGACATATTCTGTAAAATGGTCAAATACCTGCTGGTCAAACTGAAATGCATAGCGGTTGTTGTCAATCTCATAAACGGCTTCCAGCGCTCCCTCTCCGTCTCCCGCCTCAAGGCAGGCAATGGCGGACTGCACCTGCCGGAGATTGATACGGGCCGCTTCATGAGGGAAAATAACCTCATCGTGCCAGTTTAACCGGACAAAGCTGTCCTGTTCTTTTCGGAATACCTCCAGCAGCAGCTTTTCTTTCTCTTTTAAGGGGCCCCGGAGCCGGGCAGCATTTTCATATTCGTTCTGATCCAGATAAGCGGCATAGGTCTCATTCATGTCCCTTATCCATTCATAAAGCTTCCTGCCTAAGCCGGCGGCTTCCTCCATCAGTTCCCTAAGGCGTTCCCCCCGGGCATGATTCCTTTCGGAAAATTCCAGATCCAGAGACCTTGTCATGGCCGAAAACAATCGTTCATAATCCAGAGGCGCTATGGCGGTCCGGTCAAAGGCCATCAGCAGCCTGCCATAAAGCTGGTGATGAAACCGGTATACGGTTCCTCATAAGACTTTTTGTTGAACTGGGACGGTAATGGGTTTCCATAAACTGTCCCATGTAGTCTCATTTACCATGGACGGAATGCCGGAAACCGCCATGGAAAAGTCGTCGGACATGGTTTCAACAGACATATGAATCCATCATCCCTCAGATCCACCGTCACCTCTTTTATAAGCTACAAACCAGATTCGTATACGCTGCGATCCGTCCTTTTTCCCATGGGCCTTGGCCGGAAGCTCAAAGTTAATATCGGCAATCACCTTTCCGGCCCACTCCGATGAACAGAAACCTGCTGCCAGGCTCCGGTGGACCAGTCATATTTGCAGTCCATATGCCCCATTCCTCCGCCGCCGGCGCAGAAAACCAGGGTCCTCCGGGGCTTGTAGCCGCTTAAAAGACCTTTTCCTATTCCCAGCATAAGCCTACGGCAGCGTTATCATCCTGGAACCCGCTGAAATAAGAATCATAATGGGCGGAAGAAGAATCATGAAATCCGGCTGTTGCCGGTATCCTCCAAATTGCAGCTTCCCATCCTTTCTACGTGATCTCCAAACGGACTTCTTCCCTGCCATGGGAAGGTTCTTTTAAGGCGGAGAATCCTTTCTGGAATGGAAAATGCCAACGTCCGGCGGCCGTGATATCCTGGGCATTGAGCAGTGGTCCACCTCTCCAAAGCCGCTTCCGAACAGCAATAAATGCGGCGGCTCCCCGGATATGAGCTTCGTATACAAAGTTAATCCACCATTCTTCTCTCTGGTTGATCTCAGCCGCCACCAGCTTGCCCCTGACATCCAGACCCTCATAATCAGCGGCTCTTCCTTTCCCCACATAAACCAGGGAATACTCCATAAATCCCTGGGTGTGAAAATCAGTCTGGTAAGCTCCCAGGTGACAGGCCCAGGTCTTCCCCTCACTGTCCTTATATTCGAGAACCGCTTTCTTAAACTCCCAGGAATCGAGACAAAAGCTTTCTTTCCGTATATTAGAAAGTCCCATGCACTCCATTTCCTGTCTGATCATTTCACCGGTCTTTTTCTCGGCCTCTGAGCCAGCCGTCCGGTAACCTAATATTTCATTTGTCCTATATTGCTCCAGCTTTCTGGCAAACCGGTAGGAATCTCCCACATCAACAGCTTCCAGATAGGCTTGTTCTTCTGCTCTCACTTTGGCTTCGCTTTCTTTAAATTTCCTTTTTCACGATGATTGTAGCATATTCCGTGTCCGGCTTCAAGGGCCTGCTGAACAGCCACGGCTGCCCGCCCGATGCCCGCTAAAAAAAGCGAGGGAAGACCGTAAAAACAGTCCCCCCTCATCTCTATTGTTCTTTATTCATCCCAGTTGTGATACGTAGCCTGTACGTCGTCATCCCCATCAAGAAGATCCAGAATCCGGTTCATCTTTTTGATGGAGTCCTCATCTGTCAGCTCCACCCAAGTCTGAGGAATCATGGTGACATCCGCCTCTACCGCAGGAACACCGGCTGCTTCCAGAGCTTCCCGCACCGCGCTGAATTCGTCAGGTCCGGTAATTACCTCATAGCTGTCCTCTTCCTCTGAAAAATCCTCTGCTCCCGCATCCAAAGCCACCATCATCAGCTCATCCGGATCTGTCTCGCACTCTTCCTTGTCAATGATGATCTGACCCTTTCTATCAAACATAAAGGATACGCAGCCAGGAGTGCCTACGTTTCCGCCGCCCTTTGTGAATGCGTTCTTTACGTTTGCCGCTGTCCGGTTCTTGTTATCAGTCAATGTATCCACGATGATCGCAACTCCGTTAGGGCCGTAGCCTTCATAGGTGATGGTTTCGTAATTTACGGAATTTGCATCTCCTGCTGCCTTTTTAATGCCGCGGTCAATGGTATCGTTTGGCATGTTGTTTGCTTTTGCCTTTGCGATAACATCACGAAGCTTGTTGTTGTTTGCAGGGTCCGGTCCGCCTTCCTTCACCGCTACGGCCAGCTCTCTTCCTATAACAGTGAAGACTTTGCCCTTTGCGGAGTCGTTTGTGTGTTTTTTGTGTTTAATATTTTGGAACTTTGAATGTCCTGACATTGTTTCCAACACTCCTTTCTTTATCTGTTTCGTCCTCATTATCTCTTAAAAGTTTACATCTTTTCTATTTTAGCACTATTTTTTTCATATGGCAAGAAAAAACAGGAAAAACAGTACAGAAAGTGTTACTATCCAGCTATGCAAAAATATTTGTATTTAAACTCTCATCCCTTTTCAGCGTAAACTGGCTTGCCAGATTGCTTAACAGCTTGCCTGGGCAGACAGTTCCTCGCTGCAGCCGCACTCTCCTGTGCGGTGGCGGAGTTGGACTGTATTACAGATGAAATCTTGTCAACATTCATGGTAATATGTGAAATCGAAAGACTCTGCTCCTGTGATGCATTTTGAATGTCTCCGATTCCAAGAGAAATATCCCGTGCATCTTTTAACACATCGCTCATTGTCTGTGCCATGGAATCCGTTAATTCCTTGCCCGTCTCCACGGAATGGACAGAAACATCGATAAGACCCGATGTACTGCTCGCTGCCAGCGCACTTTTAGCCGCCAGATTGCGAACCTCGTCAGCTACTACCGCAAATCCCTTCCCGGCTTCCCCGGCTCTGGCAGCCTCAACAGCCGCATTCAGCGCCAGAATATTGGTTTGGAATGCAATGTCCTCAATGGTCTTATTAATTTTAACAATCTCCTCAGAATTGCTGCGGATATCGTCCATGGCCTTAAGCAGAAGAGACATCTTCCTTTCGCTTTCATCAAGGCTGGCGCCCATTTTTTGTGCCTTGCCGTTAAAAATGCCTGCGTTTTGAGCGGTATACTCTATCTTTGCCTCGATCTCTCCCACGGCCTGGGAGAGTTCTTCAATGGCTGCGCTCTGTTCCGCGGCTCCTTCTGCCAGCAGCTGTGAGCTTGCGGCAACGTGATCGGAGCCTGCGGATACCTGCTCAGAGGTCACATTAAGCTGCCCGAGAATCTCGGAAATCTGAGTGGAAAACTTCTCCATGGAAATCCCGATCTTCGTAAAATCTCCGATATACTGCTGAATGGGCAGATCAAAGTTCCCTCTTTCCATTTGCTCCATCGCACTTCCGATGCGGGAAATATACTCAGAAAGCGTTTGAATGGAGGTCCTCATGCTGTTTGCAAGCATTCCCAATTCATTGGCGGAAGAATATTCAATTTCCGTATGAAGATCGCCCTGGGAAAGATCCTCCATTCCCTTTTCCAGCACCTTAATAGGCAGTAAAACCTTACTGCGGATAACCACAAAAATAAGGGCAAGGAAAATCAGATTGACAAGCAGGGTAACCACGCTCACCACCTTAAGCTTTATAATGCCCTGGGCCGAAT
>JASGGP010000104.1:0-13754 GCA_047604985.1 Lacrimispora sp.
AGTCTTTAATTTTTTAAGAGCGCGTTTTTTTGTTTGGTTGACCGCTTGTCTTGAGATACCGTAGAAAAGTGATATTTCTAATGGTGAGTAACCTAAAAAATAGATCATTTTTATTATTATCAATTCCTGATTAGTCAGTATATGATTAATGCTTTGTAAATCTATATCTAAATCATAATCGTTAGAATGAGCAGTTATGGATTCAACATAATACATTTCACCCTCACTTAATTCCGAATACAATGAAACGCTGCGTAATTGTTTTATCTTTATGGATTGCTTAACAAAGCTGTTATATATCGATTTTTGTATGTATGTTACCAGTGCTCCTTCGGAGTTGTTAGAAATGGTGTGCAGTTGAATGTTTTTAATAAGAATAAGGAACTCAAGTAATAATTCTTCATAAGCATCACCATAATTAATTTTATATGCATATTTATTAAGTAATGGTTTGAACTTATTAACTAAGCTTAAAGTAGCATCTTCATCACCGGATTGTGAAAGAATAATTAAATCAGATATCATAATACATCCCCCTTTTAACTGTTAAAGAGAAGGGATGTATATTTTTGTAAACATAAAATATTTAATAATTATTTTTTTCTAATACGTTCATCTTCCTTAAGAATCCAAGAAGAAAAGCATTAGTTAAAAAGAATATCAACGCAATTGCAGCCAAGCTGTCTTGTTAAATAGAAGTATTTTGATATCTGCATTATTCTTTTGTGCTCTTGGCTTCAATTCGCCCAAATGTTGTAAAATTATACATCCATTTTATGGGAGAATTTACATAAAATGTTTTATCTTCATATAAAAAGACAATATTTTTGGAATAATGCAACATAAAATATATATTTTTAGAAAATATTTATTTATTATTATACTTTTTGACACAATTCTTGCCTTTTCGACATTTTTCACTCAAACGGATGAAAGGAGATGATATGTTTTAAACCGACGCTGATATCATGATGAAATTTATCGGCTATGACGGACTGACTATCCGCTTGGCTGCGAGGGGCACAATCTAATTAAAAGCTGAAGTATTTAAGGCAATATAAGAAAAAATAAAATGCCTGTAGATGTTCTGTCAGAGTTGGTAAATGAGAGACGCCATAAGGTTCTTGCAACGAGCGAGCGATTGACTGCTCTAATGGCAGAACTTGAACGAATACGAAAAGATTGAGGAAATGAAAATAGAGCTTTCCCGCATTCGCACACGGTCAGTGATTTTCGATGAGAGTGATATGGAAGTAAAGAAGATGGTAACCAGTTACATTATAAAACGGGTAAATATCTTTAAGGATTACAAACGAAATATTGAGTTAAACCTGGATATACATCAATCTCTAAACAGAATTGATAGCATAACTGAGGAAACATCAATTACTAAAATATCATAACTAAAAACACATTTACAACAGCTCTTTACGGCTGAGTAAATATTTCTAATGTATAAAAAGATTGTTTTTTGGGGGAGGGCACACCCGGCATATCGGGAGAGCGCTTGAATGGCATTCAAGAGGTCGTGGGAGAGCACTTTATAATTTGTGTGGCAGTCTTTAATAAACCATCTGCTATGCAGGTATGACCACGGTCTGTCTTAACTTCAAGTAAAAAACCTCCAGTGATTAATAAGTGTGGGTTCACAACCGCACAAATTAATCACTGAAGGTCATCCAAATGGATATGAATAGTTTATCATATTCAAACCTGTAGTATATATAAGCTTACACAATCAAATCAAAGCCGTTAGGAATTGCCTTATCAATTCCACAGTTGGCATTGCAGCCGTTTTTTATCTTCCCTCATATTTTTAAACTTCTTAGGCAATTAAATTAATTTTTTATTCAGCCAATCGATTATCTCGGGAAATACCTCATCCAGATAATTTTGAGTACAGTGTTCTCCATCTGGGTAATATTTAAGAGTTTTTTCCCCATTAGCCCATTTCATGATCTTGTCGGCATGTAATTTCGGCGAAGGCATAACTTCATCTTTACCAGCGTGATAAAAAAGCAGCGGAATTTGAAGGCGGGGAGCTTCCTCAATATCCCAATCAAATGAATCGACTGCCTGTTCCAGCGTTTCACATCCGGTCATATACGTTACGCCGCGCTGCCAGATAGGATTCAGCCTTGTAAGCCCATCTAACCCGCCGATAAAAATAAGTCCGCTGTTTCCGACTACACATTTCACTCTCTGATCATAAGCGGCGGACATTGGAGCCAGGTATCCGCCCAAACTGAAACCGACAAGTGCGATCCGATTCCGGTCAATTGGATACTGCTCATTGTTTTCAAACCAGTCGATAATTGCGGAGACGGCGTTATGATATTCTCTGGCATCAAATTTTAAGCTTTTCCATAGTTCTCCCTGACCCGGACCATCAAACGTAAAAAAATTAAACCCATTTTGTCTGAATATAGTTCCCTGCGCATGTCCTTCCGCTTCTTTAATATTGTCCATGCCATTTACAAAAATAATTAGCGGTTTTTCCGGCATATCAGACAGTCTTAAATATCCCGGAATTGCTGTACCCTTAAAGGGAATGTCTACTCTTATCGGCTGATCTTTTTCATCATATAAGCGGATGGCTTGTTTATAGCTTAATCGGGCCTTCTCCTGAGAAGTTTCCTTTTGCAGACTGTCAATGAAAAAAATATGCTGGCCGATATGGTAGCAAGCCGTTGCTTCATGAAACAGTGCCTTCGATTTAATTCGGGATCCTTCTCTTAAAGCTTCTTCAGCCCTTTGATACAGGGAATCTCCCTCCTTTGTCCATTCGGCGCACCATGACATCCAGTTTTCGATTCTCCCAATGACTCTTTTTAGCCTCCCGTAATCAACACCAAATGACAGAAACCTTCCATACCACCTTTGGTAGATTTTTTCTCCCATGACGAACTTAAATGCGAAGTTCTCCTTTAAGGATAGTTTTACCATGTGAGTTCCTCCTTTACATTTTAGTTATATATATTATAGTTATAACAACTATTTGATATAAAAATGCTTATTCCGCATTTTTACATATTCGATCCAGAATACTATAGAACAGGTCAAGCTCTTCATCGGATATCCCTTTTCTTAATTGCTCATTGACTTCTTTAATGTAAGGTATAAGTTCTGTGAACATTTTTTGTGCCGCATCGGTAAGATATATACAAGAAATTCTTCTGTCCTTTACACTGTTTTTTCTTATGACATATCCATCCTTTGATAATACATCTAAAATTCTTGTGACATTTGTTTTGTCTTTATACGTTCTTTGTGCAATTTCACTTTGAATCAGCCCAGGTTCTGCATATAACACATTTAAAACAGTCCATTGCTCAAAGGTGATGCCATAACCTTTTTCAGCAAAGGCATTAAGCATTTTCCTCTTTATTATGACTTCCCCTTTAATTATTTTAAAACCAAGCAGTTTTGTATAGTCATATTGTATTTGCATAAAATTCTCCTTTCATATGGTTGCTATAACAATATTAGTTTAAGCCATATATTTTGTCAAGCTTTTTTGGAAAAGGACATCAAGCTGCCTTTTCTGGGAGCATATGGCCGTTTACTGCCGGCAGTCCTTTTCATGGTCCATGTGTAGTTTTTGTAAGCTGGTCTGAATGGATTTGCAAATAGTAGATTTGAATTTCATTGGTTTACTAAAAATGCAAGTAAACAAACAGGAAAATAAATCGATGAGTTTATCTTGAAAAGAAAAGAATATTATACAGTATGCACAATTAATGCAATGAAAAATTGTGAAAAATATGAAAAAATCAAGACGAAAATTAGATTTGTATTGACAAAGACTATTTGAAATATTATACTCTAGGCAAGGTAAACCAATTTACTAAAATTATAAATAAAAGCAATATACATGTACAAAATAGTGAATAATGGTAAACCAAGTAGAAAGGGAGTATTCAAAATGATGGGAATCCTTGTAACAGGGCACGGACATTTCCCAACTGGCATTCTAAGTGCCGTGGCGTTGGTGGCGGGCTGGCCGGATCACACCGTTGGTGTTGATTTTGAAGAAGGTCAAAGTCCGGAAGATTTAAAAAAGTCTATGGAAAAGGCAATGGAATCTCTGGAGGGAGATGAGATTCTGATTCTTGCAGATCTGCTGGGAGGAACGCCTTTTAAGATGGGAGCGGCCATAAAGGCGGAGAATCCGGACCGTAAGATTAAGGTAATTGCAGGCGTGAATATGGCGGCTCTTGTAGAGGCAGTATTTTCAAGGTCTTTGTATGATCTGGAGGAGCTGGCAGCAGCAATTATCCGGTCGGGAAAGGATGGGCTGGCAGACCTGGACCGGTTAGAGGATGATTTTGAAGAGCCTGAATTTGGGGATGGATTGTAGTTAAGTAAGAACAGGGGATTAATTAATAAGGAGAGGAGCAGAAACAGCATGATAAAGAAAATCCGGGTAGAATCAATCAGCAAAGCTCAGGAATACAGGAGTGAGTCCCTTACCAAGGGGAAGTAGAAAAAGCCATCAGCAAAGTAGTAGAACAGGTGCGCTGTAATATGAACTATTTTGGTACAAGATTCCCATCGCCGGCCACAAGGGATCATACATACGGCATTATTGAGAATATAGAGTGGACCGACGGCTTTTGGACGGGGATGCTGTGGCTGTGTTACGAATATACAGGCGATGAGGTTTTTCGCATTCGGGCAGAACAGAATATATCTTCTTTTTTGAACCGGGTGGAGAAACGGTTGGAACTGGATCATCATGATCTGGGCTTTTTATACAGTCTTTCCTGCGTTGCCGGTTATAAGCTGACTGGTTCGGAAGACGGAATGAAAGCGGGAATTATGGCTGCGGATAAGCTGATGGAGAGATATCAGGAAAAAGGCGGTTTTATCCAGGCATGGGGAGAACTTGGCACACGGGATAATTACCGTCTGATTATTGACTGTCTGCTGAATATACCGCTGCTTCACTGGGCATCGAAGGTTACTGGAAACAATACATATGAGGCTGCGGCAAGGCGCCATTATGAGGCATCGTGCAATAATGTGATACGGGATGATGCTTCCGCATATCACACCTTTTATTTTGATCCGGTAACCGGGGCACCTTTAAAAGGGGTGACGAGACAGGGGTACAGCGATGATTCGGCATGGGCCAGAGGCCAGGCCTGGGGGATATATGGAATTCCGCTGAATTATAAGTATACCGGAGATGACAGTGCATTTAATCTGTTTAAGGGGCTGACTAATTACTTTTTAAACCGTCTTCCCAAGGATGACGTGTGTTACTGGGATCTGGTATTTTCAGATGGTTCCGGCCAGCCCAGGGACTCTTCGGCAGCGGCAGTGGCAGTGTGCGGGATTCATGAGATGCTGAAATATCTGCCGGAAACAGACGCTGATAAGGAAACCTATAAATATGCGATGCACCGCATTTTGCGCTCCCTGATGGAGCACTACACAAATCAGGATATTGGTGAGGGGAAACCGGTCCTTCTTCATGGGGTATATTCCTGGCATTCAGGAAAAGGTGTAGATGAAGGAAATATCTGGGGAGACTATTACTATCTGGAAGCTTTGATACGATTTTACAAAGACTGGAACCCGTACTGGTAAATATTTAAGGAGGAACAATTTAATGGCAGTACCTAATATAGTATCATTCAGAATCGATGAAAGACTAATCCACGGACAGGGGCAGCTCTGGATAAAAGCACTGGGGGTAAATACCGTGATTGTGGCAAATGATTCCGCCAGTGAGGATCCCGTGCAGCAGACACTGATGAAAACAGTGGTTCCCAAATCCGTTGCCATGAGGTTCTTTTCTATCCGGCATACATGTGATGTGATCATGAAGGCTTCTCCAAAGCAGACCATATTCATCGTGTGTAAAACACCTGAGGATGCCCGGAGGCTGGTGGCGGGAGGCGTACCGGTAAAGGAAATCAACGTGGGCAATATTCACCACGGACCGGGGAAAGAGGAAGTGAGCAAGTACATTTCGCTGGGCCAGGAGGATAAGGAAGCTCTGCGGGAGCTGCGTGACCGATACGGCATTCGGTTCAATACAAAGACCACTGCATCCGGAGACGACGGAGCGATAAAAGTGGATTTGAATAAATACTTATAAGAAAAACAAGGAGGGAATTATTATGACAATCAGTATCATTCAGTGTCTGTTGATCGGCTTATGGACAGCGTTCTGTCTTGCAGGCATGCTGTTCGGTATTTATACCAACAGATGTCTGGTAATGGCCGCAGGTGTAGGCCTGATTCTGGGTGACCTGCCAACAGGACTTGCAATGGGAGCGGTGGGGGAACTGGCATTTATGGGATTTGGTGTGTCCCAGGGAGGTTCTGTACCGCCTAATCCCATGGGACCTGGCATCGTTGGAACCATTATAGCAATTACCATGAAAGATTCGGGGATCGATGTGGGGTCTGCCCTGGCTCTCTCCTTTCCCTTTGCGGTAGCATTCCAGTTTGTGATCACTGCTACCTACACCTTTGCAACTACGCTCACCAGTTATGCAGGCAAAGCTCTTGATAAAAAGGATTTCAGAGGATTCCGCATTGCAGCAAATGCGACGGTATGTGTATTCGCAGTGGTAGGCTTTATCATCGGATTTGGCGGCGCTTTCAGCTCAGAGGGACTTCAAAAGGTAATCTCCCTTATTCCGGCATGGCTGAGTAATGGTCTGGGTCTGGCAGGAAAGATGCTTCCGGCAATCGGATTTGCTATGATTCTTAATGTTATGGCAAAAAAGGAACTGATTCCGTTTGTACTGATCGGCTATATATCCATTGCTTATTTGAATCTGCCTGTAATGGGCGTAGCGGTAATAGGCACGGCAATCGCTTTGCTTGTATTTTTCCACATGGGAAAGAGCGGCAGCGGGTCCGTGGAAGAAGTGGAGGTTGAATTTGAAGATGGCATATAATCAGTTAGAGAAAAAAGATTATTTAAAAACATCCCTGCGGGCATACTTCCTGCAAAATGGATTTAATTATGGAAACTACCAGGGACTTGGCTATGCCAATGTAATGTATCCGGCCTTGCGTAAGATGTATAAGGGTGATGATGATAAGCTGCAGGAGGCATTAAAAGAAAATATTGAGTTCTTTAATACGAATATTCATTTCTTTCCGTTTATTACCAGTCTGCATCTTGTAATGCTGGAAAATCGCACGCCCTCAAAGGAAATCCGTAATATCAAGATGGCCCTCATGGGACCGCTGGCAGGTATCGGGGATTCCCTGGCTCAGTTCTGCCTGGCACCGCTTTTTGCAACCATAGGAGCTTCCCTGGCTCAGGATGGACTGATTATGGGACCGATTCTTTTCTTTACAGCTATGAACGTAATCCTGCTGGCCATAAAAGTTCTTACCGGCATGTGGGGATACAGGCTGGGAACCAATATTATCGGCACTTTAAGTTCCAAAATGGAGCAGATATCCAATATTGCCAGTATGATCGGAGTGACCGTTATCTCCGGATTGGCTGTAAATTTTGTAAAGCTCACCACCCCCATCCAGTATGTTGCAACCATGCCTGGTGATCAGCAGAAGATCGTGGCCGTGCAGGAAATGATGGATGCAATTGCACCAAAACTTCTTCCGGTCCTGTATACAGGATTAATATTCTATCTGATTAAAAAGAAGAAATGGACCACATACAAGCTGGTCATTCTGACCATTATATTGGGAGTTGTACTTTCACTTTTACATTTAATCGCATAATCTCATACATCAGAGGAGGTGCCGGACAGGCGCCTCCTTGCAGTTGTTGGTAAGAACATAAGGAGTTATAACATGCAGAATAAACGATTTGAAAGCCTGAAAGGGTGTGCAGAAGAGTATATGAGACGATATGATGCGGTCTATGTTACGGAATATATGGAAATGAACTGCCGGGAAGAGAGAATGGCAGTTTTATACGCAGATCTATGCAAAAGCTGCAGCCATTCATAGTAAGGAAGGAAAAATAACCCTTTACCGTTTAAGAATTTAATGGAAACCCTTTCCACGAAAGGATTATCTATGGTATATTATAAAAAAGGTTAAATAAGCCCCGGATCATTTAGGGGAGACATCAGGTCGTGGAGGTCATAATGAAAAAGCTGACAATTAATGAGATTGCTGAGAAAGCAGGTGTTTCTAAAACAACGGTATCTTTCTATCTTAATGGCAAGACGAATAAGATGTCTGAGGATACGAAGCAGAGAATCCAGCATATCATTGATGAGACAGGATATGAACCCAGTGCCGCAGCAAGAGCGATGAAAGCAAAGAGCAGCGGACTTATAGGGGTTATTCTGGGAGATGCTTCGGAACCATATAGTGCCAAAGCGTTAAAAGGCATAGAAGATGCGGCCAGTGCCCAGGAGTACCAGGTCATGATCGGCAACAGCGGGCTGGCCTTCCAACACGAAAAGGACTATGTGAAACGTATGTTAAAGCTTGGTGCAGAAGGATTTATCATCCAGTCGACTTATCGCTTTGGGATGCTGGCCAGTGATTTGGAGAAGAAAAAAAAGCCCATCGTTTATCTTGATGCCAGACCGTATGATTTTAAGGGCAGGTATGTGAAAGGCAATAATTATGACTGTGTATATCAGGTGATCACAGAATGTATCAAAAAGGGATATGATGATTTTCTGATGATATCAGACGGGGAAGCAGATATAAGTACAGGCTTTGAGAATACCCAGGGCTATAAGGATGCCCTTCAGGATGCCTGGAGGGAAGGGGGAACCCGTTATCTTCAGGAGGGAATCAAGTCTGCTGAGGTTTTCGAAATGCTGAAGCAGGTTGTGAATCTCAGTAAAAAGACTCTGATTTATGTAGCCAGCCCTGGACTGCTTCAGGCAGTATATCAGGCTGTCCGTAATTATCCGGACTACAAATCGCTGTTTCCTGACACATTAGGCCTTATCGGCTTTGATGACCAGGGTTGGACAAGGATGACGACCCCTACTATTTCGGCTATTATCACTCCTGCTTATGAGGTGGGGGTAAGAGCAATGGAAGAGCTGATAGATTTGCTGGAGGGCAGGCGGGCAGAAGGTGAGGTCGTGTTTAAAAATATCGTGAAGTGGAGAGAAACGACCTTGTAAAGCGACCTTGTTGAGCCCTTACCGGTTCAATGGGTGTTATTAAGTAAATAATTAAATATGTAAATAAAACTACTGGCTTTTAAGTGTAAAACCCCTCAGGATAGAAACAGTTAAAAAATAAAAAGCATGGGAAAACCGCATAGATAAGGGGTTTTCTTATACCTTATACAAATAGGATTGGGCGCTTTCAGATATAGCATTGAATAAACAACTATAAATATTCAATGCTATATTTTTTGTTGTTTATTTGTTATAATTAATCAATTTAGAATTTGTAATGAAAAAGGAGGGTGACTTATGAAAGTAGCAGTAATTGGAGCGTATGGACATATTGGTACGTATCTTGTACCTATGTTAATTAAAGACGGCAATGAAGTAATTGCAATTTCAAGGGGAATATCTAAGCCCTATGAAGAAAATCCGTTGTGGGAAAAAGCTATAAAAGTAAAATTAGACCGCAACACAGAATCGGATTTTGCAAAAATTATAGCAGATATGCACCCCGAGGTTGTTATAGACTTAATTAATTTTAATCTCAATGAAACTAAGTTGATGGTCAGCGCATTGAAAGGAACAAATTGCAAGCAATATTTGTATTGTTCTTCCTGCTGGGCTCACAGCAGAGCAGAAATCTTACCAGTAAACTCTGATGATATGTCAAGTGAACCATTGTGCGATTATGGAAAAGATAAACTTGCTTCAGAGAATTACCTGAGGAATGAGTACGAACAAAACGGATTTCCAGCGACGTGCATTCGCCCAGGTCAAATTTCTGGACCAGGCTGGGCAATTATTGGTCCATGGGGAAATGTTTCACTAACGCCATTTCAGAGAATTGCCAACGGTGAGAAAATTATGCTCCCCAATTTTGGAATGGAAACGGTACATCATGTTCATGGATATGATGTGGCACAGTGTTTTTACAAAGCTGTTATTCATAGAGATAAGGCACTTGGCGAGGTCTTTGAGGCGGCAAGCGGTAATTCAATTACACTTTATGGATATGCAAAGCTAATGTATAGCTTCTTTGGAAAAGACCCGCAGATAGGATTTATGCCATGGAAAGAATGGTGCGAATATGAAGGTAATGATGAGGAATGTGAAAGCACCTATCTTCATATAGCAAGAAGTGGTTCTTACAATATTGACAAGGAAAAGGAATTATTAGATTATCATCCGAAGTATACAAATGTTGAAACAATTAAGATAGCAGTACAAAGTTATGTAGAAAGAGGATTGATTCAAATAAAATAGTGAAAGGCAACAGCAGCCGGATCTCCGGCCATGATTACATCAGGCAGGGGTGGTAGCGTCTGCTATAATGACGATATCGCTTCGCCAGCACCTACGGCTATTTCTGCTCTGCCGCAGACTGCACCAGTGGCGTGCGGATCGGCCTTTAAGCACTTAATAACAATTGAAAACAAGGTGAAAAGCCTACACAGCCCTTTTATTTTCCTAAAGAATTGACGCCCAAAAAGATTTGAGGAAAATCGGCATAGATATTAATATCCCATTATAACGTAAATTTCCAGAAAATGCACATGTACAAACATATGCTTATGTCTGGATTTGACAGATAAAAATGTGGTTACTGATTGGACCTCTAAGAAATCTAAACACCATGTACGGATACCGCGTCGATCATAACGGTGAAATTTCAGCTTTCAATCAATTTATTTAACTGAAGTGGTGAAATGCCCAAGGAATGATTTTGCTTTCGCCGGTTAAAACCATATAAGCTGCAATATCATTTATTATCATCCGGCTGGATTGAAACGGTTGTAATCGTGCGATAAAGCTCCCCGAATTCATTCCATATATTGCGAGCAGTGTAAATTCTGTTGGAATCCAGCATGTATTTGAGTGAACTTAATATGAGGGTCGAGAAAAGATGTGCCTGAAATTCTATGTCACTATCCTTAGCATTGTCTCTTTGGAAGATTTCCGTGTATTTTAACTGAAAAAAATTTTTCAGACTACCATAGAAGTCGATGTTGCCAGTATGGACGTTCCATAAAGCTAAAATAAGATCTTTTTGCTCATACAGTTCCTTGTATATCGCATCAACTTGATCCAAAAAGATATCCATGCTTTCAAAATTCCCGGTGCGCAATTCAAAAAAGGACATGCATTCATTGAAGAACTCATGGATAAGCTGTTCCGCCAGATCATATTTGTCCTTATAATGATTATAGAAAGTCTTTCGGTTGATTAACGCTTTATCAAGAATATTCTGGATCGTAACGACATTAAAGTCATTTTCCCGCAGCAGTTGGATGAATGCATTTTTAATATTATTTTTTGTCTTGATAACGCGCAGATCCTGTTTGGTTTCTATCATCTTCTTTCTCCCCAAAACGTTCATTCATTTATATAGTTTAATATAATTTCATGGAATAAGCAACAATAATCCGTATGTTTGTTGCTTATTCTATTAAAAGTGGAATATTGTCCATGGAATATTAGAAAAAAACTGATAAAGTATGATTGTAGAGGTAATGCTCAATGAAGCGTAAAGGAGACAAATAGTATGTTTAATGCACGATTGATGGATCGACCTGAAGATTTTGAAAAATTAGGAATTAATCCAAATGAAGTGGAACTTTGGGAAGAAGGAAGACGCGATACCAGTGCGCCGGGTAACAACGAAGTTTGGTATTTTGACGCAACTATGGATGACGGCAGTAAAGTCATTGTTGGTTTTCGGCCGAAAGATCCGGCTAAAATGGATACTGACATTGATTCACCGAATGTTAATATTATTATTACCTCACCGGATGGTGGGGAATTCAGCGATTTTCATTATTTTAACGTGGATGAATCATATACCGGTGTGGGACATGGATGCGATTTGAAATATGGACTGGATACGGCAAAGGGGAATTTAAAACAATACGACATCCATGTAGAACCATTCAAAGGGGTCGGCGCCGATTTGCATTATGAAGCTTTATGCGAGCCTTTCCGCCAGGGGACGGGAATCGTTGCTTTTGGTGAGTATGATGAACTTCACCATACCGATTTGAGCGTTCCCAAAAACCGTGTGACGGGTACGCTGTATTATAATGGAGAGGAACACAAAGTTCAGGGATTGGGATATCACGATCACCAGTGGATGAACACAAACCCGATGGCACTTTATCATCATTGGCTCTGGGGGCGTATGTATACGGATCAATATACTGTTTACATCTATGATTTTGTTTCCAATGAAAAATATGGTTTTAAACAGTTGATGATGTTCGGTTTCTGGATAATAAAACCGGGGAGGTTGTCTTTAAAACGGACGGATGCTTTACGCGGGAAACTAAACTGGAAAAACAAGTCCAGACAGGGCGTGAGTTCCCGAAAACCAGCAGATACGTCTTTAAAAATGAGGATGGAAAAGAGATAGACTTTAACGTTGCCTGGGCCGATGAAATTGAAACCAGGGACATGTACGCCAATGCTCCGGAACCCATGAAACAACAGTTTGACGCAATGAATATTGCCCCGGTTTATATGCGGTACTATGCAAAAGGAACTGTTTTCTTCAAAGATCCGGCGAATCAAAGCAAAAATGTGAGTTCCGGCGATATGATTTATGAGTATGCCTATCTTGGTAAGCCTGATGAACGAGCACATGTCTGACGGCCCCATTTCACTAAGTAGTTAAGGAGGATGCTATAATGGAACGAAATAAAGTATCAAAAAACGCGAAATCAGTATTTCTTGACAGCGGCCTTGAAGTGACCTACTGTGAATTTGGAGAAGAAAACAGCGAAGTGATTTTATCAGGCGCTTTCTATTTTCATACCTTTACTCCTGTTTTGGAGGAGCTTGGGAAACGGTATCATGTTTACGGTGTTGTGATGCGTATGGACGGAGAAGGCACGGAGCTAAACGCCGACGGCAGCGTGAACTGGGGCCGTCAGTGGGGCAGGGAAATGGTTGAGTTCGCCAAAACCATGGACATTAAAAAGTTTCACTATGTCGGTAAGTGTCACGGCACCATCCCGGGGTGGTATATGATCAAGGAATATCCCGAAATGATGGAAACTTTTTGCAGCTTTTATATGGCACCCCATCTTTGCATGAGAAACAGCGAGCAGTGGCTTGAGATTCCCAAGAAGGAAGGTCCCTTGGGGCTGCTAAGCCGCAGCATGAGAAAACAAGAAAATATTCCTCTTAAAATTGCCGAGATTCAGACATTGAGCATTGACGCCGCGGGGGGACCGGAAGCCGGTGCACAAAATATCGAATCTGGGCAATACGGCGATGCTCCGCAGCTGATATGGGATTCTCTCGAAGAATGCGAGGAGTCGATGAAAAATATCAGAACGCCGGTTCTCATGGTGTTTGGTACAGAGGATATCCTGTTTCACGACTATTTTGACAGTAATATTAAAGCCATGCAGACTATCCCTCGCGCCAAAACTGTCCTTCTTCAGGGCGAACGCCATCTGATGGAGATGGACTGTCCGGAACGTATGGCCAGCGAAGCATTTTTCTTTATTGATGAAAGCAAAAAAGGTTACTGATAATGGGATTAATACTCTTTAAATAAGGAGAAATTGAAATGTCTGAAATAAGATACACTTTTATAATTGATGGCACTGAATGGAGCGGAGTACAGCTTGACCGGATGGCATATGAGCGAAATCTTCATGTATTGCA
>JASGGP010000105.1:0-13684 GCA_047604985.1 Lacrimispora sp.
CTTTTTCAGCGCCTGTGCCCTGGCAGGGGTGGAATGCTTTTCCTGGGGAGTTATGAAAGGAATCATTCAAAGGCACATGGAATATTGGCTGCGGCAGCCGATTTTTGACAATGGAGGCGTGCTTACGGTTGGATATACCTATCCTAACCTGCTGATGTCCGAGGCCTATAATGCTCCGGGCTCCCCGTACTGGGCGCTGAAGACCTTTGTATTCCTTGCACTGCCCGATGAGCATCCGTTTTGGCAGGCTGAGTGCGAACCGCTGCCGGCGCTGAAGGAAAGATATGCGGTAAAGGAATGTGACATGGTGCTTTGTCACAGGAAGCATGAGGTGGTGGCCCTGACGGCAGGCCAGTTTCCGGTTCTGGAGCATCCTCACGGAGCGGAGAAGTATGCAAAGTTTGCCTATTCTTCTGTGTTTGGCTTTTGCGTACCCCGTTCTTACCATCAGCTGGAGCAGGCAGGAACCGACAGCATGCTGGCCTTTTTCGCCCATGGCATGTATTATGTGCGGAGAAAATGCCTGGAGCATCATGTTACAGATGAGGAGGTCTACGCCAGATGGAGCCCGGTGGAAGGCATTGAGGTAGAGACATGGATAACACCGGTTCAAAACGGCCATAAGCGCAGGCACAGGATTACCAGCAATTTAAGCTGCATGGCATATGACTGCGGCTTTTCCTATCCCAACAGTATGGAGGAAACAGGGGAAGAGAAAAAAGACGGATTTGCTGCTGTTTCAGATAAAAACGGGATGAGCCGGATTACCGCAAATCATGGAAAAGGAACCGTTATTGGGGCGCTTCCCAATATGAATCTTGTGTTCCCCAATGTCTGCATTCCGGCAATCCAATTTGAGATTACACCGGGGGTGACTGAAATTGAAACACTGGTAGAAACGGAATTTACAGACCGGGAGATTGTGATTGGAGGAGGAAACTGCTATGAATTACGGGATTGAGAAAGAAACGTTTAACTGGGCGGAATCTGTCTGGAAAAAGCTGGAGATTAAGCTTGAGGCAGAATGCAGGCGGCTTGGGTCCATGATGCCATACGTTCCGGTCAATGGAAAGTATGAGGATATGGGGAAGCGGGAGCTGACCGCGTGGACCAACGGCTTTTACAGCGGAATGATGTGGCAGATGTATCATGCAACAGGAAAAGAGTGTTATAAGGACTCGGCAGTCGGAATTGAAGAACGGCTGGATGCTGCATTGGCAGCATTTACAAACCTGGATCACGACGTGGGGTTTCTCTGGCTCCATACGGCGGTAGCCGATTACCGGCTTACGGGCAGCCGGGATTCCCGTGCCAGAGGACTTCATGCGGCCGGAATTCTGGCGGGGCGCTATAATCCCAAGGGAAAGTATATTAAGGCGTGGAACGGAGAACGGGCCGGGGTTGCCATTGTTGACTGCCTGATGAATCTGCCCCTTTTGTACTGGGCGGCTGAGGAGCTCCATGACAGCGCCTACGGGCAGATTGCCGTCAATCATACGGAAATGGCTTTAAATTATATTCTAAGGCCGGATGGCTCCTGCAACCATATGGTGGAATTTGATCCGGCCACAGGGGAGTATCTGGACAATCCCGGCGGGCAGGGCTATGAAAGGGGTTCCTCCTGGAGCCGTGGACAGTCATGGGCGATTTACGGCATGTCCCTGGCATACCGTTACACGGGAAATGAGGCCTATTTAGACGCCGCAAAACGTGCGGCACATTATTTCTGTGCAAACCTGGCAATTCACGATTATATTCCGCTCATTGATTTCCGGGCGCCGGCACAGCCTGTTTATTATGATACGACTGCGGGAGTATGCGGAGCCTGCGGGCTTCTGGAGCTTTCCGGGCATGTGGGGATTCTGGAAAAGGATCTCTATGTGAAGTCGGCTGTCCGCTGTTTAAAAGCGGTTACGGATCGGTTCTGCCAATGGGACCCGGAGAAGGATTCCGTTGTATCCTGTGGTTCCGCCCGCTATGACCGGGAATCCGACCGTCAGGTGCCGATTATTTATGGAGACTACTTTTTGACGGAGGGAATTCTGCGCCTGCTGGACCGGGATTTCCTCATATGGTAATCCGGCAGCAGAGAGAAAAACTGTTTCACCGGTGTGGAAAATGTCCCTGACAGCCGGTCCTCCTTATTTACAATTTACTAAATTATGATATAATGGGAATACTTCACAAAGAAAAAGACCTCATAAAATGAGGAGACCCCGGTTGACTGGCAACCGGGGCAATTATGAAAAATCTATGTGCAATTTGACGATTTAACCAATTTGGCTCATTGATTTTCTATACATTTAGTATAAAAAACATATGTGAACAGAATATGAACGGCCTGTAAACATATTATGAAAAAGGGAGGAAAGAATGGGAGAAAACATAAAAAACAGGAAAACCATCGTCATCGGTCATAAAAATCCCGACACGGATTCCATTTGCTCGGCGGTTTGCTATGCCAATCTGAAAAAAATTTTAACCGGAGAGAATTACCTGCCAGGCAGGGCGGGCCATGTCAATGAGGAGACCCAGTTTGTGCTGAATTTTTTTGGAGTGGAAGCACCGGAGCTTGTGGAAAACGTGAAAACCCAGGTAATGGATGTGGAAATCCGGGAGACAAAGGGAGTAAAGAAAAACCTGTCTTTAAAGAAGGCCTGGAACCTGATGCAGGAAGCAAATGCCGTGACCATTCCGGCCGTCACCGACGACGGGATGCTGGAAGGGCTGATTACGGTAGGGGACATTGCCAAGTCCTATATGAACGTATATGACAGCAGCATTTTATCAAAGGCCAATACCCAGTATGCCAACATTGTGGAAACCCTGGAAGGCGCCCTGGTGGTGGGCGACCGGAATGTTTACTTGAATAACGGCAAGGTGCTTATTGCAGCGGCCAATCCTGATATGATGGAGTACTACATTTCCAAAGACGATTTAGTGATTCTGGGAAACCGTTATGAATCCCAGCTCTGTGCCATTGAAATGGAAGCGGCCTGCATCATTGTCTGCGAGGGAGCCGCAGTGTCCATGACCATTAAAAAGCTGGCCCAGGAGAGAGGCTGTACGGTCATGACAACCCCTTATGATACTTATACGGCCGCCCGTCTGGTAAACCAGAGCATTCCCATCAGCTACTTTATGAAGACGGAAGGGCTTATTACCTTTGAGGAAGAGGATTACATCGACGATATCAAGGATGTTATGGCCAGCAAGCGCCACCGGGATTTTCCCATTCTTGATAAAAACGGAAAATACAAGGGCATGATTTCCCGGCGGAACTTATTAGGAGCCAAGGGAAAGCGGCTGATCCTGGTAGACCACAACGAAAAGTCCCAGGCAGTTGAGGGAATGGAAAGCGCGGAAATCCTGGAAATTATTGATCATCACAGGCTTGGGACTGTGGAGACCATTGCGCCGGTATTCTTCCGCAACCAGCCCGTGGGCTGTACGGCTACCATCGTGTACCAGATGTATGGAGAAAATAAGGTGAAGATAGAACCTGTAATTGCAGGTCTGCTGTGCAGTGCCATTATTTCCGACACGCTTCTCTTCCGTTCTCCAACCTGTACGGAGTCCGATAAGCAGGCGGCCCTGGTCCTTGCAGATATTGCCGGCATTCAGTTGGAAAAGTATTCTTCATCCATGTTTTCAGCCGGAAGCAATTTAAAGGGAAAGACGGACGGAGAGATTTTTTACCAGGATTTCAAGAAATTTACTGTTGGGGAGTCGGCTTTCGGTGTGGGACAGATCAGTTCTCTCAATGCCGATGAGCTGGAAGAATTAAAGCTCCGGATGCTTCCTTATATGGAAAAGGCCAGAGAAGAGCATGGCATGGATATGATGTTTTTCATGCTGACCAATATCCTTACGGAATCCACAGAGCTTTTGTGCGGCGGACAGGGAGCAAAGCAATTGATTGCAAGGGCTTTCCGCATCGAGGAAGGCCCCGGCGCAAGGGCTCATGAGGTAAGCCTTCCCGGTGTGGTTTCCAGAAAAAAGCAGCTGATCCCCGGGATCATGCTGGCGGCACAGGAATAGGGAGGCGTAAAGAATGAAGAATCAGGGAGCTGGTAAGCCCAAAAAGCCGGAAACGGCAGAAAAGCACGCGTGGAAGCCGGGAAACATGCTTTACCCGGTTCCGGCAGTTATGATCAGCTGTCAGCGGGCCGGGGAAAAACCTAATATCATAACCGTCGCATGGGCCGGAACTATTTGCTCCACTCCGGCCATGGTTTCCATATCAATCCGACCGGAACGGCATTCCTACGGTATCATAAAGGAAACAAGAGAATTTGTGGTGAATCTGGTAACAAAGGAGCTGGTGCGCGCGGCAGATTACTGCGGCGTAAAGTCAGGCCGGGACGTGGATAAATTTAGGGAAATGAGGCTGACTCCCTTTGCCCTGGAGTCTGTCAAGGTGCCGGGCATAGAGGAAAGTCCGGTGAATTTAGCCTGCAAGGTGGTGGAAATAAAACATCTGGGAAGTCACGACTTATTTCTGGCAGAAGTGGTGGGAGTAACGGTGGACGGGAAGTATATGGATGAAAAGAATAAATTCCATTTGAACCAGGCGGGCCTTGTGGCCTACTCCCACGGGGAATACTTTGAGCTTGGGAAAAAGCTGGGAAGCTTTGGCTATTCCGTAAGAAAAACAGAGAAAAAGCCGTCGGGCAGAAGGAGAAACAAATGACAAAGAAGCTTAATAATATTACCTTGATCGGTATGCCGGCTTCCGGCAAAAGCACGGTGGGCGTTCTGCTTGCCAAACGCCTGGGCTATTCCTTTGTGGACGTGGATATCGTGATCCAGGAGCAGGAAGGCCGCCTTTTAAAGGAGATTATTGCTGCTGAAGGTCAGGATGGCTTTCTGGCGGTGGAAAACCGGATAAATGCAGCTCTTAATGTCCGCCACAGCGTCATTGCCCCGGGAGGAAGCGTGATCTATGGAAAAGAGGCCATGGAGCATTTGAAGGAAATCAGCACCGTGGTTTATTTAAAACTGGATTATAAGGGCTTAAAGGATCGCCTGGGCAATTTAGAGGACCGGGGCGTGGTGCTGAAGGACGGAATGACTCTGCAGGACTTATATGAGGAGAGGGTTCCTTATTATGAGAAGTATGCGGACATAACCATTGATGAATCAGGGCTTGACGCGGGGAAAATCGTGGATAAGCTCAGGGCCATTATGGAAGAGGAGTTTGGACTGAGAACGTAAGGAATATTATTTCTATAAAGCTCATAACTGGGGTGCGGGGAGAGAAGATGAAAGCATTTAATTATACAGTAAGAGAAAAATATGGAATCCATGCAAGGCCGGCAGCCCTGCTGGCCGGTGAGAGCCAGAAATATAACTGTAAAATTACAATTTCATTTAATGGGCAGACTGCCGATGCTTCTGACGCAGTAGCGGTTATGGGAATGAATATAAAACTCGGCGATATGATAAGAATGGAAGTAGCGGGAAGAGAAGAAAACCTGGCCTATGCCGGCTTGCAGAATTTTTTGCTCAACAGCCCGGATTTTTAATTTAGACCAGAAAAAGTTTGCATAAATTTTAAGAATATGCTAGAATTAAAGCAATAAGACTTGTTACCATGTTAAATTATTGGGCAAAATCTTTCTTAAAGGAAGATTTTGCCCTTTTTTGCGTTCGGAGGAGGATTATGGGGTGCTGGAAAATAGTAAAAATACTTAATAACAATGTGGTTTTTGTGGTGGATGGCCAAAAGCAGGAGTATATAGCTGTGGGGAATGGAATAGGGTTTCGCCATAAAGTGCGGGAATGCCTGTCTGATGATGAAATCATAAAAATCTTTGCCCAAATGAATAATCAGGCAAAGAATAAGCTGGTGACAATATTAGAGGAAATTCCCTTTGACAGGATTGAGCTCACCATGAGGCTGGTTGAATATGCTGAAAAGTCCCTTAACCGCAAATTAAATGAAAATCTGGCAATCAGTCTTGCTGATCATATCCATTATTTACTTGTGCGGTATAAAGAAGATATGCTGTTTCCCGGAATTGCAAACGAAGAAATTAAAAGATTTTATCAGGAGGAATATAAAATCGGTTGTGAAATCGTGGATATCATCAATGAAAAATACAACATTAAACTGAATTACGATGAGGCCAGTACAATCGCATTTCACATTATTAATGCAAGCAATCAGAGGGGACAGAAGACTCTTGAGATCATGTATGGGGTAAGGGATCTGGTAAATATTGTTACGGAAAGTCTTCACCAGGAAATTGATTTGGAATCCTTTGACTATTCCCGGTTCATCATTCATTTAAAGTTTTTTATGAGGAAAGTGGTTTTAAATTCCAAAGAAACAGGTCATGGGAATAATTCCATGCTTCAAAGATTTGAACAGGAATTTCCGCCGATTCATGAAATCGTTCAGAATATTGAAGGGTATATTTTAAACAAATATCAGTATCAGATGGTTGATGATGACAAGCTTTATTTATTCATCCATATCCGGAGATTGTTACAAAATAAGTGATTGGAAGCCGTATGTGCGCAGTACGGTTTACATTATAAATAATTTTAAGGAGGAAGCTCATGGCAATTAACGTAAAAGAATTATCAGATTCTATTATGAAACTTATTGGTGAAAAAGAAAATGTTCACAGCGTGACACATTGCGTCACAAGACTTCGGTTTATTTTAAAGGATGCCAATAAGGCAAATACTGAAGAAATTAAAAAGCTGGACGGAGTGTTAGGAGTAGTGTTGGGTTCCGGCCAGTATCAGATTGTTTTAGGCCCTAATTTATTTCCTGTATTTGAATACATTACAAAGGAATACGGACTGGAAACAGAAAAAGAGGTGGACGAATACCATGCAGAGGACACTTCTTCTGAGAAGTCCTCAGGCGTCGGTTATTATCTTGGAAAGGTTGTGCAGTTTTTATCAGCCTCTTTAACGCCGTTTATTACGGTATTGTATGGGCCGGTATGCTGAAGGTTGCGTTGGGAGTTGCTGCATACTTTTGGCCTGATGTCAGTGCAAATACCACATACATGATGTTTAACTTCATGTCTAACGTACCGTTTTACTTTATGCCGGTTTTTATCGCCTATGGAGCGTCCCGTACTCTTAAGTCAAATCCGGCCTTTGCAATAGCCATGGCATTAATGCTGCTCTATCCAAATTTTGTCCAGTTAATTGGGGGAGATCAGAAGGTGACCATCTTTGGTCTTCCGGTTATCCTGGTAAGCTATGCCAATACGTTGCTGCCGGCAATCTTTTCCGCGCTGCTGGTTGCCCGCCTGGAAAAATTTTTCTATAAGGTTATACCCGGAGTTTTGCGGTCCGTGTTTGCGCCGCTTCTCACTTTAGCGGTTGCCATGCCGGTTGTAATGATTGTGCTGGCTCCTTTAGGAACGATTCTGGGAAATTATATTGTCAATATTTTTGTGACAATTTATGATGCAACAGGCGGAATTGCAATCGGATTACTGGCAGCAGTGTGGCCGTTTATTGTTATGGGCGGCATGAACATGTTATTTGTCGCGCCCATGACAGAGCTTTTGGCAAAGACCGGATATGATAACTTTTTCCGGCCTGCATGGATTTTACATAACGTTTCCGAAGGCGGCGCCTGCGTAGGTGTGGCTATCCGTACAAAAAATAAGAAGCTTCGCTCTGAGGCGATTTCCGCAGCAATCGGCGCAGTCGTTTCAGGAGTTTCAGAGCCGGCAATTTACGGTATTAACTTAAGGCTGAAAAAACCCCTTTATGCAGTGGTTGCCGGCGGCCTTGCGGGCGGAGCAACGGCAGGAATTATGGGAGCAAAAGCCTATACCCTGGCCTACTCCAGTATTTTAGCCATACCTATTTTTATGGATACAATGGTGGCAATAATTGTTGCTATTACAGTGTCATTTGCTGTATCAGTTGTGGCAACCATGATAATGGGATTTGATGATTCAGCAATCGCGCAGTAGGTGGACAGAAAATGAGTATTTTCAGTAAATGGTTTAATGTATCAGAAAAAAAGGAAAACACAGTGGCAGCCTTTGCCACAGGGACAATGTGTCATCTGTCGGAAACTCCGGATAAAGCATTTTCCAGCCTGGCTATGGGGGATGGTGTTGCCATCACCCCTGCCCACTCATCAATCGTTGCTCCGGTAGCTGGAAAAATCACCATGATATTTCCGACAAAGCACGCATTTGGTATAGTCACGGATGAAGGGATTGAATTGCTTGTTCACATTGGGATTGACACTGTGAATTTAAAAGGAAAAGGATTTACATATTTCAAAGAAATGAACACAAGAGTAGAGGCAGGGGAGAAGATTGTTGATATAGACATTGATGCCATTGAGAAAAGCGGCTATAACCCTATTATCATGATGATTGTGGTTAATCAGAACGGATATAAGTTTGTTTATGAGGCAAATGGCAGTGTGAGAAAAGGGAAATCAATGATTGCAAGATATGAAAAAGACACAAGCGGAACAGGAATTTAAATGGAGGGAACAAGGATGAGAAGACCGGAAACAGGGTTCAGAGAGGATTTTTTGTGGGGAGGTGCAGTGGCTGCAAATCAGCTGGAAGGGGCTTACCTTGAAGACGGAAAACAAATGTCCACGGCAGATATTAAGGCCCGGGGCTTCTTCGGCGGAATCCGCCGTGATGCGGATTATTATCCGACCCATAAAGGAATTGATTTTTACCATACATACAAAGAAGATTTAAAATTAATGGCAGACGCCAATTTCAATATCTTCCGGACGTCCATTAACTGGACACGTATTTTTCCGACGGGAGAAGAGGAAAAGCCAAATCAGGCAGGAATTGATTTCTACCGCAGCATGTTTGAAGAGTGCCGCAAGCTGGGAATGAAAGTGATGATCACGATTTCCCATTATGAAACTCCCTTGGCAATGTATGATAAATATGGAAGCTGGGCCAATCGTGCCTATATTGATTTGTATATGAAGTTTGTTAAAACCATTGTTACGGAGTTCAAGGGTCTGGTTCATTACTGGCTGACCTTTAATGAGATTGGAAATGCAGCTGTAAAGCCGATTTGCTGGGATGCTGCGGCGATTCATCCGGATTCGGATCATTTACTCCAGGAAATGTACCAGGCAGCCCACCATCAGTTTGTGGCAAGCGCATTAGCCACAAAATTCATACACGAAACAGACCCGGATGCTTTAGTGGGAGCCATGATTGCCTACAAAACAGTTTACCCCTACACCTGCAAACCGGCTGATGTGATTGCTGCGAGGAAGAAAAGAGAAAGGAATTTTTCTTTTCAGATGTTCAGGCCCGGGGATATTATCCCAGCTATATCTGGAAGTTTTTCGAAGAAAATAACTTAAATATTGCAATGGAAGAAGGAGATGAAGAGATCATAAAATCTTATCCCATTGACTTTATTTCATTCAGCTATTACCGTTCCCGTGTCATATCTGCGGAATCCATGGAACCGGCAGAGGTAATTAATACAAATTCCCTGGAAGGGGTAGTCAATCCCTATCTGCCCAAAACCGGCTGGGGCTGGTCCGTCGACCCGGATGGCTTGAGACTGGCTTTGCAGGAATTATATGACAGGTATCAATTGCCCTTATTTGTGGCTGAGAACGGGCTTGGCGCAGTTGATAAGATTGAGGAAGACGGAAGTGTAAATGACGATTACCGCATTGATTACCTGCAAAAACATATGAAAGCGATGAAAACAGCGGTCCAGAACGGCGTGGACTTGTTTGGATACACCATGTGGGGGCCAATTGATATTGTAAGCAACGGTACGGGCCAGATGTCGAAACGTTATGGAATTATTTATGTTGATCTGGACGATGACGGAAACGGAACAGGCAAGCGCTTAAAGAAAAAGTCCTACGGTTTTTACAGTGAGGTTATTAAAACCAATGGGAAGGATCTTTGAGCTAAGCAGTAAAAGCAGAAAGAAAAGCTTTAAAAATAAAAATTATTACTGTTACAAAGAATTTTGGCTTGCAGGCATCATTATAAAGAAAAGGCAGCAGAACCGTTATGGTCTGCTGCCGGTTTTTTTAGCTTCTCAATTTAAACTGATCCATCAGATGCTTCAACAACTGGGCCTGTCCTGCCATTTCCTCGCTTGCGGCAGCACTTTCCTCTGAGGTGGCGGAGTTGGTCTGAACCACGCTTGCAATCTGGTCAATGCCCTGGGTCACCTGGGCCACAGCATAGGCCTGTTCCTCGGATGCAGTGGATATCTGGTATACCAGCTCTGCCACTCTCTGGGAGGAACGGACGATGCGGTCCATGGCATCTGCCGTCTCTTTTGCGCTGTGGTTTCCGGCCTCAATGGAATCCAAGGTCCGCTCAATTAAAACGGTGGTGTTCTTTGAGGCTTCCTGGCTCTTGTTTGCCAGGTTCCGGACTTCATCTGCAACCACGGCAAAGCCCTTGCCTGCAGCCCCGGCCCTGGCGGCTTCTACTGCCGCGTGGAGAGCCAGGATGTTGGTCTGGAAAGCAATGTCTTCGATGGTTTTTATTACCTTTCCGATTTCAGCCGACGCATCGCTGATGGTGTCCATGGTTTCTGTCAGGTTCTGCATTCGTGATTTGCCGAAATCAAGCTCCTTGGAGGTATTGTCCATCTGGCTGCTTGTCTCTTTGGCGTTTTCCGCGTTCTGGTTGATGTTGTTGGAAATGTCGTTGATGGTGGCGGCCAGCTCTTCGATAGAGGAAGCCTGTTCGGTTGCTCCCTGGCTTAAGGCCTGGGCTCCGCTTGCTACCTGATCGGCTCCGGAGGCCACCTGATCCGATGCCTGGGCAATCCTGCTCATAATATCATTTAAGGACTCGGTCAGATCCTGGATGGAAAGCTGTACCTCCCGGAACTGTCCCTTGAATTCTTCGGGATCGTGGGGGATATCAAAATCCTTGTGCGCCATCCGGTTGGTGGTGACTGAGATATAGTCTATGTAATGGGAGATTCTCTCCATCATGGTCCGCATGCTGTCCGCCAGATGTCCAAGCTCGTCTTCTCTGTGGAAATCCAGCTGGCATTTTAAATTACCCTGGGCCATTTGGTCCGCAGCTTCTTTCAGCTCCTTAAGAGGAAGGATGATTCCGCGGGTTATGAATGTAGCGATGACAATGGAAACAGCAATGGAAACAAGTATGATGATCCCCATAACAGCCATGAATATGGAGGTCTTAATGGACATTTCCGTCAATTTGGTGCTGCCGTCGCTTGATTTATCGGCCAGCATGGTGTTGATGTCAGCTGCAATATCCGCTGCAAGGGGAGCCGCAGAGCTGCGGAAGTAGGCCATTGCTTCTTTCGAAGAAGCGGTGCCCGCCAGCTCAATGGTATGGCTGCGGATTTCCTGGTACTGATTCATTTTTTCGGTCAGCTGGTTAAAGCGGTCTTTTTCTGCCGGAGTCTTCATCCAGGCCTGTACCTGCTGCATCTTTTGATTTATAGCATCGATCTGGGTGTCTAAGGTCTGCTTCTGCTTATCGGTTTCTTCCTGGCTTTCGGAATATATGATGTATAAAACTGTGGCCCTGTGAGCCTGGAAAGCCTGACCCAGGCTTCCGATGTCCCCCTGGGCGAATCCGTAATCCTCTAATTCTGTTTTGTATTCATGGTTTACAGTACGGATCAGCGCGATGCCGATCATGCCTGCCAAACCTGAAAATAAGACAACAACAAGAAATGTTAAAATTAATCTTTTTCCCACACTTAACTTTTTAAGCATATAATTTTCCTCTCTGATTCACATTTATTATCCAAAATGTGGTATTATGGAGCAATTATAATTTTTTTGTCGATTATAGTCAAGCGTTTACTATTATTCCGGGAGTATTTATCAGCAGGCAGGGGAGAAAGATTGTGGAATCATTCTCCCCTGCCTGATTTTTATGTGCCTCAATTGAATTCATCCTGGGCTTTCTTAAGAACCTGCTCCAGGGTCCCGTACAGGGTCAGGGAAACATATTGGACCATCTTCTGCTTATCACAGGTTTCTTTATTGTGGATCCAGTTAACAATAAGGGAGGCTATGGCTTCCGTATAGAAGTTAATCAGAAACTTCTTATAATCATCGGGAATAGTCTTTCCCTCTGAAAGCTGCTCCACAATGTTGGTGACGATGGAGAGAAAGTCATTCTGGAAAAATTGTTTCAGCTCATCTCTGCCAATGGCGTCAAAGGCGCAGTTGCAGAGAAGTTTATTTTCTTCCACATAGTTCATAACAAATTCTATGGCATCCTGATAGTCAAGGATCAAATCATACTGTCTTACGATTTCAATGGCTTCTTCTTCAAAAATCCATTTAACCAAATCATAAATATCCCTGAAATGATAATAAAAGGTCTTTCGGTTGACTCCGCAGTCCTCTATGATTTCCCGTACCGTAATCTTTCCCAACGGCTTTTTTCTCATGATTTTTTTCAGCGAGGCTGCCAGTGCTTTTTTCGTCATTAAAGTGGTTGTCTCATGCTTCATATATTTCCTCCTCATGCATTTATTATACAGCTGTCCGGTAAATTTCTCAATAAAAATATGTTTAATTGCCCATCAAAACAGAGTGTTTTGTCCGTATTTTACACAAAACAGGGATAATTGACCGTAGGAAAAAGGGCTGATGGGTATTATGCTCAATACGCGTTGTATAAAAACAGAATCAGGAGGTGGCAAAATTGATAAATGGCGTATATCAGATTGTAATGAATACAATGATGGGCAGAAAGTGGGGACTTCTGACTCTTTATGAGAAGGATCATATTTTATCCGGTTATATCGATATTCTGGGCTGCAGCAATGAGATTACCGGTGAAATCAGAATTGATGGAAGCTGCCGGTTTTCCGGCAAATTCATTACGCCGGCACGTGATGTTGAATTTTGGGCGGAAGGCAGGGCAGATGAGAAAACAGCAGACTTTCTGATTCACACGGATAGAAATATTTTACACCTTTTGGGCGAACCCGTACCTGTTTAAATACATTACAGTTGAAGATGACGGAAAGGAGGAGCTTTATGAGCTTTATCGAATTAAACAATATCCGAGGGAATACCAGGTGGGAGGCAGCATCATTAAAGCAGTGGACGGTGTCAGCTTTTCTCTTGAAAAAGGCTCTTTTAACGTGATTTTGGGTCAAAGCGGAGCCGGAAAGACTACGATATTAAATATGCTGGGAGGAATGGACAGTCCCACTGGAGGAACGATCAGGGTGGGTGATACGGAAATTTCAGGGATGACCGAAACAGAGCTGACCGTATACCGCAGACATCAGATCGGATTCGTATTCCAGTTTTACAATCTTGTACCCAACTTAACCGCTCTGGAAAATGTCCAGCTGGCGAGAGAAATATGCAAAAATCCTTTGGATGCAAAAGAAATGCTGGACCGGGTGGGCTTAAGCGCCCGGAAAGATAATTTCCCCAGCCAGATGTCCGGGGGCGAACAGCAGAGGGTGTCCATTGCCAGGGCTCTTTCCAAAAACCCGGATATCATCTTGTGCGATGAGCCTACGGGGGCCCTGGATTCCGGTACGGGAAGAATGGTGTTGAAGCTGATCCGGGATATCGCCAGAGACATGGATAAAACCGTGATCATTGTCACTCACAATGCGCCCATTGCCGATATGGCTCAGAAGGTAATCCATATGAGAGATGGGAAGGTTTATGAAATAAAAGAAAATCCAGATCCAAAGGATACGT
>JASGGP010000106.1:0-13660 GCA_047604985.1 Lacrimispora sp.
ATACATGCTCCTGCAATTGTACCCGCCTTTAATGCCTCCGCCAACGCATCTGAATCCACAACCGGACCCCGTGACGTATTAATCAGCACTGCATTTTTCTTCATCAATCCAATTTTTTCTTTATTTATCATCCCTTTCGTCTCCTCATTCAGTGGCGTATGCAAAGAAATAATATCGCATTCTGCCAGCAAAGAATCCAAACCCACATACTTTAATCCTGGCGCTTCCTTTTTTGTTCTGCTGTATGCAAGGACCTCACATCCGAATGCCTGGGCAATGGCTGCAACACGAAGTCCGATTGCTCCGGTTCCAACTATTCCGAACTTTTTTCCCTCCAGTTCAAATCCGATCAATCCGTCCTTTGTTCCCTCAATCCTGCAGGCCCTGTCGCAGGGAATGATATTGCGGTACAGGGCAATCAGCATACCAAACACCAGATCCGCTACGGCACAGGTGGAATATCCCGCGCTGTTGCAAACAATCACTCCATTTTTCCGGCAAACATCCATAGCAATATGATCCACTCCGGTAAAAGCCACGGAGAGAAGCTTCAAATTCTTACACCCCTCCACGACCTGGGCATTTAAGGGAAGGTTGGACACCACCATAATATCCGCATCCTTTCCCCGTTCAATCAATTCTTCCGTATCAGAAGTCCTGGTGTTATAATAAACAATTTCCGCCTTATCCTTTAAAACCCCGGCCATTTCAAGCAGTTTTTCATCTGCAACTCCTAAAGGTTCAATGATTACCATCTTCATATTCTTTTTCTCCTGTCCTATTTCACTGCAAACATTTTCAGTGCTTTTTTCAATATGGCATGGCTCTCGCAGATTCCGATTCCGATGGAATCCGGAATATTCAGGCGCCCGTCCGCCAATGTAAGCTGTCCGCCCAACAGCTCATTGCTGATTTCAAATCCTTTTTTATTCTCCTGGTACTTTCCGATATTCTGCGTATAAGAAGAGAAATGCAGAATATATACAAAACAAAACCCGGTGGAAACATGAGGTGTTACCGTCATACCTGCCAGCTGTGCCATCCTGGCTGCTTTTGTCGTCCTTACCAGTCCGCCGTTATAGAGAATATCCGGCTGGATCACATCGGCTCCGTGGTTTTCCACCAGCCACTTAAACCGGCGCAGGCTGGTCTCCTGCTCTCCGAACGCCAATGGAATGGAAAGCCGGTCACACACCTCTTTTGTCGCCCACAAATCATCAAAGGGGCAAGGCTCCTCATAAAAATATCCGTTGATTTCCTCCATGACATGGCCGAAATGCACCGCTGTTTCCGCATCATAAGAGCCGTTTCCATCCGCATGAATAATCATGTCATCACCGAAAAATCTTCTGGTTCCATAGATCAGTTCTTCACTTCTTCCGGCTATAGAATCTTTATTTTTACTCATGCGGCCCCCAATCTTATACTTGATTGCTTTGGCCCCGATCCGTTCGACCTCCGCCCGAAGGATTTCCAGTTCCTCCTCCGGCGTTGTATGGCGGTTTCCACTGGCTACATAGACATTGGCGGAATCGTGAATCCGTTCTCCGAACAACCGGCCCAAAGATACCTTCTTCGCCTTTGCCAGCAGATCCAGAATACTCAGTTCCAAGGCCGATAAGCAGGAATAATAGGGAATTCCGGCCAGCTTATAGTTGCTCTCATATACATAGACCCCGTCTATGAGGGCTTCCAAGTCCCTGGCATCCTTATGTAAAAAATAGGGTGCGATCAGCTTTTCCAGTATGGGATAGCTAAACTGTATCCGGTCATTGCTCACCGAAATTCCGACCAATCCATCCCTTGACGTCGTCCTGACGAAATATAAACCGCAGTTGAATAAAAGTTCAATCCTGTCAATTATAATGGGACTGTCAAGTCCCTTTAAATCCAGCACCGGCATTTCCAGGACCTGATCCAGCTCCTCTGAAGTGACCGGGCGGTAATCTGCAAAATCCTTATGTTTTTTAAACATTGTCTCCTCCTAAAATTTAACCAGGGAATCGATCTTCACCGGAAGCCCCGAAGCGATGGACCGGTTAGCCGCAACACCGGTCAATATGGACTGTACGCCTGCGATATGATCTGCCGCCCGATGAAACTTATCTTCATTTTTACCCGGCAGGAATAAATCCTCTAACATTACCGGGTCTCCGCCGCCGTGTCCGCCTTCCTTTTTTTCCACAGGAACCTCATAGGGCTCCCCAAGCATGGGGCAAACCCGGATCTTATAGGATTTCGTTGCCCCTTCCTCTTTTTTGTCTCCGCCAGCATTGATATAGGACTTCTCCAATGCCGTATATTCGATTCTGCCCTTGGAACCGTTGATTGCAACATTAAAACCTTCCCAGGGCATATAGCTGTTCAGGGAATAGGTCATCATAGCCTTATTTTTATACCGCACCGTAACCGCCATGGTATCCTCAATGCTGATATCATCTCCGAACACACTCCGGTCCCGGATATAGCCGCTGTCCGCTTCCGCATCTAAATACAGCCCCTTTAAAACCGGATTGCTTTCCATATCAATAGCAAAATGATCATTCTCCGCCGCCTTACTGCCATGACAGCGGTAATAGAAATCAGTCACTCCGCGTTTTTCCGCATTATGGCGTCCGTAAAAGTTCAAATCTCCAAAGGCGAAGACCGTATCCGGCTCCGTTCCCAGCCAGAAATTCACCAGGTCAAAGTGATGGGTCGCTTTATGTACCAAAAGGCCGCCGCTGTTGGCCTTATTTCTATGCCACCTCCGGTAGTAGTCCGCACCGTGCTGAGTGTTTAAAAGCCATTCAAAATGAACCGAAAAAATCTCTCCGATTGTATTCTCCATGATTAATTCACGGATCTTTGTGTGGTGGGGCGCATACCGGTAATTGAATGCCACCCGGATATGGCGGCCGGTCCGCTTCTGGGCATCAAGGATGGACTGGGCCTTCCTCTCATCAATGGTAAGCGGCTTTTCCGTCACCACATCGCACCCCATTTCCATGGCTTTTATAATATACTCGTCATGGGTCCGGTCCACGCTGGTCACAATCACAACATCCGGCTTTTCTGCCTTTATCATCTCTTCAAATTTCGTATAATAATACGTCGGAACCGGCTCCTTTCCAAACTTCTCACCGATCATGCGGTTTGCATAATCCATTCTGGTCTGGCTTAGATCACAAAATGCCACCAGTTCACAGCAGTCCGCATAGGCCGAGCTCAACGCCTCATAATACATCCTGGCACGTCCGCCGGTTCCCACCTGTGCATATCTTATTTTTCCCATATCTAAAACCTTCCTTTCCAAGCAAATGCTATTCGCTTTCCTCTTTCTTCCCTTTAAACTGATTCCGGTATTGTCCCGGCGTCAGCAAAGTATATTTTTTAAACACACGGATAAAATTCTGGGGACTGTTATATCCCAGCCGCACAGAAATTTCATGAATGCTCAGCTCCGTCTCAGACAGCAGCTCCTTACAGCGTTTCAGCTTCTTGTCAATAACATACTCGGTATAGGTCTTGCCAAACTGCTTTTTAAACATCCTGCTTAAGTAATTTGGATTATAATTAAAATGTCTCGCGCATTGTTCCAATGAAATATCCTCCTCCAGGTTCTGATTTAAATACTCCACGATCTGGGTGATCACCCGCTGGTTCTCCGCCGGTTCCTTTACTTTTTGATTCAGAGGCTTTAAGAAATACTCCCAAAAATACAGCTTCAGCTTCTCTATGGAATCAATATTCTTTGTAATGTCAAAATCCGCAATCTCTTTCATCTTTCCATAATCCGGCTGAAGAGAGTACTCATTATAGCAGTCCAGAACATCAGATAATAACTTGTTCACTTCAAGCTTAAACAGATAATAATCCACTCCGTCCAGCTTTTCAAAATACCCATCTAAGTGATCCTTGCACTGTTCCTCTGTTCCTTCCAGAACCGACTGAATAATCTGAAGACGCTTCTGCTTGATTCTGATTTCCGAAAGCACAACCCCCTTCTCTTCATTGATCCCGGAAAAAATGCAGACTCCGGACCGCCCAATCGCTTTTCGCAGTGTGGCTTTACACTCCTCCACCGCTGTCGGAAGCTGCTCTACCGAAAATACCTGTCTGCTGATTCCTATATTGGCCTGCAGCCCTGTATACTGTGCAATGGCTAACACCACCATCTCGCAGGTCCTTTGAAGCTGAAGCAGGGCTCCCTCCGCCGACATATACTCCTTATAATGGGTAATATAGATTACCTGGTCAATGGCTGCCGGTACAAAGCTGTTCTCCGTTCCCATCAATTCCGCAATGATGTTTTTAATCCCAAAGAGATAAAGCTCCTCATCCTTTTTCTTCTCCGCCGTCAAGTAGAATTTCACTGCGATGACATGAATATAACGGCCTTCAATCGGCTCTGTGATCACCTTATGGCGTATCAATTCTTCCGTGCTGATGACAACCGGTTCATTCCGGTATATCTTTCTCAAGTAAATTTCCCTGTTCGATTCTTCCGTGTCCGAAAGCCGTTTCCTCAACTCCACATTCTTTTCCACCAGATAATGGACTTTCGAAGTGATAGACTCCAGATTCCCCTTGTCTCCATCCGAAAGACCGTCACCCACCAGCTCATTGAGCACATCAATCGGGCGGTACAATACCTTTGAAAAACAGTAAACCAGCGTTAAGAGAATAAAAATCATGCTGGCAATGACTGTCCACACCAAACGGTAGACCGACTCCATTCCCTTTTTTAAGTCAGAATTCAATATCACGGACACATACGTCCAGTCATTAAAATCCGATTTGGATACGGCACAGACATAGTTCTCTTTGTAAAAAGCAATCTGCTGAGGCCGTCCTTCCTGCATCGCCGTCCATTTTTCACCGGAGGCCTTTATATATTCCACAACTGCCTTTGCTCCGGCTGCTCCGACAATACAATTTCCGCTTTCATCCAGGATCACTACCTGCTCATTTTGGTTTTCTCCATTAAGCTCATTGTAAATCGTTTTTTTATCGATGATCGTGACCAGCATGCCGTTTCCCGCGCTGACATTGACCGGAATTCTTTCAACCAGATAGATGTATAAATCATCATAATGCCAAAAAGAAGACTTTGGAATTTTCTCCAGCTGCTCAACCAGCGAGTCATAAACGGATTCTGAAACAGGCTGAAAGCTTTGCTGGCTCATGACCCAGCCCTGCTGGCTGCTGACCAGTATGGTATCTACAACCGGAAAGGACAGCGCTCCCAAAAGCTTCAGCTGATCATTGGCGGCGTTAAAATCCGGGAAATATTTTGCTTCCCGCGGCTTCCTTACACCCCCTACGATGGCCTTGCTGAGACCGCACCGTATCATGGAATTGTCCACATACTCCAGGCTGACCTCGATCTGCTTTCTTTTATTATGAATCGAAGAAGCTAAAACCTCATACAAGCTTTCCATCTTGGCTGATGTCATACTGCTGACTGCAAAAATTAAAATAACCACCGGTATAATGCCGATCAATAACAGTACTGTGAATATCTTTCTAAAATATAGATTTTTCTTTTTCTTCATATATTTTACCTCCCAGTACTATTATAAGGATTTTCATACTTTAATCGAGCCTACCATAACACCTTTTTCAAAATATTTCTGCATAAAAGGATAGAACAATACAATCGGCAGGGTTGCCACCACAATAACGGCCATTTTTACGCTCTGGGAGGGAATGACAAACCCCGTTCCCAAAGAAGCTTCATCTCCGATGCCTCCCTGGGCCAGAATCACGATCTGCCTTAACAGCACCTGGATCGTCCATTTCCTGGAATCGTTTAGGTAAAGCAAGGCGGTTAAAAAGGTATTCCAGTGGCCCACCGCATAAAACATGGTAAATGTAGCAATTGCCGGCTTCGATAAGGGCAGAACAATTTTCGCCAGCACCCCCACTTCATTGCACCCGTCGATCTTTGCGGAGTCGATTAAATCCTGGGGAATCTCCTGAAAAAAATTTTTCACCAGAATCAGGTTAAAGCTGCTGATTGCCCCCGGCACAATAAGAGACGCATAGGAATCAATCAGACCCAGGGCATCCACTACCAGATAGGTGGGGATCATACCTCCGCTGAACACCAGGGTAAAGGTCACCCCATACATGAGATGCTTTCTGCCGGGAAGTTCCTTTCTGGACAGCGGATATGCCATAAGGCAGGTCATAACCAGGTTGACGACGGTGCCCGCGATGGTTACCATCACCGTTATGCCCATACTTCTCATAAGCGTGCCTGTGGAAAAAATGTATTTGTAAGCGTCCAGAGTAGGCTCCTTAGGGATCAGGAGAAAACGGTTCATTGCCAGCTCCTTTACGGAAGCAAAGGACCCTGCCACAATGTAGAGAATCGGGAAAAATGTAACAAGCGTTATCATCACCAGCAGTATGTAAACAATGATATCAAAGACTCTGCTGCCATAGGATCGCCTCGCTTTCCTCATAGATACCTTCCTCCCCTACTTTTTTAGAGATCTTATCCGCAGTCAGAACCAAAACCAGCCCGACCAGAGATTTGAACAGGCCGACCGCCGTGGAATAGCTTAGCTGTCCGTTCACCAGACCCATGCGGTACACATAGGTATCAAATACATCCGCCACATCCCGGTTCATCGCATTCTGCATATTATACAGCTGGTCAAATCCGGATTCCATCACATGCCCCAATCTTAAAATCAGCATGGTAATAATCGTGGTCTTAATGGCAGGCAATGTGATGTACCATATCTGCTGCAGCCTGCTGGCTCCATCCAGCTCTGCCGCTTCGTACATTTCTAAGTTTACTCCTGCCAGCGCAGCCAGGAAAATAATCGTCCCCCAACCGGTTTCCTTCCATATATTCTGCATCACCACCATGGGCTTAAGCCATCTGGGGCTGGTTAAGAAATTAATCTGTCCGAAACCCAGCTGCTTTAATCCCTCCGTTATAATTCCCCCATCGGAGGTAAAAAGGGTATAGGAAATCCCTACGATTACCACCCATGATAAAAAGTGGGGCAGATAAACCACACTTTGTACGGTCCGCTTAAACCAGCCGCATTTTACTTCATTGAGAAGCAATGCAACTAGAATCGGCATGGGAAAGAAAAATGCCAGATTAAGCAATGACAGCGTCAGGGTATTGCCTAAGAGCTTCATAAATGATTTATCCGTAAAAAAACGGATGAAATATTTAAGCCCGACCCATTCGCTGTCAAAAAAGCCGAGAAACGGCTGGTAATTTTTGAATGCGGCGATCAAGCCGAACATGGGACCGAATTTAAACAGAGCATAATAAACGATGCCCGGGATCAGCATGATATACAGCCACTTATAGGACATTATCTTTTTCCAATCGCTCTTTATTTTCATATCTTCTCCTTTCCGGATTCACATCCTGTTTGATTGTTTTGCTGTAAGCGGCTCGTCAGCATGCTCACAGAAGCTTAGGGATATCTCCTGTTAATATTATATTTACACAAAACAGATAACTCAATAATCTTATTTTTCGCTCTTTTGTATAATCAGAATGTGATATTTTGTATGAATTTTATCCCTTATGCTCATTTTCTTACCTTGAAAGCAATGGAGCATGTACGTATTTTTAAAAATGAGTATTTTAATGATCTCATTGCATTTACGTACAGTAATTTCAGGGTAAAGATGATTATTGCTTTATCCCGTCTCTAAATTTACAATTTAAGTGTGTACACAGGAACAAAATTATCTATATTGAATTTGGAGGTTTATTTTATGGGTTTATTAAAAAATGCAAAGCTAGGAAAACAGCTTCTTTTTGTCTGCCTTACATCAGGCATGGTATTATCTGCAGCCGCCTGCGGCAAGAGTACCGCCAACGCTCCCTCTGCCCCTTCTGCTTCTTCTGAAAGCCAGACAAAGGCGGAAGACGGAAGCACTTCCCCGTCACAGGAAGCGATCGAGCCATTGGCGCAGGTTACACTTATGTCAAACTATACCGGTGCGGAGGCTCCCACCGATGACAATTCACTGATACAGAAGATTTCCCAATATACCGGTTCCGAAGTGAAGGTCACCTGGGTTCCCCAGTCCGCTTATAATGAAAAGCTCAATACTCTGATCGCTTCCAAGGACCTGCCGCAGATCACCACCATCCGCGAGGTGAAAAGCGCCGGTTTTGTAAACGCCGCCCGCTCCGGAATGTTCTGGGACGTGGGACCATACTTAGATCAGTTTCCTAACTTAAGCCGGATCGATAAAACGGTTCTTAAAAATGTCCAGATTGACGGACAGCAGGTCCTGATACCGAAGGTGCGGGAAATTGCCAGGGAAGGCGGCATCATCCGCAAGGATTGGCTGGAAGCTTTAGGCATGGAGATGCCGGCCACCATAGATGAGCTTCACGACGTTCTCTATGCATTCACCTACAATGATCCGGATAAGAACGGCAAAAATGATACCTACGGCTTTTCCTTAAAGTACAATGCCCTTCCCCGCTTTTCCACCCTGCTGAGCATCTATATGGGCGGACCGAACACTTGGGGAATTGATGACAGTGGAACTGTTGTGCCTGAATTCTATTCTGATACCTACACCAAATCCCTTACATGGTTTAAGCAGGCTTATTCCGAAGGCTTATTTAATCAGGACTTCCCCATCTGTAAGGATGAAATGCAAAACTTCACCTCCGGCGCGGCCGGCATGCTGTTTCTGGGAAATTTAGAAGACGCCGCAACCCGGGTTACCGATCTGGCGGCCGTTTTCCCCAATGCCTCCACCGATATCTTTCAGCTGCTTCAGGCAGATCCTGATGAACCCTATCATATTACCGGCTATCAGGGATATACCGGCGGCCTGGCATTTTCAAAGACAGCTGTCAAAACAGAAGGAGAGCTGTTACAGCTTTTAGCGTTTCTGGATAAACTGGGCGATCCGGAGATGGCAGACGCCATGAACTGGGGAATTGAGAACGAATCCTATACCGTAAAAGACGGCGGTGTGGAACAGACAACGGAACAGTCCGAAATCTATGCCCGCAAATACAACGATATCCGCCAGCTTACTCCTTTCTATACCACCCAGAACTTAACGGCCAACAACCAGCCGGAATTAAACCAGAAGATCCTCAGCCTCATGAATGAAAATGCCCCTTACGCGGTACACAACGTGGTATTGCCTTTCATTTCTGATACCAATGTGGAAACCGGAGGCGATTTGGAAAACCAGATCAACGATGCCAAAATCAAATATGTAATCGGAGAGCTGGATTTAGACGGCTGGAAAGCCGCCATTGAGGACTGGAAAGCTGCAGGCGGTGATCAGATCATCAAGGAGTACACCGAGCAGTATCAGGCAGGTAAATAATATGGCCCTTCTCCATTGTGAGCTGAAAGCAGAATCCATCCGCATGGTTACCTCTGTCTGCGCCATTCTTCCTCAGGATTTCTGCAGGACGGACCAGCCGGTTAAAACTCTGTATCTGCTACACGGGCGTTCACATAACTATTCCGTCTGGACCCGCTATACCAGCCTGGAGCAATATGCAGAGGCTCATAATACCGCCATTATCATGCCGGAAGTAAACCGCAGCTTTTACAGCAACATGAAATACGGCCTGGACTACCAGACCTATATATCGGAAGAATTGCCGGATTTATGCGAATCCATGTTCCGTATCAGCACAAGCTCCAAAGACCGTTATATTGCCGGGATGTCCATGGGCGGCTATGGCGCCTTAAAAACCGCTCTTCTTCATCCCGGCCGGTACGCCGGCTGCGGAGCCATCTCCGCTGTCACGGATATTCTTAAGCATGTGGAGGAGACACCGGAGGATCACCCGAAAAAACAGGAATTCCGGGGGATCTTCGGAGACCCCTGCGCCCCGGCCCGGGAAGATGATATTTTCTTCCTGGCTTCCCGGGAAGCCGGCGCTCCCTCTCTCCCCGCTATTTATATTGCCTGCGGCAAAGAAGACCATCTTTATCCCGAATCGGTACGGCTTCACCAACATCTTCAAAGCCTGCCTTATAAGGTTACCTTTGAAGAATGGAGCGGGATACACGATTGGAAATTCTGGGATGAGGCAATAAAACGGTTGTCAGAACACTTCTTTTCGAGTCAGTGATATAGGAGTTTCCTTATCCGGAAAGTATCACGATGATTGATTAAAGTATTTATTAAAGCTGACTAAGAGAAAAAAAGCAGGTCCCAACAGAGAATATCTCCATTAAGACCTGCTTTAAATCCAGCCGCTGCATATTTTGCAGTCTTTGAATCTCTTTCTTATGTTCACCTTTTCCGGATGCCGTCTATGAGAATAGACGGTTTTCTGGAGGGGGCTATATTTAGCATCTACGTTTCCTTTAGTTCACGAATGCATTCCCATGCTGTTGAAAAAAATGCTTTTAATCTTATGTCATGACGATTCTGTAGATTCGCCAGTCTGAAAAACACATTTACAGGCGTTCCAAGGTTATTTTTATTGGCAAATACATGCCCCAATACCCTGCGCACCCGTCCTTCAACAGTCACAACCGGCTTTCCAAGTCTTAAAGACAGTTCAGGGAAAAACCTCTTGTTCATCTGGTTTAACATTTCAGGATGTTCATAGGAAAACTTAATAGCTTCTGCCAACTCCTGTCTTCCCTTAAGCTTCTCAGCAACTCCAAGGTAATCTAAAAATTCTGAAACCGTACCGCACGGACATATATCAGATTCACACGATTCATAACTCAGATTTTTATTGAGTTTTTTTATTTTCTTTAAGACAGAAGAATACGTTCTCCTGGCCTGTTCCTCTGTGATTCCATACTTACTGGAGATTGCAAAGAACGAATATCCGCTTTTCCGCAAAAGAACAAGGTCTTTCTCATCTTCTGTTATAAACGCACGCTGGCTTTCACTCACATGAAATACCTCCCCCTTGAGGAATGTTGTCAATTCTTTTTCCCGATCTCCTCCTCAAACTCACCACTTTTATTAAAGAAATATAATTGAGGGAAGAGAATTTGTTGACTGTGGTAAGCCTCTTTCACTGCTTATGTAAAGCGTACCAGAGAGACTCTTATGCTGTGGGTCAATGTTCCCAATTATCCCTTTTATGTTCCAAACAATGGAATAAATCTCTGAACGGATCTTGTAGTACGTCTCATGCGGTTAAATATTGTTACAATACGGAGAATTAAATCATATGCAAATTTCTATATGAACAGCTTTAGGCCGAAGGCATGAAAATACCGCTGTGGCATCCAGGTTCCACAGCGGCAGCATTTTTTTGCTATCTTTACTATTCTGCACCACCCTTTCCGGCATAAGTGGTGGGTGGGAACTTACCTGATGAGGTTAAATCGCTTCCGGCGTCTTCCGGTACTGACTGGGGCTGACCCCCTTGACCTTTTTAAAAACCTCGCAAAAGTAATTGCTGTCATTGAAGCCGCACTTATTTGCAATCTTCATAACCGGGATATCCGTTTCCAGAAGCAGGACCGTGGCTTCACGGACACGGATCTGGATTAGATACTCCTTAAAACCGAAGCTGGTTACTTTTTTAAACTGCCGGGAAAAATAGGTGGGCGCCATATTGATGCTGGACGCAACCTCCTCAAGAGTTACATCCTGTGCGTAATGGTCACAAATATATTTGGCAGCTTCGTAAAAACGCTCTTCCTTACAGTCCAGCTCTTCAACGCTCTTCTTCTGTCCGGACTGGCTGTGATACATGAACAGCAGAATCTCATAAAGGTGGCTTTTTTTTAGAAGCTGATGGAAGCTGTCCTTGATCTTATCCTCATAGGTCAGCAGATTCAGCAGATTCCCGATGTACTGCCGCTTGGCCGGGGGGACACGGATATGGGAGACGGAGACGATCTGGTCCACCGCCTCGTTCCCTAATTCTGATTCCATCAGGTTTAAAAAATACGGAGTAAAATTCATAACGATCCGCTCGTTAAACCGGCTGGAATAATCCAGGGTCCGGTGAATATCCATGTTCTTAATCAGGATTAAATCCCCCGCCTTAACATGATAAAGAGTATGACCGATAAAGGTGCTGCAGCTTCCCGCATAGAGATAATACAGCTCGTAATAGGGATGAAAATGTGCCTCTTTCATCCGGTAATTCGCCGTAATTTTTTTCCTCTCAATCCGGAAATCCTGGGTATCCTCCATTGCGCGCATCTCAAACACAGAATTTCCCCCTTTTCCTATCTATTCTGCCCTTTCAGACTCCTGCATCCGCTTTGATAAAAATTTTATAAGCGCAGCCTCTTTATTTATTTTACCCCTTCAGCCCTCCGGCTGCAACCCCATCAATAAACTGATTCTGCGCGGATAAAAATACGGCGACAGACGGCAGAATCACAATGACCGAAAGGGCCAGCACCTTGTTCCACTCAAAACCGGATTCCGAGTCCATGATGAGCCGAAGGCCCAGAGAGGCCGGATATTTTTTGACTGTATTGATATAGATTAAGGGGCCCATGAAGTCATTGGAGGCCCACATAAACTGAAACAGGGCACAGGATACCATGGAGGGCTTCACCATGGGCATCATGATCAGCCATAAGCGCTGCCATGTGTTGCAGCCGTCGATCTCCGCTGCCTCCTCCAGCTCCCTGGGAACCGATCTCATAAACTGGATCAGCATATACACAAAATACGTATCTCCCGCAAAAAAGCTGGGAACCACAAGAGATAAGTAGGTGTCCAGCCAGCCGAATTTGTTGAACATCAAAAACTGCGGCACATTTAGCACCACCTGAGGCAAAAGCAGGGTGGAGAGAAGGATACCGAACAGAAAGCTCTTTCCTTTGTATTGGAATCTGGAAAAGCCGTATGCCGTTATAGTAGCGGAAAGCACGGTCCCGATCACTTTGGGAATCACGAATTTGTATGTATTCAGCATATAGGTTGCAAACACCGTCTCCGTCGATTTCCATCCTTTCCGGTATGCCTCAAACGTAGGGTGGGCAGGGATAAAACCAATAGAGCTGAATATCTCGTTGTTGCTGGCTTTAAAGGATGCGCCTACCATCCAGATCATCGGATAGACCATGATCAGTCCCACGGCGGTCAGCAGCAGATAGCGGATACTTAAGAAAACCCTTTTTTTCCATATTATATTCATCTTCATCCGTCCCTACCTTTCCTCATCGCCGTAATAGACCCAGTACTTCTGGCTGATAAAAGCCATTGCCGTAAATGCTGCGATGATCATAAACAGCAGCCAGGCCATCGCGCTGGCCATGCCCATGGCATTTGTCTTAAATGCGTTCTGATAGACCAGAAGGGAGATCAGCGTGGTTGAACCCATAGGTCCGCCTTTTGTAATGATAAACGGCCCGTTGAACTCCTGAAATGCCTGACAAAGCTGTGTCACCAAGTTGTAAAAGATTACCGGTGTGATCATCGGAAGGGTCACACTGAAAAACTGCCTGACCTTTGTGGCCCCATCCATGGAAGCTGCCTCATATAAATCGACCGGTACGCCCTTTAAGGCTGCCAGAAAGATTACCATGGAGGACCCGAACTGCCACACGCGCAGCAGGCAGACCACAAAGAGGGCGTATTTGGGTGTCCCCAGCCAGTTTATCTCCTCTCCTCCAAACAATCCGATGACCTGATTCACCAAGCCGTTCGTCTGAAACAGAAACTGCCATAACACAGCAATTGCCACGGAGCCGCCCAATATGGAGGG
>JASGGP010000107.1:0-13619 GCA_047604985.1 Lacrimispora sp.
CCTTTTTCCATAAAGCGGAGAGCACGTTCTATCTGCGCTTCATGATTTTCCCACACCGGCTCCGGGAGAGGTTCCCTCACCTTCTCTATTTCTGCTACAGTATCCGGATCATCTACCGGAAATCCTGTGTCTAAGGAACGGCTGCTCCTGACCTCATAGGGAGATGAGATCCCCGCCTTTTCGCACTGGAAAACAAGCCTCTGATACTGGCCATGGGTCACCAGATTCACCGCAAGTGTCACGACTGCCCCGCTTTTATAGGTGAGTATTGCCGCCGACACATCTTCTGTCTCGGCATTATCATGGGCCACATTTGCCAGAACGGCTGTTACGGTCTCAGGAGGTCCCATGATCCAGTTAAGCAGATCGATCTGGTGTACGCCATGATTAATGGTGCATCCTCCGCCCTCCTTCTCCCAGGTGCCTCTCCACCAAAGATCATAATAGCTGTGACCGCGATACCAGAATGACTCCACCTGGCCGAAAAGCACTCTGCCTGGAATTTTACTTTCTATAAGCGCTTTAAGGATCTGATTCTCTTTCGTGAAACGGTTCTGGCAGACGACTCCCAGATAAGTATTGGTCTCTTTCTGAACCGCTGTCATTTCGTCGCATTCCGCCAGAGACATGGCCATGGGTTTTTCCACCAGCACATGCTTGCCTGCCCTCATACATGCTACGGAAGCGGGCAAATGGGTGAAAGGCGGAGTACACACGCTTACAAGGCTGATATCCTGCCTTTTTAGCATCTCATTATAATCTCCATAAACCTCCGCTTCATCCAGGCCATACTTCTCTTTTAGCCTCTGCGCTTTCTCGGGAAAGATATCGCAGAGGGCAGCCACCCGGCATCTGTCCGGAAATGCAAGGTATGCTTTAAGATGTTCTTCTGCAATAACGCCCGTTCCGATGATACCTACCATAATAATTCCTTTCTTTTAACAGTTCACCAGGGCCTGTCAGCATTTTGATTAAATAAACGTTTATTATGTCATATATTTTAGCTAAATCCTCTAATTATGTGAATGTAATAATAAAATACCATTTGTAATTTTTAAATATATTTTTAACTTTGTATTCTCTATTGCGCATTTTTGCCGGACAAGATATACTAAATGTACTAAAAAAAACCGTGTACCGGACACAGCCACTGTATTTTTTCTAAAAAGTGCCAAAAAACAATGGAGGACGCAGCTTATGGAAGTAAATTTTGATAACATGATTCCCGAACTGCACTACTACATTCACAGAAAATGTACGGCCAGTTGGAAGATCGACCCGGATTACATCCCTTTCATCGACATCACATATGTCATAGCGGGGAAAGCCAGATATTTCATAGACGGGACAGAATATGTGGTCCGGAAAGGTGATCTGCTCTGCATACCCAAGGGCACTCACAGGGCGGCGGTCAGTGTCCCCGAGGACTTGATGGAGTGTTATACCACAAACTTTTTCTTAAAAGATCAGTATGGCGGCGATATCTCCCTGCCCCTCGACCTCATCAGCCACATAGGCAATGTCCCCCAGCTCATCTCATGCTTCCATGAAATCCATGAAGAGTGGCTGAAGCGCGAATTCGGCTATAAGCTGAAGGTCCGGGCCAGCATGTGTCTGATCCTTTATCATGTACTGGATCTCCTTTTCAATGAGAACAGGATCACCAGCAAGGACCTGCGCATCATCAACAGCATCCGCTATATGAGCACTCATTTTGCGGAAGATGTAAGCATTGATACTATGGCGGATTTATTCCATATCCACCCTGTGTACTATGGAAACCTTTTTAAAAAGGCCATCGGCATGACATTTAAACAGTACCTTATATCCCTGCGTTTAAATCATGCGGAAGATATGTTAAAAAGCGGTGAGAGCAACGTGGGCGATGCTGCTCTGCAAAGCGGTTTTTCTGATATTTATTATTTCTCAAAACTATTTAAAGAAAAAAAAGGAATTCCGCCTTCAAAGCTGCTCCCGCCGGGGAGGAAGAAAAATATGGAGGCATTCAAATGAGAGGGAGGTTCAATATGAAAAAGAAAGCGCTCATTGTGGGAGGAAGCGGAGGGCTGAGCGGCCGTCTGGCTGCCCTGGCAAAAGAAGAATATGAAGTCTGGGCAGTTACAAGAGGACAGCGGCCCTTAGGCCCCGGAATCCATCTTTTAAAAGCCGACAGAAATGATACGGAGAATTTCCGGAAAACAATTTTAGATGCAGATACAACCTGGGACATCGTCTTTGACTGCATTTGTATGAATGAAAGACACGCCATCCAGGATTTAAATGTATTTCCCCAGGTGACGAAGCGTCTGGTGGTGATTTCCACGGATTCCGTGTACGATCCCAGCAGGAAAGACACACCCCAGAAGGAAGACGGATATTTCGTGGAGGAAGAAGGGGACCCTGAGACACTTACCTATGCGGGAAACAAGCGCCGTATGGAACATGTCTTTATGGACAGCTTCAGCACTACTTCCTTGCAGATCACGCTGTTCCGCCCCGGTCATATCTACGGTCCCGGATTTCTCATCGGGTGCTTCCCGGAGCACAGCAGGCAGAAAGAGCTTCCCCAGCTCATCCTGGACCAGGAGCCCATATCTCTCGTGGGCGGCGGAATTTACCTCACCCAGCCCATATTTGTGGACGATCTGGTAAACTCCATGCTGGACTGCGCGGACAAACAGGGCGCTTTTAACCGCATCTTCTGTATCGGGGGGCCAAAGGCTGTGGAAAACCGCAGATATTATGAGATCATCGGACAGCTGCTGGAGAAGGAAGTGAATATAAAGGAAATACCTCTGACAGGATATTTGGAAAAACATCCGGAATACAGCGGCCATTTATGCCACCGGATTTATGATCTGTCCGCCCTGGGTGAGGCGGGAGTCCGTCTGCCGGATACGCCTCTTGAGACGGGTTTAAAAATACATCTGGAATCACTGAAATATCTTTAAAAATCATTCCGGATCAACGTGGACCAACGAAAAGCTCAGGCGATTCGGTTGAAAGAAAGTGGAATGCGCCTGGCAATGGGGCTTTTCTGTAAACAATTAAAAATAAACGGTTAAAAAAGAGCTTATTAAAATAGTCCTGACGGAACATTTTAATAAGCTCAAAATAACTGTTTTTTTAATTTCCCAATACCCGTCTGACGGAAACAACCGGCATGAAGTTCACAGAGGATATTTTTATTCCATCCTCCGGCCCGCTGGCATGAATCAGCTGATTCTGCCCCACGTAAATGCCGATATGTCCTATGTATGATACCAAATCTCCCGGCTGGGCATTTTCAATGCCGCCCACATCAATGCCTGCTTTTCCCTGGGCCTCGGAGGTCCTGGGTAAGTTTATGCCGAATTGCTGGTAAACGCTCATCACAAATCCGGAACAGTCAGCGCCTGAGGTAAGGCTTGTCCCGCCATACACATATGGATTTCCAAGAAACTGCTTTGCATAAGCCGTCACCTGTTCTCCCGTTCCTGTCTGAATGTTCGGCCCTGTCCTGGAAAATTCTATTCCCGGCCCTGCTCCGTGACCGGCCTGTTCCTCAAAGGGCGGCGGGGCCACAATGGGAATTACCACACCGGCGGCAGTATCCGCTTTTGCCGTAAAATTATTGGCGGCCATAAATACAAGGCCTGTAAACAGGGCTATAATCCATTTTTTCTTCTGCATGTTTTTTCTCCTGATGTGATTTCGCTATATCCCCATATCCGCTGCATCCTCGGACAGAAATCTGTGGTAAGTGACGTGATTTTCATGAAATTTGATATAATAGCGGTAATTATCGACGGAAGAATTCTCAAAAAACACGATGTAATCGCATTCTTCATCCTGGGATTTTAAGCAAATAACCTTGCCGTCGGTGAATTTATGAAAGACCTGCAGTATGTCCTCTAAGGTTGTATGAGGCTTTTCAACAGTTTCAATGAATTCCTTTAAAAAGCCGTTGTCCTTTACGTTGCAATATACGTATTCCACGCCTTCCGGGGGAATCTCAAAACAAAAGCGCTCCTGGCTCTTTGTGATTCTGATGTCTCCCAAACGGTCCTTTACGTGTTCTTTCAAGCCCTCCATGGCAGCCCTCGTTTCCGCAGCGGAGCCTTGGGGGATCTCCAATATTTTCATCAGCGCATGTTCGGGATAGTAAAAACGGATGGGTTCCTTTTCATATCCTAACTTTATCTGCACTTCTTTGATTGAATTAATGAGCATCTGTTCCAGTGCATTGTACTGCATATTTTTCACTCCAGTCATTTTCCAGTAGCATCCAATTGAATTATACTGTTGCATGCAGGACATGTCAAGGTACCGGGCGGCAGGTTTTTGCTTTGCATCATTTAAAGCAGAAATTATTTATCAGAAAAGAAAGGGCCGCCGCCGGGTGCTCCTTCATTGCTCACGCAAAAAAAGATACCGCCGGATGCCCCTTCATTGCTCACGCAAAAAAAGATACCGCCTGCCGCGGGTCTCCCCGCTGCAGGCAGCATCTGAACATCAATTCCTTATTAAATCAATTTCTTATCAAATAATCAAAAGCACTTAAAGCCGCGGTGGCTCCTGCTCCCATTGCAATGACAATCTGTTTATAAACGCTGTCCGTACAGTCTCCTGCCGCAAAAACTCCGGGCAGGCTGGCAGCATTGCGGTTATCCACCACAATCTCTCCCATACGGTTGCGTTCAACGGTTTCACCCAGCCAGTCCGTATTGGCAATAAGGCCGATCTGGACAAATACCCCTTGCAGTTCTATATGGCTGACCTCTCCTGTATCACGGTCCGCGTAGGTAATTCCGTTTACCTTATCCGTGCCTGTAATTTCCTTTGTCTGGACGTTCTTTATGACCGTCACATTGGACAGGCTGTAAAGGCGCTTCTGGAGTATGGCATCCGCTTTCAGCTCCGGCATAAACTCAAGAACTGTCACATGGCCGGCAATGCCCGCAAGGTCAATGGCCGCCTCAATGCCGGAATTGCCGCCTCCGATGACCGCTACCTGTTTTCCTTTATAAAGGGGGCCGTCGCAATGGGGACAATAAGCGACTCCCTTATTCTTAAATTCTGCCTCTCCCGGCACGCCCACGTTTCTCCAGCGGGCGCCTGTGGAAAGGATTACTGCCTTGCTTTTTAAGACAGCCCCGTTTTCCAGCTCAACCTCAATGAGCTCTTTTCTTTTCAGGCCTTTGGCACGCTGTGAATTCATAATATCCACATCGTATTTTTTTACATGCTGCTCCAGGGTTTCTGCAAAATCAGGACCTTCCGTATATTCAATGCTGATCAGATTTTCAATTCCCAGTGTCTCTCTCACCTGGCCGCCGAACCGTTCTGCAACAACGCCTGTCCGGATGCCTTTGCGCGCCGCATATATGGCTGCACTGGCTCCCGCAGGGCCGCCTCCGACTACAAGAACATCGAAAGGCTCTTTTGCCTCAAATTCCGACTGGTCAGGCCCGCTGCCCAATTTTCCAAGAATCTCTTCCAGGATCATGCGCCCGCTGCCGAACACCTGGCCGTTTAAGTAAACCGTAGGCACTGCCATAACATTTTTACTTTCCGCCTCTTCCTTAAAAGCCGCACCGTCAATCATGGTATGGGTAATACCGGGATTTAAAATGCTCATTAGGTTCAAGGCCTGTACTACCTCCGGACAGTTATGGCAGCTGAGACTGATATAGGTTTCAAAGTGGTACTCGCCCTTGATACTTTTCACCTGGCCGATCAGCTTGCCATCCACCTTGGGTGCCCTTCCGCTTACCTGTAAAAGAGCCAGCACCAGAGAAGTAAATTCATGGCCTAAAGGAATGCCTGCAAAGGTGACCCCGGTGTCTTCTTCTATACGGTTAATGGTAAAGCTGGGCGTTCTGGGAAGCTTCACCTGCTCTGTCTTAATCCTTGGTGACAGGGCGGTCAGTTCATTGATTAAGTCCATCATATCCTTTGATATACTGTCGGACCCTGCACTGATTTTAATCAGCACATCATTTTCCAGAAGCTGGAGATACTCAGCCAGTTGTTTCTTAATTTCAGCATCCAGCATCATAATTTTTTACTCCTTAAATTTTTCCTACCAGGTCAAGGCTTGGCTTCAAAGTCGCTCCGCCCTCTTTCCATTTGGCCGGGCATACCTCGCCGGGATTAGTTCTTACATACTGGGCGGCCTTAATCTTATCAATAAGGACGCTTGCATCGCGGCCGATGTTTCCTGCATTGATCTCTAAGGACTGGATGACCCCGTCAGGATCTATGAGGAATGTACCGCGGTCCGCAACTCCTTCTGCTTCGATCAATACGTCAAAGTTACGGCAGATTGTATGGGACGGATCTCCGATCATAACATAGGTTAATTTACGGATGGCCTCCGAATGGTCATGCCATGCCTTATGGGTAAAATGAGTATCGGTAGAAACTGAATAAACTTCCGCACCCAGCTGCTTAAATGTCTCGTAATTGTCCTGCAAATCTTCCAGCTCCGTCGGGCATACAAAAGTGAAATCCGCGGGATAAAAGCAGACGATGCTCCACTTACCCTTGAAATTTTCTTCTGTAACCTCTACAAATTTTCCGTCGTGATACGCCTGGGCCTTGAATGGTTTTACTTCGGTTCCGATTAATGACATAATAATTTACCTCCTGTGGTTTTTTATATTGATATAATTTTAACATATTGAAAGGGTCTGCCGTCTCTGTGGGCGGAGGCTCAAGCCTCCGGGAAAACAGCAGTATTGCTGTATCATTGGTTCTGGTAATGGGGATGCGGAACCCGGTGGCCCCTGTCGCCGTATTGCTTTATTGATATCTTTTATCAATAATAGTAATCATTACTAAAACTATAATTATAATATAATACTCTTACAGGATTGTCAAGTGACTTCTCTCAAAATATTGATTCCTTTTGATTACATTTATCAATAAACTCTCCTTTTATCTGCAAATTATTCGTGCACGGAAAAACGCTTTTAAGAAAACCCATAAAGAAAGGAGCTGTCAATATGACAGCTCCCTCTTCCAAATAACAATTCAATTTTCCTCATTGTCCTCTTTTATCCCGTCCGTTTCCGTCTCTCCCGGGCGCAAAAATTCCCTGCCCAGCAGCTTTTTTACAGACCAGCCCACAAGCAATATGCCCACCGCAAAGAAAATGACCATAGCTGCCATTTGAACCAGATTTCGGGCCCCGGAAGACATTGAAAGCTCCGATATCAGCTGGAACCCAAGATAAACCAGGTAGCCTCCGGCCACAAGCCGCAGAATCACTGTGCTCTGAGCCGGCTTAGAGGGACTTTTCTTCTCACTCATTAAAATTCTCCTTTGAAATAAATTTTACAGAATCCCTTTCAACAGCCTTCGAATCAAAGAGATAATTACCGTCGGAACATGGATTCTCTATCAGATTTATCATATTTTCCGCCGTCTTTCTTCCAAGTGCCTCCATGGGATGGGGAAAGGAGGTGATGGAAACCTCTCCCATAGTCGATAAATCAGAATTGTCAATGCTGACAAGGGATAAATCCTCCGGTATGCGGATTCCTCTTTTTAAACAGATTCCAGACAGCAGGTATGCAACCTCATCATTATAGCAGACCACCCCTGTGGAGCCTTCCAGCCGCCGGAACAGATAATCTGCCCACAACTCCATATCTTTCATGCTCTCGGAATCGATCCACAGAATCCTCTTTCTGTCCAGCTTTAAGCCTGCCCTCTCCATACTCCTGGCAAAGCCGGAATATCTTAAATGGCCCTGGCCGTCATCACATTTAAAAATCCCCCCAATCTCCTTATGCCCCGCCCTGATCAGATAATCTGCCGCCTTCTCTCCCACCAGCACGTCATTCAGTGATACACAGGGAAGATTTAACTCCGGATAACGGCTGTTAAAAAACAAAACCGGAATCTGCTGTTCCATCAGCTTCCTATAATAATGCAGATTCGGATTGGGAAGAGCGCTTTTTGCGGGCTCCACAATCAGACCGTCAATCAGTCCTTTTTCCAGAATCTTATCCAGCGCCTCCCGTTCCCGTTCCGTCCGGTTTCCGGTAAATGCCACCTGCATGGTATAACCGGACTTGGAAAGCACCCGTTCAATGCCCTTAAGCACAGCCGGAAATATATAGCTGTCCACGTAGGTGCTGATGACAGCTATATTAAAATATTTTTCCTGACGTCCTCCACGGGCACAGCTGCCTGCATAAGTTCCGCTTCCCTGTATCCGCGTCACCAGCTTCTGCTGCTCCAGCACGTCGATGGCATGGCGTACCGTCTGTCTGCTTAAATGAAACTGTAAGCTCATCTCGTTTTCAGAAGGAAGCTTATCGCCCATCCCGATGCTGCCGCTTTCGATCTGCTCCTGTACCCATTGGACAACCGCCATGTATTTTGCTTCCCTTGCCTGCATATTCCGTTCCTATCTTTCAGCTATTTTTTTCTCTTTGATAATAAGTCTATCGTAACTGCACCCAAAAGTACAGCACCTTTTACAATTTTCTGGATATCGGTGGACCAGCCGTAAAGGGACATACCATTGTTCAAAATGCCCATGATAAATGCGCCGACAACAGCTCCGATAATCGTGCCCACACCTCCGGTGGTTGCGGCTCCTCCGATATAGCAGGAGGCGATGGCATCCATCTCAAACTGGTCTCCTGCCTTGGGAGTTGCGGAAGCGTTTCTGGCGGAGAGAACGATTCCGGCAATGGCGCACAGGATGCCCATGTTGGTATATACCCAGAAAAAGACCTTTCCCGTATTGATGCCGGAAAGCTTCGCCGCTTTCGCATTGCCGCCTAAAGCATAGATCTGCCGCCCAGCTACAGTCCTGCTTGTGATGAAATGATAAAGGGCAACCAAGGCGCCCATAATGACAAGAACGAACGGAATGCCGTTATAGCGGGACAGCTTGTAGAAGAAAAACCAGACAATGACCAGAATCACGCCCACCTTTAATATGGACTGCCACAGGGGATTGACCGGAAAACCATATTTCTTCTTTGTCCGTATACTTTTTATTTCAGAGAAAATGATGAGGGCAAAAACGGCAATGGCAACTCCAATGGATACCATATCCAAAGTCCCTTTGCCAAACGGAATTTTAACGGTAGGCAGAAAGCCTGCGCCAATGTATGTATAGTTTGTGGGAAGCGGCCCCTTTGTCTGGGCCTTTAAAAGAGTATAGGTAAGTCCCCGCCCCATGAGCATGGTTGCCAGGGTCACAATAAAGGGCGGAATTGAAAGCTTTGACACGAAAATTCCTACAAACATACCGGATAATGTGCCGATTGCCAAAGCTGCCAGAATAGCCACCCACATGCTGGTCTTATAGTCCACAATCATAATGCCCACAACCGCTCCGCAGACCGCAACGATAGAGCCTACGCCTAAGTCAATATTTCCGGTCAATACGCACAGCAGCATGCCGACCGCAAGGATGACGATATAGCTGTTCTGCATAATCAGGTTATTAATGTTTGCAGGGGACATGTTTTTTCCGCCTGTCATTGCTGCAAAAATAAGAAATACCGCAATAAGGGCCAGTACCATGCCGTATTCTTTCATATTAATACTAACCGTCTTTTTCTTGTCCATCTCTACTCATCCTTTCCGTTATCTGCCATAATACATTTCATAATCTTTTCCTGGGAAACTTCGTCACTGGATAATTCTCCGGATATGCGGCCCTCATTAATAACGTAGATACGGTCACAGATGCCAATGATTTCCTGAAGCTCCGAGGAGATCACAATAATTGCCTTACCCGCCTTTGCCAGATCGTTGATTACGCAATATATCTCGTACTTTGCCCCGATGTCGATGCCCCGGGTCGGTTCATCCAGAATCAGCACCTCCGGCTGAGTCATCATCCATTTTGCAAGCACCACTTTCTGCTGGTTTCCGCCGGAAAGGGAACTGACCGTCTGGTTAATGGAATTGGTTTTAACATTGATTTTCTTTCTATACTCCTCTGATGAAAGGTTTTCGGCATTGCCGTTTACGATGCCTCTTTTGGAGAAGAAGTTGCGGAGCGCTGCCAGGGTCATATTTCCGCGTACGCTGTCAATCAGGATAAGCCCATAACTCTTCCGGTCCTCGGAAACGTAGGCCAATTTGTTGTTAATGGCATCTCTTACATTCCGGATGAGGACCTGCTTTCCGTTTATTTTAATGGTTCCGGTAATTTTCTGCCCGTAGGATCTTCCGAAAAGGCTCATGGCCAGCTCTGTTCTTCCTGCTCCCATCAGCCCCGCAAAGCCCACCACCTCCCCGGATCTCACATGAAAGGATATATCCCTTATCATCTTCCGGTCCGGATCATCGGGATGATACACATTCCAGTTTTCAACCTCAAAAATTTCATCTCCGATATCACAGCTTCTTTCCGGGAAGCGGTTGGTCAGTTCACGCCCCACCATACCCTTGATGATCCTGTCCTCGCTGATCTCATCCTTTCCTTTTTCCAGGGTTTCTATGGTCTTTCCATCCCGGATCACGGTAATGGAATCCGCCACATAGCTGATTTCATTGAGCTTATGGGAAATCATGATGCAGGTAATGCCGTGCTTCTTCAAATCCAGCATGATGTCCAAAAGCCGCCTGCTCTCCTCGTCATTGAGAGCCGCGGTGGGTTCATCCAAAATCAAAAGCTCCACCTGCTTTGCCATAGCACGGGCAATTTCAATGAGCTGCTGCTTTCCTACGCCCAGGCTGCTGACAGGGGCATTTAAATTTTCGTTTTCAAGGCCTACTTTCTCAAGCATTTCCTGAGCCCGTTTATTCGTTTTTGTCCAGTCCACCACCCCTTTAACAGCCGTCTGTTCATTTCCCAGAAATACGTTTTCCGCCACGGACAAATAAGGACTTAAGGCCAGCTCCTGGTGGATAATTACAATTCCCTTTGCCTCGCTTTGCTTAATGCTGTGAAACTGACATACATTTCCATTGTATACAATATCGCCGCTGTAGGTCCCATAAGGATAAACACCGGAAAGCACGTTCATCAAAGTGGACTTCCCCGCCCCGTTCTCTCCGCAGAGCGCATGTATTTCGCCCCGTTTCACCTTAATATTCACGTCATCCAAAGCCTTCACCCCGTAGAACTCTTTGGTGATATGGTTCATCTCCAAGATATGTTCAGACATCTCATCAACTCCTTTACGTTCTTATGTCATGCAGAATCAGGCGGCGGCTTTTCCGCCGCCGCCAGTAAATATTACCATGATGTTATTCTTTCTTCTACTGTGCCAGCTGCGCTTCTGTATAATAACCGCCGTCAACAATGACTTTCTTGTAATTGTCCTTATCAACCGCAACCGGAGTACATAAATAGGACGGAACTACGATCTTGCCGTTATTGTACTGGGTGGTATCGTTGATTTCCGGCTCTGCTCCCTGGAGAACGGCCTGAACCATGGTCACACACTTTTCAGCCAGGAGACGGGTGTCCTTGTAAATGGACATGGTCTGGAAGCCTGAGATAATATTTTTCGTTGCCATCAGCTCCGCATCCTGTCCCGTAATAATCGGCCAATCCTCGCCTACCTTGTAGCCTGCGCCTTCAAGAGCCGCTTTGCAGCCATATGCAAAACCGTCAAAGGCGGAAGCACAGATATCCAGCTTCTTGTCTGCGTAAAAACCGGTCAGATAGTTTTCACAGTTCTGCTGTGCCGTTTCCTGTGACCATCTTAAAATACAGGTATCCTCAAAGGAAGTACGGCCCGACTCACATACCAGGGTTCCGTCGTCCAGATAAGGCTGTAAAACTTCCATCAGACCGTTGTACAAGAACAGTGCGTTGTTGTCATCCGGAGAGCCCATGAAAAATTCAATGGTGTAGGATTTCCCCTCTGCCTTGGCCTTATCCAGTTCTTTTTTGTCTTTTATGTATTGGCCGATAGCCGTACCTACTCCCTTATTATCAAAGGTCGCATAATAGGAAACGGCGTCCGTATCCATTAACAGGCGGTCATAGGCGATGATGGGAATGCCCGCGCTCTTTGCCTGCTCTTCCACATTGACCAGTGCCGAGGAATCAATGGAAGCAATAACCAGACAGTTAACGCCGGAAGCGATCATATTTTCAATCTGGGAAACCTGCATCTGCACGTCGTCCTCTGCGTATTGGAGATCCACTTCGTAGCCCAGGGCTTCCAGCTGCTTCTTCATGTTGGCTCCGTCATTGATCCAGCGCTCCGAGGACTGGGTTGGCATTGCCACGCCGACTTTTCCGCCGCTTCCTGTGGCTTTCACTGCCTGGGTTGCCGCCTCTGTGGCTGTTGTGGCGGCTGCTGTGGCAGCCTCTGCCTTGGTTTCAGCCGCCGGCGCGGCCGTGGTTGCCGAGGTCTGGGAACTGCCGCAGCCTGCCAGCATGGCAGCGGAAAGAGCTGTTCCGAGAATGAGGCTTAGAATCCTTCGTTTCATAATTTTACCCTCCTGTGATATTTTTTGTATATACAACTTGCGTTTTTCGCAACTTTGTATTTTTATTCACTATTCCCTATTTATTCATTTGTCAAATTTATACTCATGTTATTTCGCTTGATTTTTAGTGATTATATTTATATTTTATAGTGATATTTAATCAATCCGAAATAACTATATATCTTTGCTTTCAGCTTGTTAATATATATTATGCTATTTTTTCCATTTTATTCAAAGTTGTATATACAAGTTTTTCAATTTTCTCAAGACATGTTTCTTAAATTGTTTTTCATTTTTTATCAGATGGAGAAGAAAGAGGGAAAACAAGGCGAAGAAAGGCCCTTTATGATATGTTGATAGGCAGTGATAATCTATAAGATTTTAGGGAATTTACCCGATATTATAAAGAATGTGTTGTCAAAGCAATTAATATGATGCTTGGAATTTCTCCAAAAAAAGCTGAACAACCGCAGCACATGCGGAACGTTCAGCTTTCACCACAGAGATTTTATCAATAGAAGTAAAAAAGGATGCAAAACATTGGAGGAATCAACATATTTGGAAAATCACACGGTGATTATCCACAGAACATCATGAAGCATGCGGAACCTTAAGTTTCATCAGTATTTATGACCTCATCTCCCCTGCCCCATGCAAAACAGAAGCCACGGCTACGGCCAGAACACCCCCCACCATTTTGCCGCAGATCATGGCCGGAATATGATCCGGCGCAACGGCGGAGCAAAATCCCAGATGATCGCCCAGCACAAAGGCCCCGCAGGTGGAAAAGGCGAAGTTCAGCACCTTTCCCCTGTCATCCATATCTCTCACCATTGCCATCATGGGGATATTGTTGGCCAGAGTGGCCAGAAAGCCTGCCATAGCAGTTTCATTCACTTTCAGATACCCGCCGGCTTTCCTCAGGGGCTTAAACAGAAGCTTACGGATACAAGCCATCATAGGATAGGCTCCTGCCAGCATTACCGAAATATTTCCCAGAATCACAAAAGAATCCTTCAGGGGCGCCATACCTTTTACCACCGCTATCCCCGTCATTTCCTGGGCACATGCAATAACCAGAGCCAGGGTAACGACCGCCACTATGCCTCTGCCAAACCATACAAAGAACCGGATGGTTTTTTGAGGAAAGAGAAACAGGCCTGCTGCCAGAGCAAAAGCAAACACCAGTACGGGAAACAGATTCCGTAAAA
>JASGGP010000108.1:0-13518 GCA_047604985.1 Lacrimispora sp.
CCTGGCCTATCATGAAGATTTAAAGCTGGTAGCTCAGTTCGGAGCGGATGCCTATTATATGATTTCCTATAAGGACAGCCCCTTTATGGAGTCCCTGAATTTTGCCCTCAGTGAGATTAAGGTAAATCCCGTATTTGAGACAGAGCTTTATACGAAATATTACAGCAAAAGCGCCGCGGAGACAGAGGCCCTGTACACCCGGGAGGAAATGGAATATATCCGGTCAGCCCCTGTGATTACGGTGGGAAACTTACCGGACAGGCATCCGCTTTCCTGGCTGAATGAAAAAACCGGGCAGGTGGAGGGCATTAATGAAGATATTCTTAATCTGATTTCAAAGATCAGCGGCCTTACCTTTGACCAGCAGGCGGTTCCGCTGCTGGAAAAGCCGGTAGACGCCTTAAAGCAGGGCCGGTTTGATCTGGTGGCAGGGATTCTTTATTCGGATGCTTTCAAAAATGACCCGGAGCTTTCTCTTTCTAACCCGTTTCTGACCAGCAACCTGGTGGTGGCTGTAAGAAAAGGATATAAGTACAACCCCAAAAATGATATCGTAATGGGCCTTACCACATCCTTTCAGTCAATGCAGGAATACATAGCCGGAACATATCCGAATTTCCGGATCATCACCTACGACAGGGTGGAGGACGTTGTAAAGGCAGTTGAAAATAAAGAAGCTGACGCCATGATACAGAATGGCTACATGATGACCTACCTTCTGCAGAATCCCCGGTATTCGGACATACAGATTCTTCCGACCCAGTTTATAGAGGAAAGGTCCACTATAGCCGCCTTAAGCAGCGCGGACCCCAGGCTCATTTCCATCATCAACAAGACCCTTGCGGTAATCAGGCGGGAACAGGTGTCTGAGATCGTGACTGCGAGAACCATTGCCGCTCCCTACCACGCCACCCTTATGGATACCTTGTATGAGTACCGCATGGTATTTTCCGGCCTGGGAGGCCTGCTGATTGCCGTGCTCGCTGCTGTTGCGGCTATTATGACAATGCGCCATGAAAACCTGCTCCGCCTTCAGGATAAGAATAAACAGTTGGCTGATGCAGTAAGGCAGGCGGATATGGCAAACCAGGCCAAGAGCCTCTTCCTTGCACGGATGAGCCATGAAATAAGGACGCCCATGAATGCCATCATCGGCCTTACCACCATTGCCAAAAGCCATAAGGACAACACAGAGAAGATGGAGGAATGCTTAGATAAAATCACAACCTCCTCCAGAATACTGTTAAATATTATCAACGATGTGCTGGATATGTCGGCTATTGAAAATGAGAAGCTGCAGATTGCCCATGCGCCCTTTGATTTTAAACAGCTGCTCATGGGAATTTCCTCCATTTACTATGCCCAGTGCAAAGGAAAGGGCATTGATTTCGATTTGACCCTGTCCAGAGTATCGGAGGAAACCCTGGTAGGGGATGCCTTAAGAACCAACCAGATCCTGTTAAACCTCATGTCCAATGCTTTTATACCTGCAAGGTCATACGGCTTCTGGTACCCGACCATGTCAAGTGAAACCGTTTATATTCGTTTCGAGGTGACGGACACGGGCAGCGGAATGACGGATGAGATGAAAGAGCGGCTGTTCCAGCCCTTTGAACAGGAAAGCGCGGACACAGCAGTGGAGCACGGCGGCTCCGGCCTTGGACTGTCCATTACCAAGAACCTGGTGGACATGCTCCAGGGGAAAATCAAGGTTGACAGCCAAAAAAATGTGGGCACCACCTTTACCGTAGATCTTCCCTTTGGCTTATCCAAGGAGAGAATAAACGTTGAGGAAGATAAATTCAAGAGCATCCGGGCCCTGGTGGTTGACGATGACCCGGATACGGTGGAATATATTTCAACCATATTAAAGCGCATCGGCATTGACCATGATGTGGCAAATTCCGGCAAGGAGGCCATCGAAAAGCTGGTTCTGGAATACGACAGGGGCCGGGGATACGACATATGCTTTTTAGACTGGGTCATGTCAGGCATTGACGGGATTGCCGTAACACGTAAGATCAGGGAACTGTTTAATGAGGATACCACCATTATCATTGTCTCCGCTTATGACCTTTCAGATGTGAAGGATGAAGCCCGGCAGGCCGGCGCCAACATGTTCATAACAAAGCCTGTCTTCCAGTCCACAATATTTAATGTGTTAATGAACCTTTCCGGCGGAAGGTACAGGAAGATGACGGCAAGGATAAAGGACTACGATTTTACAGGCTTTCGGGTTCTCCTTGCGGAGGACAATGCAATCAATATGGAAATTGCCGCGGAACTGCTGGATATGGTAAATATGAAGGTGGACCGGGCTCAGAATGGAAAAGAAGCGGTGGAAATGTTTGAAAAGAGTGAACCGGGAACCTATGGAGTGGTTCTGTTGGATATTCAGATGCCTGTCATGGACGGACATGAAGCGGCAAGGACCATACGTAAGGGAAATCATCCGGAAGCAAAGACCATACCGATTTACGCAATTACAGCTAACGCCTTTACAGAGGATGTTTCTGCCGCTCTTGCAGCCGGTATGAACGGCTATATTGCCAAGCCTATAGATAATGAGATTTTATACAGCACGCTGGAAAAGCACTGTACGAAATAGGAAGCCGGGGGAATTTGCATGACACTTGAGAAGAAAGATTACTGCAGGCAGGCAGTCCGCAATGCTGTCTATGGAAAAGTAAATAAAAACTTTTACCGCTGCCATTGCGAGCTGCTGAGGCAGATAAATTTTACAACGGTCCGGCTGGCCTATATCTTTTCGTCCCTGCTGTACGCCTGCCTGCTGGCATATGCTTTTGCTGCAGAGAGCAGCAGGCGCTTTCTCAGCTTGTATGCAGGGACCGCGTTTTTCCTGGCAGCAATGTCCCTGCTGATTCTGACGGCATTGAAGAACCGGTATAAGTATGCCAGAATGCTTTATTACCTGTTTGCGGCGGCTGTATTCATCCCCGCCATTTTTGGTGGGACTGTTATGAGCCCGGACCGGCCGGCGATCAGCTTCTTTGTGCTGCTGATGATCCTGCCGCTTTTGTATGTGGAACAGCCAATTCATTCCGTCTTGCTGTCGGCCTTTGCCTGCATCCTGTTCTGCGGGGCAGCGGCAAAGGCCGATGCCCCGGAAGTGGCGGGTACTGACATGGCCATTGCTGTCTGCTGCTTTTTTGTCAGCGGGGTATTTACCACCTATATCAGAAATATGTATCTGCAGTATCTGCAGGCGACCATCATCTTCCGCACCCAGTCGGAAACGGACCGGCTGACAGGAGTTTTCAATAAGGAGTGTACGGAAAATCTCTGTGAGGCATACTTACTGAACTCCCGGGGAATTTCCGACTGCGCGCTTTTTATTATTGACCTGGATAATTTTAAATACATCAATGATACATATGGTCATAAGCAGGGAGACGTGTTTTTAAATGAGACGGGCCGTTTGCTGAAAGAAAGCTTTTACGAAAAGGATGTGGTAGGCCGTATTGGAGGCGACGAATTCCTTGTTCTGATGAAGGATGTGACGGATGTTTCCGCGCTTTCAAAAAAAGCATCGATAATTGAAGAGAAAATCCAGGGCATTTTTTCTGACTTGACAGTCACCCGGTTTACCTGCAGCATCGGCATTTCCTTAAGCTCAAAAGATAAGCCGCTGGAATACCACACCATGTTCTTCCGTGCGGACCAGGCGCTTTATTCGGCAAAGCAAAAGGGCAGGAACCGGTATGTATTTTATTCCGGGGAGTTTTCCGGATGCAAGGATAAGCCGCTTATGCTGGTGGTGGATGACAGCGAGGTGAGCAGAGCCATTCTCTGCAGCTGCTTTGAAAGTGAATATGAGATCCTGCCTGCGGAGAATGGAGTCCAGGCTCTGGAATATATGAAAAGATACAGCAGTATCCTGTCAGTTGTGCTGCTGGATATTGAGATGCCGGTTATAAATGGCTATGATGTGTTAATAAAGGTACGGGCGGACAGGCGGATGGCCCAGATTCCCATACTTATGGTGACCGCCCATGGAGAGAATGAGATGGAAGCCCTGGAACTGGGGGCCGTTGACTTAATTACAAAGCCTTTTGATCCGTTGGTGGTGAGAAAACGGGTTGCCAATGCAAGAAGGCTGTTTACATCATGAGACAGTTGTCATTGACGGGAGACAGGGACATAAGAAAGCTGGCAGGAAAGGGATTTATTTATGGATGAACAGAAGTTATTGAAGGCCGGAATCAATTATGAGGCCGGATTGCAGAGATTCAGTGGGAAGAGGGAATTGTATGAAAAGTTTTTAAACAAGTTCCCGGAGGATGAAAGCTATGGAAATATGGAGAAAGCCTTAAAGGCGGGAGACTTGGACCAGGCATTCTGCCACGCCCACACGCTGAAAGGTGTCTCAGGAAACCTCAGTATGGATGAGCTGTATACCCATTTAATACCTTTTGTGGAAGCGCTTCGCAATAACGAGACGGAGAAAGTGGAATCCCTGGCGAAAAGGGTGAAAATAAGCTATGAGGCAGTAGTGGAGGCATTAAAGCAGTATCGGGATTAAAGCGGAAAAAAAGCGGTGCTTAAGGAAGAAGAGAGAACCAGCTGTTGTGGTTGCAAGTTGAACTGCCGTGGTTTAAAATTTGGGTAGGCTATGAAGAAGCTTTGAAAAGAGGAAGAAACCATGAGAAACTTAATTCTGCAGCAGAAAATTTACGATATCATCGCGAATATTCCCTTGGGCTCGGTTGCAACCTACGGACAGATTGCATGGATGGCCGGCATCCCCCGGGCGCCCCGTGTGGTCGGATATGTGGTGAGCAATGCGCCTTCGGGCCTGGCGCTTCCTTTCCACAGGGTAGTCAACAGTCTGGGGAAAATGGCTCCGGACCATGTTTTTGGGGGAGAGAGGATTCAGCGCGCCATGCTTGAGAAAGAGGGCGTTGTCTTTTTGAAAAACGGCTCCATTGATATGGAAAAATGCAGGTGGAGAGTAATGTAGAAGCAGACAACAAAAAAATCTTTGACTATTTGATATAAAATGATAGAATAAGCTTAATCAGGAACTATAACCGCAAAATAAGGAGAAGATAAAATATGAGGGAACTCATTGATAAGCTGTATCAGACCCACGTCCTGGAAAAGGAAGAATTCGTTGATCTGATAAAGAATTACGACGGGGAAACTGCGGAATACTTATTCACACTGTCAAGGTCTTTAAGTGAAAAGCATTTTGATAAAGAGGTTTACATCAGAGGTCTGATTGAATTTACCAATTACTGTAAAAATGACTGCTATTACTGCGGAATAAGAAAGGGAAACAAAAATGCCAGCCGTTACCGGCTCACCAAGGAGGAAATTCTTTCCTGCTGTGAGAACGGATATGAGCTGGGCTTTCGGACCTTTGTGCTTCAAGGGGGAGAAGATCCGGCATTTACCGATGAGGTCATGGCCGATATCGTGAGAAGCATCCATGAGGGCTACCCGGACTGCGCCATCACTCTTTCCATCGGGGAAAAAACTTATGACCAGTATTTGAAATATTATGAGGCCGGAGCGAATCGCTATCTCCTTCGCCATGAAACAGCCAACCCGGAGCACTATGCCAAGCTTCATCCCCATTCCCTGTCCTTGGAGAACAGGAAGGAATGCCTGAGAAACTTAAAAAAGATCGGCTATCAGGTGGGAACCGGTTTTATGGTGGGCTCTCCTTATCAGACGCCGGAATGTCTGGCAGAGGATCTGCTGTTTATTAAGGAGCTGTCCCCCCATATGGTGGGCATAGGTCCCTTTATTCCCCATAAGGACACCCAGTTTGCCGATTTCCCTGCGGGAAGTGTGGACTTAACCCTGTTTCTCATCGGACTGATCCGGCTGATGCTGCCCAATGCGCTGATCCCGGCCACCACAGCCTTAGGAACTCTTGACCCCAAGGGAAGGGAAAAGGGAATCTTATCCGGTTCCAATGTATTGATGCCAAACTTATCCCCTATCGGCGTCCGGAAAAAGTATGAATTATACGACAATAAAATATGCACCGGAGAAGAAGCGGCGGAATGCAATGTCTGCTTGAGAAACCGCGTCGCCTCCGTGGGCTATGAGGTGGTAGAAAAGAGAGGCGACTGGCAGGGCGAGCAGCAATGAAGAAAATTTTGTTGTGGATTGTAATCGGCCAGTTTATTTCTGCATGCAATTATTCTCTCATCTTAAACGCAAATAATCTGGTGCCTGCCGGAATCGGAGGACTCGCAGCAGTCATCAACCGGATGAACGGCGCAAATATCCAGCTGCTTTTAATTTTCATGGCACTTCCTGTTTTCATCTGGGCGTTTTTTAAGTACAGCAGAAAGCAGATTTTTTATGCTGCGTTTAATTACTTTGTTTTTACCTTTTTTGTGGGGGCCGTCGACCGCTTGTTTCCCCCGCTCCTTACAGACCCCATTGTGGCGGCGGTGGCAGGAGGCGTCTGCGGCGGAATTGCCGGAGGGATCGTCATAAAACAGAGGATCGCCAACGGCCCGGAGGCCATCGTTGCCCTGTACTTAAAGGAGAAAAGGGGCATATCCATCGGTACATATTATTTGGTTCTCAATACGACAGTCATATGTTCCTCCATTCTGTACGGAAACAAGACGCTGATTATTTATTCCCTGATCTCCACCTATGTGCAGAGCGTTGTCACGGACAGGCTGATCGTGGGCTTTGAGAAATATTATACGGTGAGCATCATGTCGGACCAGTATCTGGATATCACCCAGTTTATCAGAAACGAGTTAAACCGTGGGGCCACCTTTATCCAGGGCATGGACACCTCCAATGTGAAGAAGAAAATGCTCATCCAGGCCGTGCTGAACCAGCAGGAATTGATTACATTAAAGGAATATGTGAAGGCCTTTCATGACGACAGCTTTATATGCGCCAGCAGAAGCAGCACCATCATGGGAAGAGGCTTTGATGTGGAGTAAACCGAAAGAATAGTATTTCTAAAATTTGGCATAATACCAGGGAATAATTTTTTATGGAGGTAATTATGTCAGAGTCGGTTTTAGAAAAGCCGGAAGGCCGTGTAAGCTATCACGATTCCGTGGAAGAGATGCTCATAAGAATCAGGGATGACGGCTTATCCAGCGTATTTTCCCGGTGGGATGAACAGGAAAAAATAAGGTGTAAATTTTGTCTGCAGGGCTTAAGCTGCCAGCTGTGCACCAACGGCCCCTGCAGGATTAACACAGAGAAAGGGCCGGAAAAGGGGGTCTGCGGAATTGGACCCGACGCCATGGCCATGAGAAACCTTCTCATGAGAAATATCATGGGAGCAGCAACCTATGGCCATCACGCATTCGAAGCATTCCGGACCTTAAAGGAAACCGGAAAGGGAAATACGGTTTTCAAAATTACGGATGTAAATAAATTAAAATGGATGTGCGAGAAGGTCGGACTTGATACAAGCCAGGATGCAAACTCCATGGCCATATGCCTGGCGGATTTACTTGATGAAGAAATGAAGATCGGTCCCGATGAAAAAAGCACCATGACCGAGGTATTTGCGCCCAAGAAGCGGAAAAAGGTCTGGCAGGATTTACACATTTATCCCTCCGGAATATATCATGAGGTGGAAAACAGCATTGCCAGCTGCCTTACCAATGTGGACGGAGACTATGTATCCCTGGCAAGAAAGGCCCTGCGCCTGGGACTGTCCACCATTTATACCGCACAAATCGGTCTTGAAATGACCCAGGATATCCTGTTCGGGACCCCGAGGCCTCATGAGGTGGACGTTGACTTAGGGATCATGGACCCGGATTATGTAAATATTGCCTTTAACGGACACCAGCCCTGGATCGGTGTGGCAGCTTTACAGAAGGCGAAGATGCCGGAGTATCAGGAGCTTGCCAAAAAGGCCGGTGCGAAGGGGATTCATATAGTGGGTTCCATTGAAACAGGGCAGGAGATGCTTCAAAGATTTGAGGTGGACGACGTATTCGTGGGCCTTATGGGAAACTGGCTTGCCATAGAGCCGTTTCTGGCAACCGGCACAGTGGATGCCTTTGTCATGGAAGAAAACTGCTCACCGCCTGCCATCGACCAGTATGCGGAGAAATACCAGGTGTCTCTGGTCAGCGTCAGCACCATCATCGGCGTCCCAGGAGTCGCCCATGAGCTGCCCTATTATCCCCAGAAGGCGGAGGAAATGGCAGATCAATGTATAAACGTTGCCATCGAGAACTTTAAGAAAAGGCATAATCAGATCAAGCCCATGGTTCCGAGGCACAAGCAAAAGGCAATTGCCGGCTTCTCAACGGAAGCCGTTTTAAACGCCATCGGAAATGATTTGGACAACCTGGTGGATGTGATTGTAAAGGGTCAGATCAAGGGAATCGTTGCTCTGGCAAACTGTTCTACCTTAAGAAACGGTCCTCAGGACTGGAACACAGTGAATTTAACCAAGGAACTGATAAAGAGGGATATTCTGGTAGTGGCAGGAGGCTGCGGAAACCATGGCCTGGAAGTGGCCGGCATGTGTAATTTAGACGCCGTCAGCCAGGCGGGAGCAGGGCTTCAGGGCGTCTGCAGGGCCCTGGGAATACCGCCGGTGCTGAGCTTCGGAACCTGTACGGATACAGGCAGAGTATCCATGCTTGTGACTGCCCTGGCCGATCATCTGGATGCAGATATTCCGGATCTTCCCATTGCGGTGACGGCTCCTGAATGGATGGAACAGAAAGCCACCATAGACGGCATATTTGCCGTAGCTTACGGTGCCTATACCCATCTTTCCCCCACTCCCTTTATCACCGGCGCGCCAAAGCTTGTAAAGCTTTTAACCGAGGATGTGGAAGGGCTTACGGGCGGAAAAGTGGCACTGGGAGACGATCCGGTACAGGTTGCAAAGGAGATTGAAAGGCACATTCTTAAGAAAAGGCAGAAAATGGGACTTCAATAAATCTTATATAATCCCGGCTTAGGATTTTAAAAGGCCGCTTATTTTTCCAAGCTTTGAAAGAAGTGCTGGCAAGGGAAAATGAGCGGCCTTTTTTGTTCAAGTTAACTGAATGCGGAAGGCGGTGGTCTGGGGAGGAATGCTTGGAGCCTGGACGGAAGAGTGTTCCACACTTACCATCTGGCCTGGCTGAAGGGAGTTTAAGCAAATAGGACTGCCGCTTTGGTCCTGGATGGTGGTGGAGCTGTTGATGACAAATCTTATCTGGTCGGCCATATTGTTGGGATCGCCTGTATAAAGAAAGCCCTTTTCCCAATCTACTTCCAGAATCCGGTCTGTGGTCAGGCTGGTGGAAAGCTCCGGTATCAGCGCGATGACGCGGTAAGCATTTGTCTGGGGAGGGATGCTGGCTGTCATTACCGAAGAGAATTCGGCACTGACCAGCGTTCCCTTTCTGATAAGACACAGGCTTATGGATTCTCCCATCTGATTCATTAAAATCGTCTCCCAGCCTATGTTCAACTGTAGAAGTTCGATGAAAATCATATCATTTTCACCGGGTACTGCATAGGAAATCAGGATGTGGCCGGTCCGGCTGTTTTCGGTAAAAACCTCCTCAACCAGAGCGCTGTCAACGTGCATGACGCTGCTGCATGTGAGTCTGGCACCGTTCATAAAATACCTCTGAGCTGCATAGTATTCTGTTTATACTATGAGTATTTTGCGGAGAATATTCTGTGTTTTATGGCGCATTCCCAGGGTTTGTGTTATACTATTTCTGATTTCCCCAGGGGAAAGCGAAAGGAGTGGTCTTCCATGGCAAAAATAAAAGAATTTACACTGGAAAACATCGAAGAAATCTGTGAGTTCGGCAAGGCAATCTCATCCCCTGTCCGTCTGGAAATCATCAAGCTTTTGTATCAGAACAATTATTCCATAAGCCAGATCGCCGAGGCCTTAAGCCTTCCCCAGTCCAGCGCCGCCTTTCATTTAAAGCTGCTGGAAACAGCGGGACTGATCCGCATGGAGGAACAGCCGGGGAGCCACGGGACCATGAAGGTATGCAGCAGAAAGCAGGATTACGCAAACCTTTGCTTTCTCTTAAGAAACGGCCAGACCAATGAGGTGCTGACCGAGGAAATGCCTGTGGGGGCATTTATTGACTGCAGCATTTTCCCTACCTGCGGCCTTTGCAGCCCGGAAGGAGTGGTGGGCATGGAGGATAAGGAATACAGCTTTTACTTACCGGAGCGGATGGAAGCCGGTCTTTTGTGGACCTCCAAGGGGCATGTGGAGTACCGGTTTCCCAACCAGCTTCCTGCGGGAAAGCAGCCGGTGCGCCTATCCTTCAGCATGGAAATATGCGCGGAAGCGCCGGGGTATGCGGAGGACTGGAAGTCTGACATTACCATATGGGTAAACGGCGTGGAGTGCGCCACCTGGTGCTGTCCGGGAGACTTTGGCTCCAGAAGAGGAAGGCTGACTCCTGCCACATGGCCCAACGGCTCCACCCAATACGGTCTTTTGGTCAAATGGGAGATCAAGGGGGACGGCTGCTATATAAACGGGGAGCCTGCTTCCAGGGTGAGGATCGCTGATATCGGCCTTCCAAAAAACCCCTTTGTATCAATGACCATCGGAAATAAAAAGAATGCAAAATATGAAGGCGGCTTTAATCTCTTTGGAAAAACCTTCGGCGATTACGCCCAGGATATCATTATGGAAATCGAATATTGACTATATATGACGAAAGATAAAACAACTGTCAGGAGAACATGGACTCTCTCCCGGCAGTTGTTTTTTCGTTTGTCTGCGGACGGAAAGCGAGGAATTACGATTACAACAAAAATAACATTTTTGTAATTGAAAGAAGAGAATAATATAACAGAAATACTGTTATAAAAATAAAAAGTATACAAATAATCACAACATAATATAAATAATATATTGACTTACACAACAAAAAGGTGTATTGTGAAGTTATTAAAGCAGTATTACTGTTGTTAAAGGGCTTTTGAAAAAGCGAAGGGAAGCAGACTGCTTTATAGCTCACGTGGGTATAAAAAAATAAAACAAGGAGGTAAGTTATGAGAAAAGGTAAGAAATGGATGGCTGCTTTAGGAGCGGCGGCACTGGTAATGGCAGGGCTGACAGGATGCGGAGGAAGCCAGACGGCACAGACAACTGCGGCAACCCAGGCAGAGCAGAAAACTGAGGAAGCCAAGGAGACTTCCGCCGGGGAAACATCGGCGGCAGCTACAGAAGAAACAAAGAATGTAAATGACGACGGAACGGTCAACAACCCGGACCAGGTGGCGGTGGATGCCAATAAGCTGGTGATGTGGTCCTTATTCAGCGGCGGCGACGGCGGTTTCATGAATCAGATGATCGAGAATTATAACGGCACCAATCCATCCAAGCAGGTACAGTCCATTATGCTGGTATGGGCGGATTACTATACGAAGCTTCAGACAGGTGTTGCAGCCGGCAAGGGGCCGGACATCGGCATTTCCCATGCCTCCTCTCTGCCTCAGTTGGTGGAAGACGGTGTAGTGCAGCCGATTACTCCTTATCTGGATGAGCTGGGAATCAAGTTAAGCGATCATTATTCCCAGGCTTCCATCGATGCCGTGACCTTTGACGGAGAAGTCTATGCAGTGCCTCTGGACACTCATGCAGAGATCATGTATTTCAACAAGGATATATTGGAAAAGGCCGGCGTTTCCTTAAATGCTGACGGAGCGGTTGACATTAAGAGCGTGGATGATTTCTATGCTGTCTGCGATAAGATTAAGGCTGTGATCCCGGCAGACGGTTCTACCATTGCCATCACCAACAACGGAGACGATCCATACCGTCTGTGGTGGGCAACCTATTTCCAGATGGGAGGAACTCCTATTGTCAGCGACGACGGCAAGGAAGTAACCCTTGACAAGGAAAAAGCAGTAAAGGCAGCAGAGTTTGTAAAGGGACTGTATGACAAGGGCTATATTGCAGAAGGCATTGACGACCACCAGAAGTTCTTCCAGGGCGGAAAAGCAGGAATCTGCATCGGCGGAACATGGGCGGTAGGCGCTTTTGAGCAGACAGATAACTTAAACTTTGTTCCAATGGCATTCCCCAAGCTTTTTGATACGGATAACTGCTGGGCTGATTCCCATACTTTCATTCTTCCTACCAAGAAGTCCAGAAGCGAAGCAGACAGCAAGTCAGCAGTGGAATTCATGGTAGCGGCTTCCATGAAAGAGGGCGCCACCTGGGCAGGTTCCGGCCAGATTCCGGCATGCAAGGAAGTTCTTGCAAGCGATGCCTATAAGGCTCTTCCATACAGAAGCAGCTATATGTCAGAGGTAGAGAAAGCAGTTCTTCCCGCAAAGGTATCTACGTTCAACGGAATGAAGAAAGGCATGATTGACAGCCTGGATACCATCTGGACCGGAAAGGGAGATGCGGCCTCCGGTATTGATGCGCTCTATGACGAGCTTGAATCAAACCTTCCGTAACTTTTAACAAAACAGAGGGGGGAAGCTTTCTCCCCTCTTTACAAAAAGGATTTTATGGTTGGGGAGGGAAGTAATTTGAGCAGAAACAGAAAATTAAGAGATCTGGCTACGGGCCTGGGATTGTGCTTTCCTTTTTTGGCCCTGTATACGGTTTTCACCATATGGCCGGTTATTCAGGGACTGTATGTGAGCCTGCATAAGTGGTCCCTGATGGGTAAGGTGAAATTCGTAGGTCTGGATAATTACATAAAATTTTTATCAGACCAAAAATTTGTTGAGGCACTGGAACATACAGTCATCTTTGTTATTCTTTCCGTGCCGTTTCTGGTGATCATGGCCCTGATTCTGGCTTTATTTGCCAACAGGCCGGTGAAGATCAAGCGGGGATTAAGAATTGCATACTATCTTCCCAGCATCATATCCGTTTCTGTTGCGTCCTTTATTGCAAAATATATGTTTGCACCTTATGTGGGCTATGTAAACGGAGTTTTGCATTTAACCGGGCTTTTAGGTCCTGGGTCGGAGATCCAGTGGTTAATTGATACAAATCATGCATGGGCGGTAGTTACCATCATGACCGTATGGTGGACCGTAGGGTTTTCCATGCTTTTGTATTTATCGGCTCTCCAGGACATTTCCCCGGAGATTTACGAGGCCGCCGAAATCGACGGAGCGGCAAAATGGCAGCAGCTGTTTTCATTGTCCTGCCGCTGTAAAGCCCACCACCTACTTAATTGTCATGCTTCAGGTCATTGCCAGCTTTAAGGTTTTCGGACAGATCCAGCTGATTACGAACGGAGGGCCGGCTGGAAGCACAAAGCCTATGATCCAGTATATTTATGAGACGGGATTTACAAAGAACAATATGGGCTATGCCGCAGCCATGTCCTATGTGCTGTTTATCATTCTGGTGGTGTGCACCATGGCTCAGAACGCAATTCAGAGGAAGGGGGAAAAGAGAGATGAAGCATAAAAAAGTAAAGGCAGGGAGCGTTGTTTTAACAGTTCTGTCCGCTATGCTGGCCGTCATTTTTCTGGCGCCCCTGGTATGGGCCTTTTTCGTATCCCTTCAGCATGAAGGAAAGCAGATCACGG
>JASGGP010000109.1:0-13459 GCA_047604985.1 Lacrimispora sp.
GGCAAGTCTTTTTACGGGGCAGATGGAGCAGAATCCAAAGTGGCTTAACGGCCAGATCGGTTTTACCGTAGACTGGACGGCAACGGTGGATAAGTATAAAAGTTCTCTTCCCGACGGAAGCTTTGCTGTCGGACAGCCGCCCTTTGCCAAGGACGGAGATAACCAAAACATCCAACTGACCTCTGCCATGGGCCTTGGAGTAAGTGCCCGTTCCAAAAACGCAGACGCAGCCACTCATTTTGCCAATTGGCTTATGACTGATCCGGAAGCGGCTCTGTTGCTGGGGACAAAGCGTTCTGTTCCTAATAACAGTATTGCGTTGAAGGCGCTGGAAGAAGACGGTCAGGTCAGCAAAGAAATTTCACAGATGCTGGAATGGGCTAACGCGGCTCCTGCGGCACGGACGCCGATGATTCAGACCAACAGCGAAGTGGCTGATATTGTAAAAGATATTTGTGAACAGGTGGTATACGGCAAGATGACTCCTCAGGAGGCGGCACAGAAATTCCTTGAGGATGTACAGGCAAAGCTGGATTCATTACATTCCTGATCGTTTTTACAGAACCGCCCCGGTTTTGAATGAGCAAAAAGCCGGGGCGGTTTATCAAAATGAAAGTTGGTGCTATATGAAACATCATGGGTTTAAGCAGAAAGCATACATTGGTTATCTCTATATCCTTCCATGGATTCTGGGTTTTTTATTTTTTCAGTTATATCCTCTGGCAACTTCATTCTATTATTCCTTTACCGATTACAATATCACTTCAAAGCCGGTTTGGGTAGGTCTGGAAAATTATATCCGCATGTTTACCGGTGACCGGCTATTCTCAGAATCCTTGTTCAATACATTCAAGTATGTGTTCATGTCCCTTCCGCTGAAGCTGCTTGCGGCATTGGCTGTTGCACTGATTCTGAATCAGAAGCTTAAGGGAATTAATTTTTACCGCACGGTATACTATATCCCTTCTATTTTCGGCGGCAGCGTGGCGATCTCCGTGCTGTGGCGTTTCTTATTTATGGATGGGGGCCTTGTGAACCAGATGCTGAAACAAATGGGGCTTCCGTCTGTGCCGTGGCTTTCAGAACCGGGTTTTGCACTCTTTACCTTAAGCCTGCTCAGCGTCTGGCAGTTCGGGTCGTCCATGGTGCTGTTTTTGGCTGCCCTTAAGCAGGTGCCCGAGGACTTATATGAGGCGGCATTGATTGATGGTGCGGGAAAGCTGTATCTGTTTTTCTCCATAACACTTCCTATGATAACGCCTGTGCTGTTTTTCAATCTGTTGATGCAGATGGTGAACGCGTTCCAGGATTTTACAGGCGCATTCGTCATCACCAACGGAGGTCCTTTGAATGCTACATATTTATATGCGCTGAAATTGTATGATGAGGCGTTCAAATACTTTAATATGGGCTATTCCAGTGCGCTTTCATGGGTACTGTTTGCCATCATACTGTGTTTTACAGGCGTATTTTTCCGATTTTCCGAAGCCGTTACCTACTATGAAGACGGGGGTGATTTCTAATGATCAGAAACAGAAAAAAGCGTATTTCCTCAATTATTACCCACGTAGTCATGATTTTGCTGGGAATTTTTATGTTATATCCATTGATCTGGATGCTTTCCTCGTCTTTTAAGACCAATTCAGAAATCTTTGGGTCGGTATCCTTGCTTCCTAAAGAACCGGTCTGGGATTCATTCATAAAAGGCTGGAACGGTACAGGCCGTATTACCTATACGACGTATTACAAGAATACATTCCTGATCGTGCTGCCTGCGATGCTGTTCACCGTGTTTTCCAGCTCTATTGTCGCCTATGGGTTTGCGCGGTTTCGTTTCCGGTTTAAGCGGCAGCTGTTTATACTTATGATATCCACGCTGATGCTGCCCAACTCCGTTCTTGTAATTCCCCGGTATCTGCTTTATAATAAGCTGGGATGGCTGAATACCTATCTGCCATTTCTCATGCCGGCGCTTTTTGCCTGCTATCCGTTTTTCATTTACATGATGGTCCAGTTCTTTCGGGGACTGCCCCGGGCTTTGGATGAAGCTGCAACCATTGATGGCTGCAATTCATTTCAGGTATACTGGCACATCCTGATGCCGCTTTGCAAGCCGGCACTGTTCTCTGCGGCTATATTCCAGTTTATCTGGACATGGAACGATTTCTTTAATTCGCTGATTTATATCAACAGTGTGCGCAAGTATCCCATCGTTCTGGCATTGCGCATGTCCTTAGACGCCACAAGCGCCGCCAACTGGAATCAGGTATTGGCGATGTCGGTTGTTTCGCTGCTGCCTGGAACCATACTGTTCTTCAGCGCACAAAAATACTTTGTGGAAGGTGTTTCAGCAGGCAGTGTCAAGGGATAGCACGTATGTATGAAATATTTTATTTTGGAGGAAACAGACAATGACGACGATTTTATGCTTTGGCGACTCGAATACACATGGCAGCAATCCCGATGGTACTCCGGCGCGCCATCCCTACAGTGTGCGGTGGCCGGGCAGACTGCAGCAGATTCTTGGAAACAGCTTTCAGATTATAGAAGAAGGGATGGGCGGCCGTACGACGGTATGGGAAGACCCCTTGGAGCCGGGGAGATGCGGTCTGTCCTTTTTGCCTGTGGCGCTGCAAAGCCATAAACCGCTGGACCTTGTTATCCTGTCCCTGGGCACAAACGATTGCAAGAGCCTTTTCTGCGCGTCGGAGCGTGTGATTGCACGGGGAATGAGCCGTCTGGTGGAAGTCGTCAAAAGGTTTGATTATGGCCCTGATGCTGCGGCGCCTCAGATTCTTATTATATCGCCTATTCATATGGGCAAAGAGGTGTCACATAGTATCTTTGAAGCATTTGACGAGGAGTCTGCCAGAAAAGTGCGGCAGCTTGCGTCTCTTTATGAAGAAATTGCCGTCAAATACGGCTGCGGGTTTCTGGATGCATCCCGTGTGGCTGGACCGGGGACGGATCAGCTGCATATGGATGCGGAAAGCCATAAAGCATTAGCAGAAGCAGTTGCTGCTATGGTAGGAAATATGGGGATTGCTTCATTGGAAGATACCTTAAATTAAAATACTTATCCGAGGAACTCCTCCGCGGTTTTTCCTTGATTTCATGAATTTTTAATGCAAAAAGCCGGATATATTTATATCCGGCTTGGGATGTAGACAAAGACGGTGTCAGGACGTTAGTCCCGGTACCGTCTTTCTTTCAAAACAGATATTTTTATGGATTTTCATTATTATATGATGCGTTGCCTGGTTAAACATCCCAATTTTATCTCTTAATTACTGAGATTATAAATGATAATAGTGTAAGTATTTTTTTAATTAGAGTTGCTTACTATAAGTCTGATGTTTTAGGCCAGATTCCTATCATAGGTGATGATATTAAGAGCTATCTTATGGCTCATGCCTCAGTAATTGACATTATGGATGGTGGAGATACTCCTGTGAGAAAAGCAGCCTATTCTGCAATCTGGAATTTACCGGCTGTTCAATCTGATTTTTTATCTGTAACTATACAATTTATTGACTACATGAGCGCATCGTAATGATGCGCTCACCTTTAGTTCCAAGATAGAATGTGTACATTCTTATTGTCTGAAATCATTATTCTGGAAAATGGTAATCAGTCTTTCGGTTGAAGAAAGTATCTTAAATCTACTTAATTATTATTTGTCTTGGAACTGAAAAATTGCTATTGAATTGTCTGGGCAGCGGATCGGAGCGGCGCTGATGGTTCTTCTGTCCCATGATAGCTTATTTAAAGCAGATTGAACGATGATATATCTTGCTTTCCGATGAAGGGACAAGTGCTGAATTTACTTTTGGAATATTCAAAATACTTAGTTATCACAACGGTTTTATGGTTACCTCTGTCAATGAGCACCCTGGAATCACCTATATTGGAGAATTTCATAAATGTCTGAAATGAGGATTATAATGAAAAAATATATTTTAATAAAGCAAGAAGAAAAAATGGACTGTGGTGTTGCATCGTTATCCACAATTTTTCAGTTTTATGGTGATATATATAAAGTGAACAAATTAAAAAGGTTAATGAATTACAATAATCAGTCGGGAACATCGTTTTATCAATTATGCAAGACTGCAACTTCTTTAAATTATACTGCAGAAGCATATTATATAGATAATATTAAAGAAATAAGAACAAAAATGCTGCCCTGCATAGTGCAATTGCAAATTTTAAAAGATATTTCCATTTTATAGTAATGTATAAAATACGAAAAAAATATTTCATTGTAGCCGATCCGGCAAAAGGCATGTATTATATTAGTAAATCTGCTTTTGTGAATGTTTTTACAGGTAATTTATTAGTTGTAAAAAAAATATATAAATAAGTGTAATAAAATTTGATATATATCGTCATATAGGTATGAGGGTGATTATATGGAAAATAAAGAATTTGAAGTAATATACCAGCGGTATGTTCAAGAGGTATTTAAATTTTTGGTGAAACTATCAGGAAGCTATCATATTTCCGAGAAAATAACTCAAGAAACATTTGTGCGGGCATATATTGCCTTAGATGGTTTTAGAGGAGACTGTCAGCTTAAGGTATGGCTTTGCCAAATCGCTAAAAACTTATTTTTTGATTATTTAAAAAAGAATAAAAATAATGTACCATTAGAGCTTATTGAGGAAAATTATATTGACGTAGAAAAAACTGATTTTACGGATGATTTTATTAAGAAAGAAAAGCTTTTACAAATTATCCATATGATTCATCATTTAAAGGAACCTTATCAAACTATAATTATTCAAAGGATTTTTTTGGAACTAAGTTACGCTGAGATTGGAGAACAACTTGGAAAAACAGAAAATTGGGTTCGCGTAAATTTTTACAGAGCAAAAAATAAGATTCAAAATATGATTTATGAGATGGAGGGTGATGACAATGAAATGTGAGATTATTCAAGACTTGATTCCACTATATGCAGAAAACCTGTGCAGTGAGGAAAGTAAGATTATTGTTAAAGAACACATAGATACATGTAATGACTGTAAAAGGTATCTTGAAAATATTGAAAAAAGTATAGCGCCGCCTATCCCATCGGAACAGAAAATTAAGGAGATAATATCTGAAAAGGATCTTTTATCTAGAAGTAAACAAAGTATACAAAAGGATATTTTGAAAAAAATACTTATAGTATTTAATGTTATTTCAATATTAATAACAGTTTTTGCTATAATAGTAAGTGCCACTATTATGTTTAAGGAGTATTCAATAAAGTACCCAATGTTACACTATACACGTAATATAAATTTACTGTATCTAATTTGTTTTCTTGTAGGATTATCACCTGTCATTATAGCTATTTTAGAATTATGTAGTATAAAAAGAAGTAAGATACAGCATTTTACACGGAAATTTATATCCAATATTCTAATACAAAGCGTTGCTGTGTTTCTAAGTTTAGTTATAGCCATTACAATATTTTTAATTGTTCCACCACTGGAGTCTCAAACAGATAATTTAGATGAGTATTTAAAAGTAGATAAAAGTATATTAAAATATGAAACTATTTATAATAAGTTCTTCCCTGCAAATATTCCAGAAAATGCGAGTGATTTAGAATATCATTATAAAAAGTACAGTAATATCGTAAATACTAATGTTCAAATACAATTTTCTATGAAACTGCCTGAATCACAATATTTAACTGAAAGAGACAGAGTTTTAGGAAATAATGTAATTCCAATTAAAGGAGAAAAAAATACTTTTGATGTTACGCTATATGAAGTGAGGTATCCAGGAAAAGTTAAACTAGAATTTAGCTATGATGACGTAATTAAAAGATTAACTTACTACATGCATTTAGATGATAATTAAGTTCCCTGATTGTTCAAAGTATTCTGTTACAGGCAGCATTGATCGGAACTGTCCATACAGTTAATGGAAGAGAAAATCATATAACTGCTGTTACTGATTCTTACTTTAATAATATGGCTTATATTCTTCCTGATCATTTTGAGATAATGGACTCAATTATTAAAAGTTTATTCCTGAACTTTTTGTACTGGTCAGGAGGAATCCAATGAACTCAACAACTAGTATGATTGCTGAAGAGTACCGCATTCAGCAATGGGTTGCCGGTATCCAGGCCTGCCAGATTCGCCCGAAAGACATATATGTAGCTGCCTGGTGCCATGAGCATGGTATCACAAAAGCCAATTACTATTATCGCCTGCGTCGTGTCCGTGAGGCGACGAAAAATAGAGAGTGGAGAAATTGTTTAGAAAAAATAGCGGGAACTTTTTAAGGTTCCCGCTCAGACTGTAGACAAACTATATTTCATAACTTTTTTATATAATTTTCGTATAAAAATACAAGCCACCAGATAATGATGTGATATCTGGTGGCTAATTGTTTCACTATTAAATTGGAATTTATCGCTGTACAACACAAAACGGATTGCCATCTGGGTCATGTAGCACAACATAATCTGCATCAGGAGGATAATGCCAGTTGGCTCTTGTTGCACCAAGAACAATCAATCTTTCTACCTCTTCCTTTTGGTTGTATGTAAACAAATCTATATGATGTCTTTTTGCCTTATCCGAAGTAACCAGGCTTAAAGACATCTGTACACCATTGCCGTTTTTGGGAATTAAAATTGCCCAATCATCTGACATCGGATACTTTAACTGGTAATCTAATGCGCTACTCCAAAATTCTACCGCCCTCTTAATGTTTTTTACTCCCCAAACGATAGCTCCAATTTCCATATCCCTTTTCTCCTCCTAAACACTGAACTGGCTGCCAAACAAATTCTGATTTTCTAAAATAAGGATACACCAATCACTACTAAACTATCAATATTAAGTTTTCAATATTCGCTAAAACGTTAAATTCGAATTTATTTAATTGTGTCATAGGTACATGGAAAAAGCAGTATTGAATATTTATAAACATATTATTCAACGCTGTTCTTTTAAAATTGACTTTGTCTACACTCTGAGCCGGATATATTTATATCCGGCTCAGAGTGATGTTTTTTGTGAATTTAATCTTTATTCTGTTTTAAATATTCCTTTGCATCCTTAAAAAAGCTAAAGATAATGAGCAATATAATGAACCCAATGGGAAAGGCTGCGATGATGGATACGGTCTGTAAGTTTGTCATGGAATTCTTTGCAAAGATCAGGGCGATGGGGAGGAGCATCAGCAAAATAGCCCAGAAGAGCTTTACATGCTTATCAGGTTCCTCATCGTCGGGAAGCTCCTTATAGGAATAGGAGGCCGCAACCAGGGCCAGGGCGTCAAAGGAGGTGGCGTAAAAAGCGATCATAGCCACCGCTAAAAGAAGCAGTCCGAATTTTGCAAAGGGCAGGGTGGTGAGGATTGCCATGATTGTCTGGTAAAGGTCCCCCGTTGTCTGGTAAATGCCCATAACATCCAGTATTCCCTTTGTCTGCAGGGCCAGGCTGTAATTTCCCAAAATAATGAAAGAAGTAAAGGTCCCGGAAATGCCGAAAATATATCCTCCCAGAATGGTCTGCTTAATGGTGCGTCCCTTGCTGATGGTTCCGATAAAGAAAGGTGTAGCCACACACCACACCATCCAGTAGGCCCAGTAAAAGATGGTCCAGTTCTGGGGGAAAGAAGACGTCCGCAGGGAGTCGGTCCAAGTGGACATGGTGATGAAATTCTGCGTCAGATTTCCTATTGCCGTAATGCCCGTTTCAATGGTGTATCTGGCCTGCCCGCCGCCGATCAGCACATAGAGAAGCAGCCCGAAAAACAGGTATGTACAGGAAGCTGCCAGCTTTGCCACAGCGCCCATGCCAAAATAAACGGTGATGGTGTAAGTGACGCAGATAATAATGAGAATCGCAATGGTCAGCATCCGGGAATCCGGCAGCCCTGTCACCTTGCTGATCGCCATGGAAAGAAGAGGGGTTGCCAGGGAAAATGTAGTGGCAGTACCGGCCAGCAGGGCAAATACTGCAATTAAATCAATCAGCTTTCCGCCCAGGCCATCCACATGCTTTCCAAGCAGGGGCCTGCAGGCCTCCGAATATTTTTGTTTTGTCTGCTTTTTTACGTGGAGCATAAAGCCGAAGGCCACGGCCAGCACCAGGTAAAAGCTCCAGGGTATGGGGCCCCAATGAAACAGGGGATAGGTGGACGCCCAGTCCTGCATGGTCCCCATATCCGAGATATGGGGCTCTCCGGCATAAAGGAGCCATTCGCAGAGAGAATAGAACAGGATATCCGCAGCCAGCCCGGCCGTAAACATCATGGTTCCCCATTTGAAGTTTGAGTATTGGGGCTTTTCTAAGTTTCCCAGCTTGATGGTTCCGTATTTTGAAAAAGCCAGATACATGGTGCACAGGAATGTGAAAAGCCCGATGATCAGATAGTAGCTTCCCAGTTCATCTCCTAAAAATGACCGGATGAAAGCCAGAGCTGCTCCGGACTGGTTGGGTTTTATCATAAATATGAGGCATAGGGCGACGATGCTTACGAAAGGAATCACCGTAGTCACCCAGTCCAGCCTTTTTAGTAAAGATGTTTTTTCCTTGTTATCCATGTAATGCGACCTCCTGAGTTTGTTCAAAAATAGTTTATTAAAATTAATATTGAACATCATATCATGGAAATTCGGAATACGCAAGATTAAATGAGGAGATTTTTAAATAAATGCAGAAAAAAAGTAAGACTGAGAATGCCGGCTTACAGGGAAGATAAAATATAATTCATCTGTGAGGTGAACTTGAGGCTCAGATTAATAACTCTCATTCGCTTAGACTGGAAGCAAAGGAAAAACAAGGCATTCATACCAGTAAAAAATCTGACGCATTTGTGAAGAATTTCTGACTTTTTACTGAAACCACTACAAAAAATCCTTTATATCCGATATAATGTAAGAGGTTTAATACGAGGAGGATATTATGATGAAGAAAAAAGCATTTTTAATATGTGCAGTTTCAGCATTTTTACTGACCGGATGTACGCAAAGCCACATCCTTGCGACCGGAGCGCCTGCGGAGCCGGTTTTTGAAACACAGGATGGAATGCTCTGGACTGGAGCCGAATCGGAAACGACCTGGATGAGAATCACTGACAGCGAAGACTATCCCATGGCATTAAGCATCAACTGCAGCCTGGATCCTGAAACAAACACATGGATGTAAACCTGCTGGTGAAAGCGGGAACCACTCCTGAGGAAGCGGTAGAATTTGCCAATGCGGCAATGAGGGCAATAAATGATGAGGCTGCCATGCAGGACTTTTCCTTTGAAAAGTCAAGTGATACCTCCTACGGCGGATTTTTTAAGGAGTATGATGTGCATCTGATCGTAATGCCGGACTATACCATGAAAGAAAAGCAGTATTGGCTTGTGGATATGGACATCCCCAAGGGCTCCGATGAAAAGATCGTTCCAAAGGAAGGCGCTGTAATCATGGAAACTACGGCAGAGGATCAGGAGGATGAATCCGAGGCAGTGGACGACACCGAGGATACGGAAGAAGCAGTAGAGACAGAAGCTGCAAAAACAGCCCAGTAAAGCTAAAAATAAGCGCTGAAAAGGGGACTGTAAGGAATGACACAGTACATAATATAACCGCAATCGGCTTGATTCCCGTGCTATCTTCTAGAAAATGCCTTTTGCAGCAGCCCTTATGGTTGCCAGGTGCCTGCCCTATTCCGTATCCAAGGCCAGCCCGCTATGGTAGGAATAATTTCCGAGCTCCTTTAAAAGCTTGTTGTGGTCCAGGCTTTTTAAAGGAACGGACGAGGTCAGTTCTTCATTCAGCAGGAAGAACACATCATTGCATTTTGCCATGGACTGGTGAAAAAGCTCGGGAAAGGATGCCTGGGATGCCAGGCGGCGGTTCCAGGGGTTGCACCAGGCTTCATGGTTTAAATTAAAGGTAATCACCTGATCGGGAGGGATGTCCGTTACCAGCTTCTGGGATGCCAGGGGATTGCGCCGGAAAAGGGACTCAAAAAATTCAATGCTGTTCTTTTTGCGTCCTCTGGGGTCTGCAAGGGTGCGGCAGCCCAACCGTATTGCCAGGATAGAACGGGAAACCATTTTCGGAGTCACCCGGAAATTGTTCCTGTAATTTAAGGGATAATAGGCTTCGTTGATGCACTCCGATAAAAACCTGGAGATAAACTGGTCTCCACGTTTAAGCAGATGGTGGCGGCCTGATTGAACTGGGATGGCTTTTTCTTTTTATATTTCATAAGAAGCAACGCGTCAATATCATTTTCCAGCATGGCATGAGGCCGTGGGAATAATTGCCGGCATCCACATCGTATTCCATTCTGCCGTATACGTAAGGGTGGACATGCAGTTCCCGATGTAGCAGAAATAGCCGCTAGATAGGAAATGGCCTGCTCCCGCTGCTGTCTGGACTCAATCTGGGACAGATGATTTAAGCAGGAAACAAAAAAATCGTGTACATGGTTTTCGTGCATATAGGACCCCACGTTCCGGTAATCCCGGTGGCGGAGAATGGGTATATTATAGAAGAACATATCAGGACCCTGAAGGCCCAGCTGGTAAAGCCAACGGTATTTGGAAATAATCCGTTTTAAGGGATTGTTTGACATATCATTGAAAACCCTGACTCCTAAAAGGTAGTGGGTGGTAAAACCGGGCATACTGTTCACCTCGCATATTTTTTTAAAGCAGATTCATTTATTTAGATTATACCATAGGATATTTTATTTTGTATAAAAATCATTGGAAATTTTCATAGGAACCAGCCATAGGGAATAAGTGTTAAGGAGAGCCTTTGGGAGCTGATCTTATGATACATCGCATACATGAACTGGTGTGGGGGCCATGGCTGCTGGTCCTCTTTCTTGGAATCGGAATTGTATATACCATAAAGTCGGGTTTCTTTCAGATACGGAAACTGCCCTACTGGTGGAACCAGACCATTGGAAGCATCAGGGAAGAGGATGAGGAAGACAATAATACGGTCACAAAATTCCAGACGGCCTGCACGGCTCTGGCGGCCACCATCGGCACCGGAAATATTGTAGGCGTTGCCACCGCGCTGACAGCAGGCGGCCCGGGAGCCATATTCTGGATGTGGGTATCCGCTGCCATCGGCATGATGACAGGCTATGCGGAGACCATGCTGGGTATCCGTTACCGCTACCGGAACAAAGACGGAGCATGGATCTGCGGTCCTATGGTCTATTTAGAGCGGGGACTTAAGCTTCCGCGGCTGGGAATGGTGTACAGCTTCCTCTGCATCATGGTTTCTCTTGGCATGGGGAGCATGGTTCAGTCCAATTCCATTGCGGAAACCCTGGAATACAGCTTCCGCATCCCTTCGGTTCCTGTGGGAATTTTGCTGACGGGAATCGTATTTCTGGTGATTCTGGGAGGAATCGGAAGGATCGCTTTTGTCTCCGAGCGGCTGATCCCTATTTGTATGCTTGCCTGGAGCAGCCGGTTACGGAATCACAAGAGCCTGCATACGGCATATCCGGCGTTTTTTCCAATGAGGCCGGACTTGGAAGCATGGCGGTGCTTCACGGAGCTGCCGAGGATACGACGCCGCACCAGCAGGGGATGTGGGCCATGTTTGATGTTTTTTGATACGATTCTTGTACCATGACTGCCTTTGTGATTCTGTGCATGACAGACGGAAATGCCACGGCGCCTGGGTATGACGGGCAGCCTACGCTTACTGCTTTTCCAAACGCTTAGGCGGCCTGGGAGAATATGTGGTGTCGGGAGCCATGCTGGTCTTTGCTTTTGCGACCATCATTGCCTGGTATTATCTGGGGCGTCAGGCGGCTGTTTATCTGGCGGAAAGCTTGAAAAAACGGAAAACCCTGTATTTTTTACAGCGGGTTTTAAGAGGAAAGGTGTATACCTTTCTTTATCTGGGGGCAGTATTTTTAGGCTGTCTGGCTAAGCTTGAGACAGTATGGGAATTTTCCGATATCTGGAACGGCCTCATGGCTCTTCCCAACATTCTGGCTTTGATATTTTTAATGAAAGAGGTGTCCTTTCCCAAATAAGGGAGGCCGCCCGGAAAATGGTTATTGTTTTAAGTTTTAGGGATATACTAAGGAAAAATGAAAAATGTTTCATTCACGGAATGGAGGAAAATATGACCGCATCAGAAAAAACGCCGAATCGGCTGTCAGAAGAGAAATCGCCTTATTTGCTGCAGCATGCCTATAATCCGGTAAAATGGTATCCCTGGGGCCAGGAGGCATTTTCAAAGGCCAGGATGGAGGATAGCCGGTTTTTGTCATCGGCGATCCCCTGCCACTGGTGCCATGTCATGGCCCACGAATCCTTGAGGACGAAGGGTGGCCAGGTTCTCAGAGAATTATGTTGCCATTAGGTGACAGGAAGCGGCCTGATATGATTCCGTCTCATGTCCGTCTGCAGCCTGCCGGCTCCGGCGGATTGCCTTACGATCCTATGACCCAAACAGAAACCGTTTTTTGCCGCGACCTATCTCCCAAGTTTTCCAGATGGGGGTCTCAGGGGCTTATGGAGGTTCTGGCTTCCATTCAGAAGCTATGGAAGACGGAAAAGGATAAGGTGCTGGAGGCCGGGGAGGAGATAACCGGCTTTTTAAACAGGCAGGCACAGGCCGGGGCAGATCAGAAAGGAGAGCCCGCAAAGGAACTGCTTTACGAGGCCAAGGACATGCTTCTTAAATCCTTTGACGAAAGGTGGGGCGGATTTGGCAGAGCTCCTAAATTTCCCATGGCTCACAATCTGATCTTTCTTTTAAGGCATTATGGTCTCGAGAGAGATAAAGCCGCCCTTTCGGCAGCAGAGAAAACCCTTAAACAAATGTACCGGGGCGGTATATACGACCACATCGGCGGCGGATTTTCCCGTTACTCCACCGATGAAAAATGGCTGGTCCCTCATTTTGAGAAAATGCTTTATGACAACGCGCTTCTGCTCTATGCTTATGCGGAAGCTTTCCGCATGACAGGGGAGGAGCTGTATGCCCGTGTTTCCAGGGGAATCATTGGCTATGTTTTAAATGTTCTCACCGATGAAAACGGCGGTTTTTACTGCGGCCAGGACGCGGACAGCGAAGGGGTGGAAGGAAAATTCTATACTTTTGAGAAAGAAGAAATCAGCCGCGTGCTGGGAGAAGAAAATGCCCAGGGCTTTTGTCAATGGTTTGGAATATCGGAAAAAGGCAATTTTGAAGGAAAGAATATTCCCAATCTGATTGAAAATAAGGAATATGAAAAGGAAAATGAAAAAATAGACAGCCTGAGCCAAACGCTTTACGACTACCGGCTGAAGCGTATGGCACTTCACACGGATGATAAGATCCTGACCTCCTGGAACGGGCTTATGATCGCGGCCATTGCAAAGGCCAGCCGGATTCTGGGAGATGACCGGATTCTTGAAGCTGCGAAAAGGGCTCAATCATTCATTGAGAAAAATTTAACAAACCAGGATGGCAGGCTTTAC
>JASGGP010000110.1:0-13421 GCA_047604985.1 Lacrimispora sp.
CCAGTTCCAGTCCATCCATAAAGGGCATCCGGATGTCGGTCAGCAGAATATCCGGCCTTGACTTTAAAATCAGCGGATAAGCCAGCTCCCCGTCGGAGGCCTCGCCTGCAAACTCAAACCCGTATTTTTCCCATGGGATTCCATTCTTAATGCCCTCACGGACTATTTTTTCATCCTCTGCAAGAAAAATCTTCACCATTTCCCATACCCCCTGCGCTGCACGTCTATAAGTATGATTATACAAAATCCGGACCGGAAATATAAGAGAATAATTTCTGTCCCTTCATCTGCATTCGTAAAAAAATATACTTAATACATAGTAGCACAAAAAAAGGGGGCCGGAAAGCTTCTGTCATACAGAGTTTTCCGGTCCCTCTTCCTTTTTTAATCCAAGTCTTCCCCGTTGGTTTCAATCACTTTCTTATACCAGTCAAAGGATTTCTTTTTCTTTCTGGACAAATCTCCCGTGCCGTCGTCGTACTTTTCCACATAGATACAGCCGTAGCGCTTTGCCATTTCCCCTGTGGACGCGCTGACTAAGTCAATGCAGCCCCAGGGAGTGTAGCCCATTAAGTCCACGCCGTCCTCCACGGCCTCCCTCATCTCCCTGATGTGCTTTCTCAAGTAATCAATGCGGTAATCATCGTTGATGGTTCCGTCCTCTTCCTTTTTATCGTAAGCGCCCAGACCGTTTTCCACCACCATCAGCGGAATCCGGTACCGCCCGTAAAGCTCGTTTAAGGTATAGCGAAGTCCCTTTGGATCAATCTGCCAGCCCCAGTCGCTGGACTCCAGATAGGGGTTCTTTGCCCCACCCATTAAATTGCCGGAGGACTTTGCCTCTTCCGGGGAAGCGGTGGCGCAGTTGGACATGTAGTAGCTGAAGGTGTAATAATCCACACAGCCCTCTTTGATGATATCTAAATCCCCCGGCTCCATGGCAACAGTGATTCCGTTTTCCCGGAAATAGCGGTTCATAAAGCTGGGATACTCCCCTCTCACCTGTACGTCGCCGCAGAACTGGTTCAAGATCTGGTTCCTCTTCTGGGCCTCTAAAATATCATCCGGATTGCAGGTCAGGGGATAAGTGGTAACGTGGCAGATCATGCAGCCGATCCTGCATTCCGGATCTATCTCATGTCCCGCCTTGACCGCCAGGGCGCTCGCCACAAACTGGTGGTGCAGTCCCTGGAAACGGAGCTGGGGAATGTCATTCTGGTTGGTGAAGTCCGTGGTTCCCTCATTTAAAATCCCCAGGGAAAGGAAGCCGCCCATGAGCATGGTCCCGGCGTTTATTTCATTAAAGGTCAGCCAGTATTTTACTTTTCCCTTATACCGCTTAAAGAGCACTTCGGCATATTTTACAAAGAAGCCGATACATTCCCTGGACGCCCAGCCGTTGTATTTTTCCGTCAGAGCAAAGGGCATTTCATAATGGGAAATGGTGACCAGGGGCTCCATGTTGTGACTTAAGCATTCGTCAATCACACGGTCATAAAATTCCAGGCCCGCCTCATTGGGTTCTTCCTCCATGCCTGTGGGGAAGATCCTGGTCCATGCGATGGAAAAACGGAATACCTTAAAGCCCATTTCCGCAAACAGGGCGATATCTTCCTTATAATGATGGTAAAAATCAATGGCTTCATGGCTGGGATAATAAGTATCCGGCTCTATGGTCCTTGTAATCCGTTTGGATTTCGTATGGGAGCCTCCCGTACATACGTCAGAATCAGAGATCCCTTTCCCCGCCTCATTCCAGGCGCCTTCGCACTGGTTGGCCGCCACTGCGCCGCCCCATAAAAAGTTCTCAGCAAATACAGACATACCGCACCTCTTCTTTCTTTATATTTTTATAATCAGACAATGGTCAGCAGATTCTCGCCGGCCTTTACCTGCTTTTTATCGCTGGCTTTTAAGCTGACAAAATTGGTCATATTGGATACCAGGACAGGAGTCGTTAAGGACAAGCCCTGTTCCTTTATTTTCTCCATATCAAATTCCAGCAAAAGACTTCCCTTTTTCACCTTTTCTCCCGCCTGACAGTGAAGCGTAAAGCCCTCACCCTTTAAGCTTACCGTATCGAGCCCCACATGGATCAAGACCTCCGCTCCCGTATCTGTGGTAAGGCCTATAGCATGCTTTGTATCCGTCAAAGCGGTGACGGTCCCATCCGCCGGAGCAAATACCTTTCCCTCCTCCGGAATAATGGCTACCCCTTCTCCCAGCACTCCGCCTGCAAATACCGCATCCTCCACGTCTGCAAGAGAAATCACGGCTCCTGAAAGGGGACTTGCCAGCTCAATGGTTTCCACCAAAGGCTTTTTCTCCTCCGGGGAAGCGTCGGACCCGGGCATTGCCTCTCCGGACACAGCCTCCGGCTTATAAAGGATCAGGGTCAGGATAAAGGAAACGATCAATGTAACCGCAAGGGCAATAATGCCGTTTACCAGGTTGGCAAAGCTTCCTCCGCCGATCATCTGGATCAGGGATAGACTGGAGGGAGAACCGCCGAAGGAATAGGCCACTAAATGGGTGATTCCGGCATAAAATCCCGATACACCGGCGGCAATGACAGCGGCAATCATAGGAGTCTTATACTTTAAGGTGACACCGTACATGGCCGGCTCCGTAACGCCTGCAACAATGGCTGAAATGCCTGCCGCAGAGGCGGTGGACTTCACATTCTCATCCTTTGACTTGACCGCAACAGCCAGAGAAGCGCCGCCCTGGGCTAAGTTGGAGCAGAACATGGTAATAATCAGGATAGCATCAAAGCCAAAGCTGGTCAGACCGATGGTCATCAGCGGAACAAGGGCATAGTGCATACCCGTCATAACGATGAAAGGCATGGCTGCAGATAAGAGCATAATGGTAAGCCATCCGGCTCTGTTATACAGGAAATTAATGCCGGCAGCCAGATAATTTCCAATAATGCTTCCAAGAGGGCCTATTACCACAAGGGCAATGGGTACGGAAATAAAAATAACAATAAGGGGCTTTAAAAAGACCTTTACAACATTGGGGCAGATCCTGTCAGCAAACCGTTCAATATAGCCCATGAGAGGCACCATGAGAAGCACCGGAAGCACGGAAGAGGAATACACTGCCGATGTAACCGGAAGCCCGAAATAGGTGGTATTTCCCTGGCCCAGAAGCGCTGTAATATTGGGATGGATGAGGAAAGCCGCCACGATCATTGCTAAGTATATGCTGGAGCCAAGGCGTTTTGCCGTTGTCATGGCAAGTAAAATGGGCATGAAATAAAAGAATGAATCACCTGCCGCATTTAAGATCACATAGGTGCTTCCAGCCGTGTTAATCAGCCCAAAGGTGGTAAGAAGGGTCATGACCACCTTTATCATACCACAGCCTAACATGGCCGGGAGAAGAGGCGTCATACAGCCGGCTACAAAGCCGGCCAGGCGGGAAAATAAGTTCTCCTTGGGGCCGTCCCCCTTGACTCCTGACGCCTCTTCAAAGCTCCCCAGCTTTACCAGCTCCTTGTAGACGCTTGAAACCTCATTTCCGATAACAACTTGATACTGTCCGCCCTGGCGGACCACCCGGATGACTCCCGGAATCCGTTCCACCTCCCCGTCCTTTGGAATGGTGCCGTTCTTTAACACAAAACGGAGACGTGTCATGCAGTGGCTGAGCCCAGCCACATTTCCTTCACCGCCGACCTTTTCAAGCAGGGCCTGAGCGGTCTTTGCATAATCAAATGCCATAATTTTTTCCCCCTTATCTAAGGTTTATTTTCATTATCTATCTGAAAGGGTATTTCCATTCTTTGAAGCACCCCGCCATTCAAAAGAAAAGGACCCTGCCAAAAGCAGCCGGAAGGTGAATAGCTCCTTACAGCCCGCTCTTATGCAGGGTCCTGCCCGGACCGCAAATCCGTCCGGTAACAATCCCAGTCTCTGTTTTATACCAGTTCTCTGGTGACTTTCTCAATGTGTATCATGAGATACATCATCTCCTCCCGGTCTATTTCATAATAGTACCGGTCGTGTATATAATCCGCTATTTTAACAATGCAGTTATAGGATCTTCGGTATTTATCCTTTAACAGCTGATACCACTCCTCATCAGCCACCTCATACTGCTTGTGCTGCAGCATCCGCTGGGCGAAAAAACGGATATGGGTCACGAAACGCCTGTAATCCCAGGATTCCGTGTTCAGCTTTACCTGATAGGCAGATTCCACAATGCCAACAATATCCTTAATGATCCCGGTTATGAGCTCCAAGTCATCGGTTTCCTGCCGGTTTAGCTGTCCGTAAACAAAGTGGAAAGCCAGAAACATGGCTTCATCCTCTTCCATGGAAATATGAAGCCGTTTCCTGATTAAATCCAGGGCATACTGGCCGATTTTAAATTCATTGGGATAAAAACGCTTCCCATCCCAAAGCATGGCGTTGTGGAGAATAATTCCGTTCCGGTAGCGGTCCACCGCACCGGCAATGTGGTCGCATATGGGAAGAATGATCCGGGAATCCAGCCGCATCCCGAACTCGCTTTTGGCGTAATCCACGGTCTGTTCGCTGATCTCCCAATATTCCTGGGGAAGCTTTGCAAAATACTCTTCAAAATGGCGGGCGTCCCTTTTATCATTCTGGATGAATACCCTCTCCACCAGCTTCCGGTCCACCTCATCGCCCTTTTTCTTTCCAAAGCCCAGGGATTTTCCTTTCAGAATAACCTCTTTCCCCTCGGCATTATAGGCTGAAACCATGTTATTGTTCAGTACTTTTTCAATTTTCATATGCTTTTCCAAAATGAAACAAAAAAAGACAAGCTACCAGGGCCATCATTTAAGAAATATCAAATGATAACAACCTTGTAGATCTTGCCTGCATGACCAGTCACAAACTACATATCTATTTTCTAATTTGGAGTATATCACGGAAAGGGGCAGAAGTCTATTTGTAAAAATAGGCAATATTTAATTATTTTTTTATGCAATATGTATAGAGCCTTTCCATTCTCCGAATCCGGGAAATAGCCATGGCGTTTCCGTTAAAAAGAAGCTCCATGGCTATTTCCAGTCCCAAAGGAACCAGCTTCCGGACAGGCGCCGGTTACGGCATTGGCATAGGGGGCTGAGAAACATTACTTTGTCTTCTGGGAATGCAGATTACCTGCCCCACAAACAGACCGGCAGGATTTATGCCCGGATTCATGGCCATGATTTCTTCCACCGTGGTCTGGAAGCGCCGGGAAAGCAGCCACAGCGTATCTCCGGCTTCAATGGTATAGGAGTAGGCTTCCGGGCAAGATGGGATCTGCCCGCTGTCAAACTCATCGTCTGAGTCGACTTCCTGAGAGCGGAACCAGGACGGCAGATTTTGAAGACTGTATCCGGCCGGTATCCAGATCATCTGACCCACAGCCAGATTATTGGGATCCATTCCGGGATTTATAGCCCTAATGGTATCCACCGTAGTGCAATAGCGCTGGGCAAGGAGCCACAAGGTGTCATTGCGCTGAATCGTATAGGTACGAAGGCCTACGGGGCAACGGCCTCCTGGCGGTCCACCGGAAGGCGGGGACGGGGGACGGGGAACCGGAGGACGGGGTACTCTTCCGGTCGGAATGCAGATGGTCTTCCCTACGGTTAAGTTATTTGGTCTTAAGCCTGGGTTTGCAGCCATAATCGCGCTGATCGTCGTAGAATAACGCTGAGAAAGCAGCCATAGGGTATCGCCGGATCGGATGGTATGGGGAAACATTCCTTCAGGGCAAGGAGTCATAGGATTACTGCCTTTCAATAAAACAATTTGCCTTATGTTATGAGAGAACACCAGAAAAGTACCTGTCTCCCCCTGCCAAATTTTAATAAAATAAGATCCTCTTATCAGTTGATTTCAAACAAAGACACTTGAAGGCTGCCCTTCCATTTGATTGTATCATAAGGGGTATCAGGATATACAACCATGGTGACCATATTAAGTCCTTCTTCCGCAAATACCTCCAGAACCGATACATCAAAAATCACTTCAAGGTCCCAGCTCCCCTCTTTCCGGCGTTTTGCGGAAACCATGGAATATTCCGGCGTCATGAACAGTTCGTCAAACTCCCGGTATCCGGCAATGGTCCGGTTCACCGTTATAGTATCCTCTGTCACCTCAATCTCCAGCCTCTGCCCTTCGCTGTTTAACAGCCGGATTTTCCCATCTCCCTCTCCTTTGATCTTTAAGCCAAAGGTCTCCGTCATTAAATGGGCGCCGCTGCGGACAGGATATGCCATATGCCGGAACTTATCAAGGCCTTCCACATGTCCTGCCAGCCGGTAGCCCTCCTTTGTTTCACAAAGAGATAAGCTTCTTGCCAGAGTCGCCTGCCCGCAGAATTCATTGGTGGGAACCTTGGAGGCATAGGCCCAGTTCATGGCCCATCCCATAAACAGGGGGGAATCATAATTCTGGAACGTAACGCCTGCATAATTGTCAAAGCCCTCATCCAGCCAGACCGGCTCATGGGAAGGATGGGTGCAGATAAACCTCTCCCCGTCAAAATCTCCGATAAAATACTGGATTCTGGACCGTTCCTCATCCGTCTTGGTCATGCTCACCACCAAAATCCAGAATACCTTATTCTCATATTTTACCGGGAATAAATCAGGACATTCCCATACTCCGTTGGCATGGTTTCCTTCCGGGCCGAATTCCCCTGTCTTTTCCCATCTTTTTAAATCCTGGGAGCCGTAGAAATAAACCCGGTCCTGAGCTGCCAGCACCAGCCCCCAGCAGCGGTGAACCGGATTCCAGAATACCTTGGGATCTCTGAAATCAGGAATGCCGGGATTTTCAATGACAGGGTTCAAATAGGATTTCTCAAAGTGCTTTCCCCCGTCCACGCTGTAAGCAATGCTCTGCTGCTCCAGCCCTGTTTCATTGTCATGGCTGGTATAAACGGCAATGACCGGAGGATTCTCCTTGGTTCCGTAGCCGGAGGTGTTATACTTGTCATAAACGCTGCTGCCTGAAAATATATAACCCAGCTCATCCGGATAAAGCGCCATAGGAAGATGCTCCCAGTGGAGCAAATCCTTAGTCACCGCATGGCCCCAGTGCATGGGACCCCATACCGTATCACAGGGGTATTTCTGGTAGCAGAAATGATAGGTTCCATTTATGTAAACCATGCCGTTAGGATCGTTCATCCAGTTATCGGTTGGTGTAAAATGAATCCTGGGCCGAAAGTCCCTTATTCCCTTTGTGCTCATAGCTTTCCCTTCTTTCCATTTTATTTTCCTGTCACTGCTGAATCTGGTAAATCCAAGCGGCTAAATTCCCCTGTATGGAGATTTTCTCATAAGGCACATCCGGATACACTGTCATGGATGCCGTTTCCAGCCCCTTATCCCCGAATACCTCCAGATAAGAGACGTCAAACAATACCTCCATCTCACCATCCCCGCTCAAAAGCCGCTTTGCCTTTGCCACGGAATGAAGCTCATCACAATACTTCTCCGAGAAATCACAGGACCCTGCCATGGACCTGTCAATCCGGATGCTGTCTTCCTCAATCTCAAGGACCAGCTCCTGATTCTTTCCATTGGTAAATGTTATTTTACCGGATTGCCCCTGGACTTTCAAGCCAAAACATTCACTGGTCAGGGGATCTCCGTCTGCAACAGCATAGGCCCCGGCCCGGAACCGGTCAAGGCCAAAGGGCTTTGCCGCCAGCCGGTAACCCCATTCCGTTTTTATCAGGGAAAGCTCTCTGGCTACAGTCATCAGTCCTGCAAATTCTCCGGTCGGCACCTGGTTGGCATATTCCGGACTGACGCCCCAGCCTAAGTAGAGCGGTTTACTGTAATTATGGAAAGTGACTCCGGCATAATTGTCAAATCCGAAATCCAGCCAGAGAGGCTCTTTTTCCTGTTTTTCTGCACGGAAGGTGTCCCCGTCAAATTCTCCGATAAAATACTGGATACCCGCGCAGCTTTTCCCCGGACATGCCATCATGCTGACCAGCAGGACCCACTTTTCCCCGTCTTCCGTCTGGAGAGGAAACAAATCCGTGCATTCCCAGGTGCTCTCCACCAGATTCTCATTTCTGCCGAACTCTCCTGTCTTTTCCCATTTTTTCAAATCCTGGGATGCGTAAATATAAGCACAGTCTTTGGCTGCCAGAATCGCGCTCCAGCAATTGCGTTTCCCGTTCCAGAAGACCTTGGGATCTCTGAAATCCGTCAGGCCGGGATTCTCAATGACAGGATTGCCGTAATATTTTTCAAAGTGGAGGCCTCCGTCCACGCTGTAAGCAATGCTCTGGCATTCATGTCCGTCTTCCGGCCGGTGGCTGGTGTACATGGCTACCATGGGAGCTTTTCCATCCCTTCCAAAGCCCGATGTATTTTCTTTATCATAAGCCATGCTTCCGGAAAAGATATATCCCAGCTCATCCGGCTGCAGGGCAATGGGCTGATGCTCCCAGCGCAGCAGATCCCTGCTGACTGCATGCCCCCAACACATGGGCCCCCAGAAAGGCTTTTCCGGATAATGCTGGTAGTAAAGATGCCAGAACCCATCCAGATAAATCATTCCGTTGGGATCATTGCTCCAGTTTTTTGGCGGCGTAAAATGTATTTTCGGCCTGAAATCACGTACACCCTTTGTACTCATAGTTTGTCCTCCTGGCAATATAGCAGAGGCTGCCGTACAGCCTCTGTTCTGTGTGGCAGCCCTGTTATTTTTTATTATTTTACAGCATTCTTTGCTCTGTCTACAGCACCCTGGTAAATATCGACGATATCTTTTACTCCGGCGGATTCCAGCTCGCTCTTATAGCTTTCCCAGCCGGCATCATCCACGCCTTCTGTAATCCATTTTGCTATGTAACGGTCTACGATATTTGAAACTGTGGGCTGAACCTGTGCAAGTCTTGCTATCTCGTCTGTTGTCATCATTACTTTCGGAATGGTTTCATATTCTTTCATAATCTCTTCCTTGCCGTTGACTACCTGATACTCATAGAGCTTTACAGCGTCAAAGGTGTATTTTACAACCGTGTCATAATAACCGTTGAGTACTGCCATTGGGGTACGGGTAATGGTTGTATTGGCACGCTGCTGTCCAAAATCTGTCCATGGCTCCTGGGTAATGATGTGGCCCTGGTCATCCAAAGGTGTCTCCATGATGCCCTGGTCATTCTTCACATAATTGTATCCCATTGCGCCCCAGTTTGTCTGGATGGAAATATCCGGATTACCATAAATATAATCATAGAATCTTGCCATCAGGTGAGGGAACTTACAGTCTGTAGTAATAGCACCGATGGAAGAATCCTGCATTTCCGACTGGTTCAGCGCAAAGCCGATCTTTCCTGCTTCTCCCTCTAATCTGGGAAGAGGAACATATTCATCATGAACATCTAAGTTTACGATTTCCTGATCCGCCCAGACGCCGAAGGAACCGATTCTCGCCACGTCTTCCTTAATCAGAGAGCTTTTAAATGCAGCGCTTTCCGCATTTTCAAAGGAACCGTTCCATAAAAGACCTTCCTTGTAAAGCATGTTAAAGAATTCCGCTGTCTTCTTAATGGATTCATCCATTGCAGTAAAGGTTACCTTGCCGTCAATAATTCTTAAATGGTCCGCATAGGGATTGCCGCCGCAATAGGAATCTGCATTTCCGAAAGCTCCGGTAAACCGGTAGAATAGGTTATAGGAACCGAAACCGTCCTGGTTATGCTGGCCGAACCAGCATGCCATTGGGATCTCGTCAGCCTTGCCGTTTCCGTTTAAGTCACCGCCGTCGCGGAATGCTTTCAGGCAGTCAACCCATTCATCCACTGTCGTCGGAACATCTTTGCCCACCTTGTCCAGCCAGGTCTTGTTAATCAGGAAAGGTCCTGGTGTCAGGATAAGGCCCTTCATCTGCTCAATCCACGGGAAGCCGTACATATGTCCGTCAGGGCTCTGTACCTCCATCATATAAGACGGATTCTCGTCCAGGATTTTCTTTAAGTTGGGCATGTAATCCTTTACAATGGTTTCCGTTGGCAGGAAAATGTTCTGATCCGCATACTGGGCAACCGTAATACCGGACTGGGAGCCTTCAAAATTCCAGAACACATCGGGAAGCTCATTGCCGGCGGTCAGCATTAAGTTGATCTTTTCTCCTGCATTTTCCGGAGGGATGGTTGTCCACTCAAAGGATACGCCCGTATCTTCCGCCCATTTCTTTACCATCTCAATATCTTCAGGCTTTGTTACACGCTGGGCATCACCTACATTCAATACCTTGATTTTTCCGTACTTTTCCTCAAACTTCACGGTGTCCTTAATGATGGGAAGAGAGCCATCCAGTTGGATAAGCCCCGCGTCTACTGCTTCCTGTTCCTCTGCCGTCAGTTCTACAGCCGCTTTTTCCGCATCAACTGCCTGATTGGCGCTCTTGGAGCCGCCGCAGCCGGAAAGCAGGGATGCTGCCATTGCCATAGAAAGAAAACCTGCCAACACTTTTCTTTTCATATTGATTCCTCCTTAAAAAATAATATTTATTATCCCTTTACCGCACCAATGGTAACGCCCTTTGCAAAATACTTCTGCAGGAATGGGTACGCAACCAGCAGCGGGAAAGCGGAAACAACAACGATACAATACTTTAACTGCTCTGCAAGCTTTTGCTTTGCCACCAGCTCCGCCGCAGAAGCTCCTACGTTTCCGGCCTGATTCATCAGCACCAGATTCCTCAATATGACCTGCAAGGGCATCTTAGCCTCGTCTCCCAGGAACATCAGCGCATTAAAGAACTGGTTCCACATGGCGGTTGCATAAAACAGGGTGATAACCGCAACGATGGTCTTGGAAAGAGGAAGGGCAATCTTGAAAAAGAACCCGAAATCGCTGCAGCCATCCAGCTTGGCCGCCTCCAAAAGCTCCATGGGAATTCCGCTTTCAAAGAAAGAGCGGCATACAATTAAGTTGTAGGCTGACACAGCCACCGGAAGTACCATGGCCCAGATGGTATTGTAAATATGCAGCTGGGAAATGGTTAAATACAGGGGAATGATACCGCCGCTGAAAAACATGGTAAATGTAAACAGGAACATCAGCACCCGGTTGCCTGCCAGATCCTTTCTGGAAAGGGCATATCCGGCGGGAATGGTACATATCAGGGATATTACGGTACCCACTGCCGTGTACTTAATGGTGTTCCAATACCCACTCCAGATCGGCGCATAGCTTAAGGTTTTCTTATAGCCGTCCATATACAGGGATTCGGGAAATAAGAGCAGCTTCCCGGAATTTACAATTACCGGATCGGTAAAGGAAGCTAAAACCACGTAATAAAGCGGATATACAATAGCGATGCACACGACCAGCATCACAACCACATTGATTGTTACAAATATTCTGTCGCCTGCCGATAGCTTTACCTTATTCTTTTTTGTCTTCATCCTTTTCCTCCTCACCTTTAAAAGATACTGATATCACTGGTTTTCTTGGAAATGAAGTTCGCAGCCAACAGAATAGCGAAATTTACCAGGGCATTAAACAATCCCACGGCAGTAGCAAAACTGTACTGCGCGCTTTTCAAACCGACCTTGTACACGTAGGTGGAAATCAGTTCGCTCACCACCGTATTGGTACCGTTCTGCATCAGAAATGCTTTCTCGTAGCCCACGTTCATAATGTTTCCTACGGTCAGAATAAACATTAAAATGATCGTCGGCAGAATCAAGGGAATGTCTATGTACAGTATCCTCTGGAATCTGGATGCCCCGTCAATAATTGCCGCCTCATAGTAGTCAGGGCTGATTCCGATCAGCGCCGCAATGAATATGATGGCGTTAAATCCCATGGTCTGCCAGATGTTTGACCCGATGAACAAGGTGCGGAACCATTCGGCGGAACTGGTGAACAGGATTTCATGCCCTCCTGCGCCTCTGATTAAGTTGTTGACCAGACCATTTGCCGAAAACAGAACGGTGATAATACTTACCACAACCACGTTGGACATAAAGTAAGGCGCATAAGAGATTGTCTGAATTGCCTTTCTCGGTCCATTTCTGGTAATCTGGTTCAGCAAAAGTGCAAAGACGATGGGTATCGGGAATGCAATGACCAGACTTTCCAGGCTGATAATAACCGTATTCTTTATTGCGGTCATTGCAATGCTGGTACTGAAAAATGTCTGGAAATGTTTAAACAGGGGTGTCGCCCAAGGGCTGTCGATGATTCCCACTCTCGGCTTAAAATCCTTAAAGGCAATAATCAACCCATACATAGGATAATAAGCGAACACCGCCAGCCAGATTAAAGCCGGTATTAAAAGTACATACAGCTGCCAGCCGGCCAGTGCTCTTTTTAAGTTCCCTTTAAAATCCCTTTTGCTTTTCAACATGACTTTTGTTTCTTTAAGACTTTTACTCATACTTAATTTCTCCTCCTTCCCTTTTACGGAACTATGAATGGATGGCGGTTTCTTTTCCCCTAAGCAGTCTGCACACATCTCCCATACAGGATTATTTTTGTGATATTTTTTATGTGAAACCCGTTCCACACTTTGTACTATAGTTTAATTTGTACAAGATGTCAATATACCTGTAAAACAAAAATATTTTTATGTATTAGTGCTAATTTAACGCCTGTATATTTGTGCATTTATACAGATAAAAGTGACGTCTTTGCATATTTCAGCTTATTCTTTATCTTTTCATTGCTCCGGGTTCTGCTCTGTATCCTTTTTTTATCTTCTTTATATCCTCTTTATATCCTGTTTTATGTCTTGTTTTATATCTTGTTCCACACTCCATTCTACGGTCTGTTCCATATTTGTTCTACATCTGTTTCTCATTTTGAGCCCGGCACCCTCCCTTTTTCCTTCCAGGCAGCCCCCTTAAGGCAAAATAAAAGCCGTTTCACGAAGAAATCACCTGACTTCTTCATGAAACGGTTTCCATACCATATATAAAAACAGTATACCGCATTACCGAAAAGATATCGGTATCTTTTCTAATTTTCCCAATCTGTTTAAGCAGTTCCGCCTTCCTGTAAATCTACCTTCACAATCTGATCCAGTTCTATATGCTTGGTGCCTTCAATTTCCTGCATAATGGTATTTACACACCGCTTCGCAATTTCCGGAAGGTTCTGGCATACCGTTGTAATGGTGGGATGAGTCATTCTGGTAAAGGGTATTCCGTCATAACCCACGATCTTAAGCTTTCCCGGCACATCAATGTGATATTCCCTGGCTACCTTCAGACAGCTGATGGCTGCAATATCGTCGGCAAAAATTCCATCGGCAAATTCAATAAACCTGGTACATTCCTGTTCGATCCACTCACTGTATTCTAGAACCATGCGGTCCTGAGGGGTATATACCTCCAGTACATTCCGCCCCTCCGCTTCCATTCTCTCCCGAAATACCTTGTGCCTTTCCAAAAAGCACCAGTTGTCGTAG
>JASGGP010000111.1:0-13368 GCA_047604985.1 Lacrimispora sp.
GAATGTGAAGTACCCTGAGGGCATATCTATGTGCCCGGTAAAGCGGGGGAGGCCCTGGCAAAAAGCGTGGGTGTACCTATATGCCAGGTAAGCGGGACAGGCTTTGCCCAAAGACCATGGGCATAAAAATGAAAGGAGAAATGGTATATGAATGAAGTATTTGAAAAGCTGCAAGGCTGCTTAAAAAGCGTAAGGGAGAAGACGGACTTTGTCCCTGAGGTGGCGTTGATTCTGGGGTCCGGGCTTGGGGAGTATGCGGAGGAAATTGAGGTGTCGGCTGTCATTGACTATAAAGACATCCAGGGGTTTCCGGTATCCACGGTAGCCGGACATAAGGGGAGGTTTATTTTTGGTTATGTAAACAAGGTTCCGGTGGTCATCATGCAGGGACGTGTTCATTATTATGAAGGATATCCCATGACGGATGTGGTGCTTCCCACCAGGCTTATGGGGCTTATGGGAGCCAAGGTCCTGTTTCTCACCAATGCGGCAGGCGGCGTCAATAAGGAATTTGCAGCAGGAGATTTCATGATGTTGACGGATCACATTGCGAGCTTTATTCCCTCTCCTCTTATAGGAACCAACTTGGATGAACTGGGACCCAGATTCCCGGATATGAGCGATGTTTACCGGAAAGAGCTGCAGCAGATCATCCGGGAGGCCGCGGCTGAGGAGAATATTCCGCTGAAAGACGGAGTTTATATGCAGCTTTCAGGCCCGGCCTATGAATCGCCGGCAGAGGTGCGTATGTGCCGGATTCTGGGAGCTGATGCGGTGGGCATGAGCACGGCCTGTGAGGCCCTTGCAGCCAACCATATGGGCATGAAGGTGTGCGGAATCTCCTGTATCACCAATATGGCCTGCGGCATTACGGAGCAGCCATTAAGCCATGCAGAAGTGCAGGAAACTGCGGACAGGGTTGCGCCCTTGTTTAAAAGGCTGATTACAGCTTCCATTACAAAAATTGCGGGAAAATAGCAGGGGGATATTTCTTATGGATCGGATGGTAAGTGAACGGATTATGGCAGCGTCAGGGGAGAAAAAAGCGTCCCTGGTGCTGAAGCACGCCAAGGTGGTCAATGTTTTTACAGCAGAGCTGGAAGAGGGAGACATTGCCATTGAGGATGGCTATATTGTGGGGGTCGGGGATTATGAGGGAGTGACGGAAATTGATTTAAAGGGAATGGTGGTCTGTCCTGGGCTCATTGACGGCCACATTCATCTGGAGAGCTCCATGGTGGCCCCCGGCGAGTTTGAGAAGGCTGTGATACCTCATGGGACCCAGGCAGTGGTTACGGACCCTCATGAGATCGCCAATGTGGCCGGGGTGGAAGGAATCCGTTTTATGATGGAAAGGACGAAAGGGCTCACTCTTGATGTGTATTTCATGCTGCCCTCCTGCGTCCCGGCCACAGGGCTTGACGAGTCAGGGGCTGTCCTGACCGCAGAAAAGCTGGCCCCTCTCTATGAGGAAGAGAGAGTGCTTGGGCTTGCGGAGCTGATGAACTCCTACGGAACCGTCAGAGCCCAGAAAGAAATCCTTGAAAAGACAGAGGCAGCCAGGGAGAGAGGGCTTTTGATCGACGGCCACGGCCCGGGGCTTTCCGGCAGGGAATTAAATGCCTATGTGACTGCAGGGGTTAAGTCCGACCATGAATGCTCCGAGGCAGGGGAAGCCATTGAAAAGATCCGGCGGGGCCAGTGGGTTATGATAAGGGAAGGAACGGCAGCCAGGAACTTAGAGGCCCTGCTGCCTTTGTTTCAGGAGCCCTATTACCACCGCTGCATGCTGGTAACCGATGATAAGCACCCAGGGGATTTAATCCGGCTGGGACATTTGGACTATATTATAAGAAAGGCAATAAGCCTGGGAGCAGATCCGATCCATGCGGTTATAATGGGCTCCTTTCACGGAGCAGAGTATTTCGGGCTGCGGGAGGTAGGCGCCGTTGCTCCGGGATACAGGGCCAATCTTTTGGTTGTTTCAGATTTAAAGGATTTTTGCGTGAAACAGGTCTATAAAAACGGAAAGCTGGTTGCAGAAGACGGCGTGATGAAAGAGGGAATCCTGGCGGCGGAAAACCGGAGCGTGGAAACTCCTGTGCGGGTAGGGGATTCTTTCCATTTAAAAGAGATAGAGCCTCAGGATCTTGCCCTGGAGAAAAAGAGCGATACCATCCGTGTGCTGTGCTTAACGCCTGGAGAGCTGATTACAGAATCCCGGGAAGTAACCTGGACGGAGAAGGAAGGCTTTGCCCCAGGCGTCTGTGTGGAGGAGGATATTGTAAAAATGGCGGTGCTGGAGCGCCACCACGATACAGGCCACATGGGCCTTGGATTTTTGGGAGGCTACGGCTTAAAGCGGGGAGCTGTGGCTACCAGCATTGCCCATGATTCCCATAATCTCATCATAGCTGGGACAAATGACAGCGATATGGCTCTGGCAGGCAACACCGTAAGAAAGAACCGGGGAGGCCTGGCGGTTGTGGCTGACGGCAAGGTTCTGGGAGAACTGCCTCTTCCCATTGCCGGTCTTATGAGCGAGGAACCGGCCCACTGGGTGGATGAAAGGCTGGAAGAGCTGAAAGCCCGGACCAGAGAGCTGGGAATCGGGGAAAGCATTGACCCCTTTATGACTCTTGCATTTGCCAGCCTGCCGGTGATTCCTAAGCTTCGTTTAAATACGTATGGACTGATTGATACAGAGAAGCAGGAGATTGTGGAGGTAATGATTTCCTGTACCTCAAAAAGTACAGCTAATAGATAAATTTTTATTGATAAGAATATAACGGTGTGCGATAATGAGAAAAAGGGTAGTCAAAACAGGTATAAGTTTGGAGGAAGAATATTCATGAGAGTAACAATATGTATCGGAAGCGCATGCCATTTAAAAGGCTCCAGAGAAATCATCACCCAACTGCAGTCCCTTGTAAAAGAAGAGCATGTGGAGGACAAAGTGGATTTAAACGGTTCCTTCTGCAGCGGAAACTGCGTCAACGGCGTCTGCGTGACTGTGGAGGGCCAGCTGTATTCTTTAAAGCCGGAAGATACAAAGGAGTTTTTTGATAAAGAAATCATGGGGAGGCTGTGATCATGGGGATCATAGATTTCAAGGCGACCAAATGCAAGCACTGTTACAAATGTATCCGTAACTGTGAAGTCAAGGCGGTCATGATCAAAGACGAGCGGGCGGAAATCATGCCTGATAAGTGTATTTTGTGCGGAAAATGTATGCAGGTATGCCCCCAGTCAGCCAAAACTCTTATAAGCGATTTGGAACTGGTAAAGGGCTATATCCGGGACGGGATTCCCACGGTCATTTCCCTGGCTCCCTCCTATATGGGCCTGCTGAAATATAAAACCGTAGGCCAGGTAAACGGGGCGCTTCAAAAGCTGGGCTTTTGCGATGTCAGGGAGACATCGGAAGGGGCGGCAGTGGTGACGGCGGAGTACTCTAAGCTTCTGGAAGCAGGGGAGATGGAAAACATCATCACCACCTGCTGCCCCAGTGTCAACGACTTAATTGAGATCTATTATCCCCAGCTGATTCCTTTCATGGCACCTGTGGTTTCTCCTATGATTGCCCACGGAAAAATATTAAAAAAGGAGCTGGGGCCTGAGACGAAGGTGGTTTTTCTCGGCCCCTGCATTGCCAAGAAGAAAGAATCGGGAGATATCCGTCACGACGGCTGCGTGGATGCGGTTCTCAATTTCAATGACATTTCCAGATGGCTGGCGGAAGAGGAAATCACCATTGAGGACTGCGAGGACATTCCCTTTGCCAATATAGATCCAAGGGTCAACCGCCTTTATCCCGTGACGAACGGGATCGTGAGATCGGTTCTGGCAACGGAAAAGGCGACGGACGGATACCGGAAGTTCTACGTCCACGGCTCCCGCAACTGTATCGACCTTTGTGAAAGCATTATGCGGGGAGGGATCAAGGGCTGCTTCATTGAGATGAACATGTGCTCCGGCGGCTGCATTAAGGGGCCCACGGTTGACGATGAAAGCGTATCCAGATTCAAGGTGAAGCTTGACATGCAGGAAGCCATTGAAAGAGTGCCGGTGCAGGAAGAGGAATTAGCTTCCGTCATGGAAGAGATTCCTTTTGGAAAACGGTTTTTTAACCGGTCGCCCAAAGATCCCATGCCGACGGAGTCCCAAATCCAGCAGATCTTAAAGATGACCGGAAAGACCAAGCCCGAGGATGAGTTAAACTGCGGCGCCTGCGGCTATTCCACCTGCCGGGAAAAGGCCGTTGCGGTCTTCCAGAAAAAGGCGGAGCTTAACATGTGCATTCCGTTTATGAATGAAAAGGCGGAATCCCTATCCAATCTGGTTATGGAAACCTCTCCCAATATTGTTCTGATCGTGGATAAGGACATGAAAGTCCTGGAGTATTCTGCGGTGGGAGAGAGATATTTCGGAAAGACAAGGCAGGAAGCCTTGAACATGTACTTATATGAATTTATAGATCCTTCTGATTTTCAATGGGTATACAATTCCCATCAGAATATTCACGGAAAAAAGGTGACTTATGCGGAATACCGTTTTTCCACTCTCCAGAATATTGTATATATCGAAAAGGAGGACGTGGTTTTAGCTACTTTCATTGATGTTACAAGGGAAGAGGAGAAAGCCAGGCAGGAATATGAGAAAAAGCTGGAAACCATTAATCTGGCCCAGGAGGTCATTCATAAGCAGATGATGGTTGCCCAGGAAATCGCAGGTCTTCTGGGAGAGACGACGGCGGAGACAAAGACCACTCTGTCAAAGCTGTGCAAGATCCTGCTCGACGAAGGAAGTGAAAGTGAGGTTCGGTAATGGGAGTTACGGTTGACGCTGCATACAAAAGCTTAAATAAGGTCAGTGAAATCCTGTGCGGCGACAAGGTGGAGATCCTTCATACGGATGATTCCAACATTATGATTCTTGCAGACGGCATGGGAAGCGGGGTAAAGGCCAACATTCTGGCCACCATGACCTCAAAGATCCTGGGAACCATGTTTTTAAACGGGGCTTCTCTGGAAGAGTGTGTGGAAACCATTGTGGAAACCCTTCCCGTGTGCCAGGTCCGTCAGGTGGCCTATTCCACCTTCAGCATTCTTCAGGTCTTTAATAACGGAGAGGCCTATCTGGTGGAATTTGATAATCCGGGCTGCATTTTCATCCGGGACGGACGCCTGGTCTCCATACCGCAGAATACCAGGATCATCCGGGATAAGACCATCAATGAATACCGTTTTCAGGTAAAAAAGGGGGATGCCCTCATTCTTTTAAGCGACGGAACCATTCACGCGGGGGTGGGACGCCTTTTAAACTTCGGCTGGCTCTGGGAGGACATTGCAGCATATGCGGTAAAGCAGTATGCCCTTACAATATCGGCCGGACGGCTGGCCTCTGTCTTAAGCCGGGCCTGTGATGAGCTTTACCAGTACCGGCCCGGGGATGACACCACGGTGGCGGTCATGCGTATTACCGACAGAAAACAGGTTCACCTAATGACCGGCCCTCCCAGAAGTCAGGAGGATGACAGCGCAATGGTAGAGGATTTCTTTCAGGGAGGAGACTCTGTAAAGAGGATCGTATGCGGAGGCACCAGCGCCAATATCGTTTCCAGGATCAGTAGAAAGCAGCTTTCCGTTTCCCTGGATTACGAAGATCCTGAACTGCCGCCCATTGCCTATATTGATGGTATTGATCTGGTCACGGAGGGGGTCCTGACCTTAAACCGGGTGATTAAGCTTTTAAAGCAGTATCTTCAGAATGAATCGGTTACGGAGGAGTTTTTTTTAGAGCTGGATAAGCCCAATGGTGCATCCATGGTAGCAAAAGCAATTATTGAGGAGTGTACGGAACTGAATCTGTATGTAGGAAAGGCAATTAACAGTGCATACCAGAATCCCGGTCTTCCCTTTGATCTGGGGATCCGTCAGAATCTGGTGGAGCAGTTAAAGCATACGGTGGAGGAAATGGGGAAAGCGGTTACGGTAACTTATTATTAATTTTATAAGAATATCTACACGGCACATTCGTGTTATTTTGGCCATACCATTCATAATTTGGCGGATAAGGCCCGCCAAATTATTCATGCGGGCGTTCCGCCCTATAGAAATATATACAGGATTTGAGACTGGTGAGCGAGCTCACCATACTCAAATCCCGTAAATATTTCTGCATGGCTGAATAGGAACACAATTGTGGATGCTTCAAGGAGGAAAATTATGGCATCAAATGACGCAACATTGCTTCGCATAACCCATCAGGTATTATGGGAAGTGGCAAAACTGACCTGGGCTGGAGAAATGGATGAAAAAAGAGGGGAAATTCCCTACCATATCATTGTCGGCCCCAAGGCCCAGTTTCGCTGCTGTATATACAGAGAAAGAGAAATCATCCGCGAGAGGGTCAGACTTGCGGAAGGATTATGTCCCAGCAGTGGCAAAGATACAAGAAACGTGGTTCAGGTCATCAGCTCTGCCTGCGAAGGCTGTCCCATTGCCCGTTATGTGGTAACGGATAACTGTCAGCTGTGCATGGGAAAGGCCTGCCAGGAATCCTGTCACTTTGACGCCATCAGCATGGGCCACGACCGGGCTTATATAAACCCCGAAAAATGCAAGGAATGCGGAAAATGTTCCCAGGCCTGTCCCTATAATGCCATTGCGGACTTAACGCGCCCCTGCAAGAAAAGCTGCCCGGTAGATGCCATAACCATGGATGAAAATGATATCGTGGTCATTGATGAAAGCAAATGTATCCAGTGCGGAGCCTGTATCAACGGCTGCCCCTTTGGGGCCATCGGAGCAAAATCATTTATGGCCGACGTCATTCACCTGATCAAGGCCGGAAAACGGGTGGTAGCCATGGTAGCTCCGGCAACGGAAGGCCAGTACGGCCCGGACATCACCATGGCAAGCTGGCGGACTGCCTTAATGAAGGCCGGGTTTGCCGACATGGTAGAGGTGGCCTTAGGCGGAGATCTAACGGCAGCTGCCGAGGCAGAGGAGTGGGCCCAGGCCTACCAGGAAGGAAAGAAGATGACCACCTCCTGCTGTCCGGCTTTTGTGAATATGATCAAGCAGCATTACCCCATGCTTTTGGATCAGATGTCCTCCACGGTTTCCCCCATGTGTGCCGTGTCCAGAATGATAAAGGAGAAGGACCCGGGAACCGTCACCGTGTTTATCGGGCCCTGTGTTGCCAAAAAGAGCGAGAGCCTGGATTTGAATATTAAGGACAATGCGGATTATGCTCTGACTTTAATAGAGGCCGAGGCCCTTATGGCCGCAAGGGGAGTATCCTTAGAGCCGGAGGAAAACGTCTATCAGGCGGGCTCCATATTCGGAAAACGCTTTGGAAACGGCGGCGGAGTGACGGCTGCCGTTCTGGAGTGCTTAAAGGAAACAGGAGAAAATACGGATATTGAAGTGATGAAGTGCAACGGCGCCGCAGAATGTAAGAAGGCGCTGATGCTTCTTAAGGCTGGAAAGCTTCCTGCAGACTTCGTGGAAGGAATGGTCTGTACGGGCGGCTGTGTGGGCGGCCCGGGACGGTCTATGAATGAGAATCAGGCGAAAAGGGCCCGTGACTTATTGATCGGCCAGGCAGATAAGAGAGGGGTCCATGAAAATCTGGAGAGCCAGGGACTTACAGAAGTGGCTATGCACAGGCATTGATATAGGAATCCTTAAAGAGAAGTATTAAAAATAAAAGGCTATGAAAGCTGGCTTTATGCTTTCATAGCCTTTTATTTCCGGCACGGGAATCTCATTACAGATGGCCCTGTACCTGTTTCATTCTTTCATAAGCTTACATCCCGGCAAACTGGTTCTTTACCTTGCTGATTTTCTGCTGTTCTGCCTGATCCGTGGTGTACCATCCCTTTGCGGACATTTTCTTATAAATATCATCCTGCATGCACAGACTGTTATTTAAGGCGCTGTCAAAGGCCTGGTGTACATTCATGGTAGGGGATTCAATGGTTCCGTGCATATATAAATCGCACACCCCTTTGGCGGTATGGAGCAGATTTTCCATAATGGTCTTGTCATCCATATATGATTCCTCCTTACACTAAGTTATAGAAGCTGTCAAAGATCTGCTGGTGTTTCTGTAAAAGCTGCTGTGCGCATGACTTTAATTCGGGGTCCTGTAAGTTCTGCACCGCGTCCTGGCACTGTGTTTTTAAAAATTGTTCATGACCGAGAGCGTCTTCAATATAATTTAATTCCTTTGGGCTCATGTCATCACCTCCAGTCTTAGTATGGAGATTTTCCTATGAATCATGCACAAAACCGCTTATTTATTTTCCTTTCTCTGGAAAATAAATAAGCTCCCTCTGTCCGAAAACAAAGGGAGCTTTGAAAATTTAAATTTCGTTTACTTTTCTCTTCACATAAGTCGTATGAAGCAGATGGTGTGCCTTGTGGCTGCCAGGCTCGCCAAGGTAGGTTTCATACAGTTCCTTGATTGCAGGATTCTCATGAGACTTACGGATTGTTTTTGCCTCATCCTCATCGTAAAGGACCTTTGCGCGGAGCGCCCGGATATCCTTTGTATTGCGGACATAACCCGGCTGCTGCGGCTGTCCGCCGCCGTTTACACAGCCGCCCGGACATCCCATGATCTCGATGAAGTGGTAATTTGCTTCTCCTGATTTGACGCGGTTGAGAAGCTCTCTTGCGTTTCCGAGGCCGGAAGCAACGGCTATGTTCACATCCATGCCGGCCACGTGGTAGGTGGCTTCCTTAATGCCCTCTGTTCCCCGGACATCAAGGAAATCAGGTTTTTCAAGCTCTTCACCGGTCAGGGTTTCCACAGCTGTTCTCAAGGCAGCTTCCATAACTCCGCCGGTGGCGCCGAAGATTACGGCTGCTCCTGTTCCAAGTCCCAGCGGGGTGTCAAAATCTTCTTCCGGAAGCTCTGTGAACCGGATGCCTGCCCGACGGACCATCTGAGCCAGTTCTCTGGTGGTCATGGTGTAGTCCACATCCGGAACGCCGTTGGCAGCTTCATCGGCTCTTCCGATTTCGAACTTTTTAGCAGTACATGGCATAACGCTGACGGATACGATATCCTCCGGCTTTATGCCCATTTTCTCCGCATAATAGGATTTGGCAATGGCGCCGAACATCTGCTGCGGGGATTTGCAGGAAGATAAATTCTCTGTCATATCCGGGAAATAGTGCTCGCAGTATTTGATCCATCCCGGAGAACAGGAGGTAATCATAGGAAGCACGCCGCCGTTTTGCACGCGGTCGATAAACTCGTGAGCCTCTTCCAAAATCGTCAAGTCAGCGCCGAAATTGGTATCAAAGACCTTGTCAAAGCCAAGCCGTCTGAGGGAGGAAACCATCTTGCCCTCCACGTTGGTTCCGATCTCATAACCGAATTCCTCGCCAAGACCTGCACGGACGGCAGGAGCGGTCTGGACGATTACATGCTTTGACGGATCTGCAATAGCTTCTGCAATATCGTCGATGTTGCTCTTCTCATAAAGGGCGCCGGTGGGGCAGACTGTAATACACTGGCCGCAGGATACGCAGCTGGTTTCTCCAAGTCCCATATCAAAGGCGGAGCCGATAAAGGTGGCAAAGCCGCGCTCGTTGGGGCCGATAACGCCGATGCCCTGAACCTTTTCGCAGATAGCGGAACAGCGGCGGCACAGGATGCACTTGCTGTTGTCGCGGACCATATGGACGGCGCTTTCGTCAAGCTCTGAAACAGTCTTGTCGCCGTCATAGTAATCCTCCGCATCAACGCCCAGCTCCTTGCATAAATTCTGCAGTTCGCAGTCTCCGCTGCGCACGCAGGATAAGCAGGAACGGTTGTGGTTGGACAAAATCAACTGAAGGGTTTTCTTTCTGTAATCCCGAAGCTTAGGGCTGCCGGTCACCACTTCAAGGCCTGGATTAATGGGGTAGACGCAGGCCGGAGCCAGTCTGCCGCCGTTTATCTCAACGGTACAGATGCGGCAGGCGGCAATTTCATTGATATCCTTTAAAAAGCATAAGGTCGGTATCTCAACATGGGCAAGTCTGGCGGCTTCTAAAATGGTGGAGCCAGCTGGAGCGCTTACGTCCATGCCGTTGATTTTTATTGTGATATTCTCCATGTTACATTCTCCCTCTGTTATTTCTTGTAGACAGCGTCAAACTTACATTTTTCCATACATACTCCGCACTTGATACATTTATCCGGATCAATGATATGTGGGTTCTTCACAGAACCTGAGATGGCGTTGACCGGGCAGTTTCTGGCGCAAAGCGTACAGCCTTTACATTTATCCGCATCAATATAATAGGAGAGCAGAGCCTTGCATACGCCTGCGGGACATGTTTTATCATTAATGTGGGCATCGTATTCGTTGCGGAAATACTTTAAGGTGGACAGAACCGGGTTCGGCGCTGTCTGTCCCAGGCCGCAGGCTGAGTTTGCCTTTACATAGTAGCACAGCTCCTCTAAACGGTCCACATCCTCCTGGGTTGCCTGGCCATTGGTGATCTTTTCCAGGATTTCCAGCATGCGCTTTGTACCGATGCGGCAGGGGGTGCATTTGCCGCAGGATTCTTCCACAGTAAACTCCAGGAAGAATTTTGCAATGTCTACCATACAGTCGGTCTCATCCATGACGATCAGACCGCCGGAGCCCATCATGGAGCCGATAGCCAGCAGGTTATCGTAATCGATGGGAATATCGTAATGTTCTGTAGGGATACATCCGCCGGAAGGTCCGCCGGTCTGGGCAGCCTTGAACTTTTTACCGTTAGGAATGCCGCCGCCGATTTCCTCGATGATTTCCCGTAATGTAGTGCCCATGGGAACCTCAACAAGTCCTGTGTTGTTGATCTTGCCGCCAAGAGCGAATACCTTTGTTCCCTTTGATTTCTCAGTGCCCATGGAAGCGAACCAGTCGGCGCCGTTCATGATGATCTGAGGAATATTTGCATAAGTTTCAACATTGTTTAAGATGGTTGGTTTGCCGAAAAGACCCTTCTGTGCAGGGAAGGAGGACGTGGTCTTGGCTCGCCGCGGTTTCCTTCGATGGAAACCATAAGGGCAGTTTCTTCGCCGCATACGAATGCGCCTGCGCCTAAACGAAGGTCAATATTAAAGGAAAATCCGCTGCCGAAGATGTCATCGCCTAAAAGCTCCATTTCCTTTGCCTGTGCAATAGCGATTTTTAAACGCTGTACAGCGATGGGGTCTTCCGCACGGACGTAGATATAGCCCTGGGAAGCGCCGATGGCATAGCCTGCAATGGCCATAGCCTCTAACAGTGCATGAGGATCTCCCTCTAAAACGGAACGGTCCATGAATGCGCCGGGGTCGCCCTCGTCCGCATTACAGCAGACATACTTCTGGTCCGCGTCATTCTGCTTTGCCAGCTTCCACTTCAGTCCGGTTGGGAAGCCTGCGCCTCCCCGGCCTCTCAGTCCGCTGTCCAAAAGCGTCTGGATTACATCGTCGGGAGTCATCTCTGTAAGGACCTTGCCCAGGGCCTGATATCCGCCGGTGCCGATGTATTCCTCGATGTCCTCCGGGTTGATGACGCCGCAGTTGCGCAGAGCAATTCTGTGCTGCTTCTTGTAGAAATCGGTATCGCTTAAGGCTTTGATTCCTGCCGGTGTGACAGTCTCATCATACAGAAGTCTTTCCACCGGACGGCCCTTTAATAAGTGCTCGGCAACGATCTCCGGAATGTCCTCTTCCTTGACCATGGCGTAAAAGGCAGCGTCGGGATAGACGATCATGATGGGGCCTAATGCGCAAAGGCCGTGACAGCCGGTCTGTACAACGGATACTTCCTTATCCAGACCCTGATTTTCTAACTCATCTCTTAATTTAACCATAATCTGCTGGCATCCGGAAGAAGTACATCCTGTGCCGCCGCAGACTAATACATGTGAACGATACATCCTGTTTCCTCCTTATTTAATGTCAGCAGAAGCTAACGTGTAATTTTGAACGATATGACCGCCAAGTAAGTGCTCCTTGTAAACCTCTTCCGCCTTTTCCGCGGTCATCCGGATATATGTAACCTTTTCTTTTCCGGGCTCCAGGATCTCAACAATGGGTTCAAACTGGCATAAGCCGATGCAGCCGGTCTGAGTAATGGAAAACCGGTCTGTCATGTTGTTTTCCTGAACAAGGTTGGACAATGTATTAAGAACCGGTCTTGCACCGCTGGCTATGCCGCATGTAGCCATGCCCACTAAAACCCGTGTGCGGGTGTGGTCCTCTCCGCGCATGGTGACCTGACTCTGCATCTTTTCCCGAATTGCTTTTAATTCTTCAAGAGTCTTCATGTTATCCTCCAATTCCGGCGGGTCTAAAGAACCGCGCCTCCATCTGTTTCCAATTTGTTTTCGCTTAGATATTCCTTTATATAAGCCGCCACCTCGGTTGTGTCAAAGGGGATGTCTCCTAAAATCTCCCGGAAGCTTCTTGTATCCAGCTCAAAGGACGCTTCGTTATAACGGTAAATGTAGAGAAAATCTGTATCCGGATGGCAGGTGATCAGCGTTATTACGGTGCTGTTTATATCACCGAGAGGCATACGGTCAATGTGGGAGAGCTTGAAAACAGCGGTAACCGTCGTTCCCAATCCCGGCTCTGACCAGATGGAAAAGCTTCCGCCTGTGCTTTCCGCCGCATATTTGAAAAACGGAATGCCAAGGCCGATCTTCCTGGTTTTGCGGGTGGTAAAAAAAGGGTCCGTCACATGGGACACCTGATCTGCCGTCATCCCGCAGCCGTCATCCTTAATGGAAACAGCCAGCGTATCTGCAGCCGTATCAACGGTAACAGAAATGGTAACTAAGGAAGCTTCTGCCCGGGTGGAATTTTCCGCCACATCCAGAATATTTAAAGAAATCTCCGTCATCATAAGCGTAATCTATTATTCATATTTGGCAATGATGCCTGAAACGTCCTCTGTTTTCAGCTTTCCATAAACGTCTCCGTTCACCATCATGACAGGAGCAAGACCGCAGGCGCCTACGCAGCGGCAGGAGTCTAAGGAAAACTTGCCGTCAGGGGTACACTGTCCGTTGGTAATGCCAAGAAGATCTTCAAGCTTATGGAAGATGTCTCCGGAGCCCTTTACATAGCAGGCGGTTCCAAGACAGACGGATACCTGGTATTTGCCTTTTGGCTGAAGCGCAAACTGGGAATAAAAGGTTGTGACACCATAGATTTTTTCGAGGGGAATGCCTGTCTCGTCTGAAACCATGGTCTGGACTTCGATTGGAAGATAACCGTAGATTTCCTGTGCCTTTTGCATGATGGGCATAAGAGATCCTTTTGTGTCCTTGAGAAGAGCAATTGCCTCTTTTAAAGCGGCTTCCTGCTCCTTTGTCC
>JASGGP010000112.1:0-13309 GCA_047604985.1 Lacrimispora sp.
AGCATTTTCTGTTCCTTTGTATCCTTTGTGGCCATAAGCGGTTCCAGCATCATACTGCCCTTTTATTTGCAGAATACTTTAAAATATTCCCCTGCATTTACGGGCATTATCCTCATGGCCTCCCCGGTCATCCTGGCAGTGGTAGCTCCGGTCAGCGGCCACTTATCCGACAAGATCGGTTCAGAGTTTCTGACCTTTTTAGGGCTGACGCTAACGGGAGGAGGGCTGTATCTCATGTCCACTTTGACAGAGAATACCGGTCTGGGTGTATTGCTGGCGTACATTATGATCATGTCCGTTGGAAACGGCTTGTTCCAGTCCCCGAATAATTCCCTTACCATGTCCACAGCCCCTAAAAACATGCTTGGAATTTCGGGAAGTGTGAATGCTCTTATAAGGAACATGGGAATGATCAGCGGTATTTCCATGTCGGTGCTGATTCTTTATAACCGGATGAGCAGCAAAATCGGGTATCACGTATCCGATTATGTGGATGGACGGGATGATGTGTTCATTTACGGTATGAAAGGCGTCTTTATAATTGCCGCCCTGATCTGCGCTTTCGGTGCTCTCTTAACGGCTTTCCGCCTCTATAACCAGAGAAAGCGTGCGGCCCTGTTTGATGACGTAAAGGAAGCTCCTGGAATCGGCCTGGCTGAAATTGTAAGGGAAAAAGCTTTTGACGGAAATCCAGGCCTGGGCGTGAACATGATGAGCGTGCCGGAAATGGCGGTTAATGCGGAAGAAAACACAGATAATTACGAGATAGACTAAATGATATAGTGAAAATGGAAAAGGCTGCTGCAAAAGAAATATCCGGTATGGATTCTTCTTTTGCAGCAGCCTTTCTGTAAGTATCCCTCTTTGAGGCAGCTTTTCCGTTCCTTTACCCGTTTACAGCCTGGCGCTTTATCTGTCCGATAGCCGAAAGAACGGGCGGGAGATACAGAACGATAATCGTAAGTACCAGCTCCGGCAGAATATAAGTCGCATTGTAAACCAGAGTATAAACCATTGGGTTTGTGCCTTCCGGCGCATAGGAAGCAAAGAATACATAGCCGGAAATCACATGGCAGAGGTAGCGGCCTGCTACGCCAACGATATAACCGATTACGAGGCCATGCTTTTTATTTCCGAACAGTCCGGAAAGTCCCAAAGCGCCGAATGCCAGGGGATAGTCAAGCAGAACCTGGAGCGGAGCATATATATAGGGCTCCACGATAAACTGCAGGATGCCGTAGGCCACGCCTGTCATGATTCCTGCCTTTAAGCCGTAAATATAGCCGATCAGGCAGATGAACATCATGGAAAACAGGGTGATGGATCCTCCAAATGGAAGAGAGGCAAATTTGATAAAGGAAGTTACCATTGCCAGAGCCATTGCGCCTGCACAGTAAACAAGCTGACGGGTTTGCAGTTTCCGGGAATTGGAAGCCGATCTGCCCAGAAGGTTCAGGGCGAAAAAGACCGCAGCCAATAGAACGATTACCAGCACATATCCTGCCGGCTTTAACAGATACTCCTCATTTTCCGCGGAGTAGGTCAGAAAAAAAGACATAAAAAATCCTCCTTTGCGTGCGCAGGAGGGGACTACTGTTGCTTCCTTACGCCGGCATTATCCGGTTCAAGTAGTGAGGGTTCGGTTTCCACCGATCTCAGCCAAAGGCTCCCCTAGCGTATAAATGTATTATGATTTCGCTGTGAGTATAGCGCAAATACCCAGGCTTGTCAAGCGATATCAATTATTTACGCAATTGTAAATTCAGTATAAAAATGCAAATAAAGCACAACCTAGTAAAAGAAGAAAATTGGAAATACGGAGGTTGTTTTTATGACAGGCTTTATTATAGCTCTAATATCAGGGGCGCTTATGAGCATTCAAGGGGTTTTAAACACGGGAGTGACAAAGCAGACCAGCATGTGGGTGTCCACGGGCTGGGTGCAGCTGACGGCATTTTTAACCTGTCTTATTCTATGGTATTTTTCCGGCAGGGAGAATATTTCCGGCCTTCTTGATGTACAGCCCAAATACTTACTGCTGGGAGGTATCATCGGAGCTTTCATTACCTATACGGTAGTAAGGAGCATGAGTACCTTAGGACCGGCCAAAGCAGCCTTGATTATCGTAGTATCCCAGATTATTGTGGCCTATGCCGTGGAGCTGTTCGGCCTGTTTGGCGTTGAAAGAGTGGGATTCGAATGGAAAAAACTGATCGGTGCAGTGGTTGCCATTATCGGAATCATGATATTTAATTAATTTGGAAATAGTGCTTGTATTTACCTATTTCTTTAGGTAGAATAGTAACATAGGCTGAAGATGGTATCCTTTTTTGAAGATTTTTGTAAGAGGAGGGATATCATGAAGTATCAGAAGGTTAAAATCGCCCTTATTGTCCTGTGTGTTCTGGCTGCGGGAATATGCTACAGCGTTGGCAGATACCGGGATGCAGGAGCAGAAAGATGGACAGAGGAAATTGCTTTGGCGGAAACGTCAGCTCCTGATTCCGGGGAAATGCTTACCGGGGCTGGGGCAGCAGGTGATGGAAAGTCAGAAGACGGCGATCCTACAGGAACCGAAGTCCAGGAAGCAGGCAGTATTCAGCAAGTTCCCGGCAGGACCGGAGAGGTAGGAAGTGCAGGAGAGAAAACGGCCCTGCCTTTCTATATACATATCTGCGGAGAGGTTGTCTCTCCCGGTGTTTATGAGCTTGAGGACGGAAGCAGGGTGTTCCAGGCGGTCGAGAGGGCAGGAGGATTCACAGACAGAGCTGCGGCAGAATATTTAAATATGGCGGAGCGGATTAAGGACGGCATGAAGATCGTAGTCCTTAGCAGGGAAGAGGCAGAGGCGGCAAAGGCCCGCGGAGAGCTTTCCCTGTCCCGGGAGGCTTCACCGGAGGTACAAAAAACCAAAGTGAATTTAAATACTGCCACGAAAGAGGAGCTGATGACCCTGCGGGGAATCGGGGAGGCCAAGGCCGACGATATCCTGCGGTACAGGGAAAGCCACGGCGGATTTCAGAAAATTGAAGATATCATGAAGATATCCGGCATTAAGGACGCAGCGTTTCAAAAAATAAAAGAAGACATAACGGTATGAGTATGAGATAGAAGACAGAGGTGCAGAATGGCAAGCGTTTTAGTAGTGGATGATGAAAAACTTATTGTAAAGGGAATGAGGTTCAGTCTGGAACAGGAAGGTATGGAAGTGGACTGTGCCTATGATGGAGAGGAAGCAATTAATCTGGCAAAGCAGAAAGAATATGATGTAGTTCTTCTGGATGTCATGCTTCCCAAATATGACGGATATGAAGTGTGCCAGGCCATCCGGGAATTTTCTGAAATGCCCATTATCATGCTGACGGCAAAGGGCAATGATATGGATAAGATTCTGGGTCTGGAATACGGGGCTGACGACTATATTACAAAGCCCTTTAACATCCTTGAGGTAAAGGCAAGAATCAAGGCCATCATGCGACGGAATTCGAAGAAGAGCAGGCGGGAGCGTCAGGATGACAGCCAGGTGGTGAAAGCAGGCGATTTAAAGCTTGACAGGGACAGTAGAAGAGTGTTTATCGGTGAGAAAGAGATCAATTTGACGGCAAAGGAATTTGATCTTTTAGAGCTTCTCACCTGCAACCCGGGTAAGGTTTACAGCAGGGAACAGCTTCTTACTTACGTATGGGGCAATAAGGCGATGGATACGGGCGACGTCCGTACCGTGGACGTCCATGTAAGACGGCTGCGGGAGAAGATCGAACCAAGTCCCAGCGATCCTAAATATGTTCATACCAAGTGGGGCGTGGGATATTATTTCCGCGTCTAGGAAAAGAAAGAGGAGGATTTCCGACGGGTCACCGGGGAATCCGCCTTTTCTTTAAATACCGGGAAAGTAAAAAGAGGAATTCAGCCGATTTTGGCAGAGGAAAGACAGGAGAATAGATCACAGCATTAAATCACAACATCATGAAAGACGGAGAGACAAGAGAATGGATTACAGTATCAGAGGTGCTAGAAAAGAAGATCTGGACCGTGTGGCAGAGGTGGAGTCCCTTTGCTTTCCTCCAGAAGAGGCGGCGAGCCGGAAATCCCTTGAGGAGAGGCTCAATCATTTTCCGGAAAGCTTTCTTGCGGCAGAGCTTTCCGACGGAACGGTTATCGGTTTTATTAACGGCTGCGTTACGGACGAGGACAGAATCTGTGACGAAATGTTTGAAAAAGCGGACGCTCATAATTCCGACGGCGCTTACCAGAGCGTGTTCGGGCTTGACGTGGTAAAGGAATGGAGGGGCAGGGGAGTTGCTGCCGCTCTTATGAGGCGCTTTATGGAAGAGGCGGAGAAACAGGGAAGAAAAGGAATGATACTTACCTGCAAGGAAAGGCTGATTCCTTATTATGAAAAATTCGGATACCGGAACAAGGGAGTGTCCGGGTCTGTACACGGAGGAGCCGTCTGGTATGACATGCAGCTTGATTTTATGGATAAAGGGAAGTGAGGCACCGTCAGTATGAAACGAAGTCCCCAGGGGGAGCGATGGAGACGGCTTGATAATACGGCAAAAATATTTCCGGTTATAGCCAGTGAGAATTTAAGCAATGTTTTCCGGATTTCAGCGGTTTTAAAGGAAGAAGTGGATCCGGGCACTCTGCAGCGGGCGCTGGAAGAAATCCTTCCGCAATTTGAAGGATTTTCGGTAAGGCTGCGAAGAGGATTTTTCTGGTATTATTTTGAGAATAACAAGAGGATGCCGGTTATTGAACGGGAGGCTACCTATCCCTGCAAATACATTGACCCTCACAGCAATCAGCTTTTTTTATTCCGGGTCACCTATTTTGATAAGCGGATCAATCTGGAAGTATTCCATGCGGTGACAGACGGCCTGGGGGCAGTGAACTTCTTAAAGGCCCTTGTCTACCGGTATCTGGATCTTAAGCGGAATTCCAGGACCGGCCATCAGGCTCCGGAGAAAATATCGTCAGATGTTTCCATGAATGTGGAGGACAGCTACGTCCGCCATTATAAAAAGACCGTAAAGCGTAAATACAGTTCCAGGAAAGCTTACCATTTGACAGGAGAAGCCCTTCCCCTTGATGAGGAAAATGTTCTCCATGGCTATGTGGGCTTAAAGGAGCTGAAGGCAGTCAGTAAGAGTCATGGGGTCAGCATCACCAGATTCCTGACAGCCTCGCTGATCTGGTCCATTTATCAGGAATATCTTGGAGGAAAGCCCTGGGAGGAATCCATCGGCATCAGCATTCCAATTAACTTAAGGACCTTTTTCGGCTCGGAGACCACAGCCAACTTTTTTGCTGTGACCCTTATTGATTTTTTGTCCACCAGCGAGGACCATACCTTTTCAGAGATGCTGGAAGCGGTGAGCAGCCAGATGGATAAAAAAATCACAAAAGAGAAAATGGAGGAAATCATTTCCTACAATGTTTCCAGTGAAAAGAAATGGTATCTGCGGATCACTCCTCTTTTTATAAAATGGTGCGTTTTAAATCTCGTTTTCCGAAGAAATGATAAAGCCTACACCATGACTCTTTCCAATATCGGGCCCATTGATATCGAAGAGGAATACGGAAAAGAGATTGAACGGTTTTCCATGATGATCGGTGTTTCCCAAAGACAGCCCATGAAATGTGCGGTTTGTTCCTACGGTGAAGAGGTGATCATAACCTTTACCTCTGTGTTTCAGGATACAAGGCTTCAGGACCGTTTTTTCGGTTTCCTGGAGGAAAAGGGGATTCCGGCGAGCCTTGAGAGCAACGGGGTTCCCCATAAGCGGGATGATCTTGGCATGTATCCCCAGATCCGCTATGACCCGAAACGGATTAAGGAATTGGTAAACTTGTTTTACGGTTCCATGTTTTTTATTGGAGCTGTTCTGGGATTTATTAATTACGCCACCTATTCGGGCTCTCTGTGGTCTGTCATTGTCATCGGCCTTATGGCCTATGGGGTTCTTACGGTTAAATATTCCTTTCTGCGCCATTCCAATCTGGCCTCAAAGATATTCCGGCAGACGGTGGCGGCCCAGGTGCTTCTGGTTGCTCTGGACCATTCCACGGGCTATAATGGCTGGTCCGTAAATTACGGAATTCCAAGCACCATCCTGTTTGCGGATCTGTCGGTGGTATTTTTAATTCTGGTGAACCGGATGAACTGGCAGAGCTATTTCATGTATCAGATTGCCATTACGGCGTTCAGCTTCATTCCCATGATCCTATGGGCAGCCGGTCTTCTTACAAGGCCAACCCTGGCCCTTATTACAACACTTGTAACGGTATTCATTCTGGGTGTCACCATTGTGCTGGGGGACAGAAGCGTAAAAACAGAATTAAAGAGGCGGTTTCATGTATAAAATTCCGGGAAGGAGGGGGATTGCTGATGAGCAGAAGAAAAGTGAGTGTAAGAGGAAATCTGGTGAGGGATATGATGCAGAATGTTATGGAAACTTCGCTGAAGCAGCCCATCCGTACAGGAGAGCTGAGGAAAAATCCGGTGGAGCCCGCCTGGGTTTGTCCGGCCGGATATGAATATGAGATCATAGAGCTGGAGCATTTGAAAATGGAATATTTACGCCCCTCGGGAGTGGTGACGGAGCGGGTGATCTTACAGCTTCACGGCGGCGGATACATCGGTCCCATGAAGAACATTTACCGGAGGTTTGCAGTGCGGTATTCCAAGCTAAGCTACGGCGGGGATGTTCTGACCCTGGACTACCGGGTGGCCCCGGAAAATCCTTATCCGGCTGCGGTGGAGGATGCGGTGGCAGCTTATCAGTGGCTTCTTGAGGAAAAGAAGTATCGGCCCGAGCATATTGTGGTAGCCGGAGATTCTGCGGGAGGCGGCTTAAGTCTGGCCCTGGGGCTCTATCTTAAGGATCACGGGATCCCCCTTCCAGGAGGTTTTATCACAATGTCTGCCTGGACGGACTTAACCAACAGCGGGGAAAGCTATGGGTCCAATTATGAGATTGATCCCTTGTTCGGGAATTCCACGGATAACATGCTTTACCATTCGGATTATATTGGCGGCGGGGACCCGGCTGATCCTTATATTTCTCCCATATTCGGGGAATTTGAGGGCTTTCCATCTGTTCTCATGCAGGTGGGAAGCTACGAGGTGCTTTTAAGCGATACCATGACTGTGGCGGATAAGCTGAAAGCAGCAGGTGTGAAACGGCGGGTTTCCGTTTATGAGGGAATGTTTCATGTATTCCAGATGGGCCTGGACTTAATCCCGGAGAGCCGGGAAGCTTGGGCCGAGGTGGAAACATTCCTGCGGATCATTTTTCACATCAATGTCAAGCCTGACGGGAAAGTGGTAAGGAAGATAAAAACAGAGCATGCAAGGCCGGCAAGGGATATGGCCAGGCTTTTAATTGCCATGATGAAAAAGGAATTGGACACATAGAGGAGATATTGATGAAAATTACGCTGGTAACTGTGGGGAAGATAAAGGAGAAGTTTTATACAGATGCCATTGCAGAATACAGCAAAAGACTGAGCCGCTACTGCAAGCTGGATATTGTACAGGTGGCCGATGAAAAGACGCCGGACTCCGCCGGTGAAGCGGTGGAGAAACAGATCAAGGAAAAGGAAGGAGAACGGATTCTTTCCTCAATTAAGGACGGAGCCTATGTGATTGCTTTGGCCATTGACGGGGAAACGCTGGACTCGGTTGAGCTGTCGGAAAAAATCAATGGCCTGGGAATCGGAGGCGTGAGCCAGATCGTCTTTGTAATCGGCGGGTCCTTGGGGCTATCCGATGCTGTTTTAAGGCGGGCGGATTATAAACTGAGCTTTTCTAAGATGACTTTTCCCCACCAGCTTATGAGGGTTGTTTTGCTGGAGCAGATTTACCGGAGCTACCGGATTATCAGCGGGGAGCCGTATCATAAATAAGCGGGGCATTTTGGCCTGCCTGGTATGAGCAAGACACAAAGTGGATAACAGGAATTTAAAGGGGGAAAATGTGGATATAGCAGTCTTGTCAGATATTCACGGTAATTATATCGCATTAGAACGTTGCCTTGAATATGCGTTTTCACGCAATATCAGCACATTTTTCTTTTTAGGTGATTATGTCGGGGAGCTGGCATACCCGGAAAGAACAATGAAGCTATTGTACGATGTAAATGAGAGGTACGAATGTTACTTTATTAAAGGGAATAAGGAAGACTATTGGCTTAAATATCAAGCGGACGGTGAAAAAGGCTGGAAAGATAAAAATTCTGCCAGCGGTTCCTTACTCTATACATATCAGTCCCTCACATCCAAAGATATGAACTTTTTTGCACAGCTGCAGCCGGTGCGGGAAATCGCTGTAAGTGATATGGCAGCTGTCACTATTTGCCATGGTTCCCCCAATAAGATAAATGAAAAAATGATTCCGGATGATGACAGGACCATGGAAGCTATGAACCGCGTAAAAACATCGGTTATTTTATGCGGCCATACCCATATTCAAAGGAAGATTGTACATAATGGGAAATGTGCCCTGAATCCCGGTTCTGTGGGCGTGCCTCTTTTTAGTAAAGGAAAAACCCAGTTTTTGATATTACATGGGAGTGATGGAACCTGGTCGGAGGAGTTTATCAGTCTTGAATACGATGCTGACAGAGTAATCAGAGATATGCGCGAAGCTAAGCTTGATGAGCGTGCACCACACTGGAGTATGATAACGGAAAATATGCTGCGGGGAGGTAATACGTCTCACAGTCATGTTTTATCAAGAGCTATGGAGCTATGCAGAAAAGAAACAGGTGATTGCGTGTGGCCGGATATCCCCGAAAGGTGCTGGGCCCAGGCTGTAAATGAAATAGCAGAATTATGAGAATGAAATGAAAACAGGCAATAGGAGATAGGTTGAGTATGAAAATATTTCAGATTTACTTCAGCCCGACAGGCGGCGTGAAAAAGATTGCCGATCTTATAAGCGGCCAATGGGATTGTGAAAAAATAGACATAGATTTGTCAAAGCCCGATGAGGACTTTTCAGGATACAGATTTAATAAGGATGACCTCTGTATAGCTGCGGTACCTACATTCGGAGGGCGTGTACCCCCTCCGGCGACGGCAAACCTTCAAAAACTCAATGGCAACGGTGCCACGGCAATTCTCGTTGCCGCCTATGGAAACCGGGCATATGAGGACGCATTGCTGGAATTGAAAAATACCGTGACTTCGGCTGGATTTTTTTGCGCAGCCGGAATTGCCGCTGTTGCAGAACATTCCATTGCACATCAGGTTGCAGCGGGCAGGCCGGATTTGCAGGACGAGGAACAGCTTACGGCGTTTTCAGAAGAAATTAAAAAGGTCCTGAATGAAACGGATTCCGAAGCAGAATTACATATACCGGGCAATTATCAATATAAAGAATATAATGTAATCCCCATGATCCCTGAGACAGGGCAGGAATGTGTAAAATGCGGCTTATGTGCAGAGAAATGTCCGGTCGGAGCTATTCCTGAAGAAAATCCCATGCTGACTGATGGGGAGAAATGTATTTCCTGTATGCGTTGTGTCATTATCTGCCCTCAAGATGCCCGCCATGGGAATGAGGCATCCATAGAAGCGGTTTCAAAAAAATTAGAGAAAGTATGCTCTGACAGAAAAGAAAATGAATTGTTTCTCATAAAATAAAGCACAGTGAATTCCGGTTTTTTGGAAAATAAATTTGAACGTGGGGAAGAAAGCCTGGAAGCCGTCAAGGCACTGCGGGACTTAATTACCTAAACTTATTGTTCATTGAAAACTTAATATTGATGGTTAGTAAGTTTGATGGCACTTTATTAATGAAGATTATTAATTTGATGAAGGGAGGTTTTATGAGATTTATTCAATCAATATTATACTTTTTGCTGGCCGGAGTATTTGAAATAGGTGGCGGATACTTGGTTTGGCTTTGGTTGCGTGAAGGTAAAAGCATTTTATTTGGAATCGCGGGCGCAGTTGTCTTGATTCTGTACGGAATTGTACCTACATTCCAACCTCAAAATATACCTTTTGGCAGAGTATATGCTGCATATGGAGGTGTTTTTATTGTTCTTTCTATCCTTTGGGGATGGCAGGTGGATAAAGTTCTTCCGGACAAATTTGACTTGATAGGGGGACTCGTTGCACTGGCTGGTGTTGCAATCATTATGTATGCGCCCAGGAATCCGCTGTGAAATCGAATGTGAAGAAAACTGCTGACTATCAGTATTAAGCTGGTAGTTTTTTTATGCAGAAAAGTTAACTGCACAGGGGGAGCAATGAAGAAAGTAAAAATAGTTGTTATACGAAAAGAATTTTATCCGGAATTTGCTGACCAGTACTTAACAGAAGGAAGAGAGGTTGGATCTTGTCCTCTTATGGAGGTTGGTGACGAATTTCTTTATGAAGGCGGAGCAGAAATGCCGAAAGGATTGTGTCCATGGGCTTGGATTGATATTTACCGCGGTGTAAATGCTCTTTCTGCGGGAGCTACATATACCCCTTGGAATAGCCAGGATGGAATACAGATTCTTTGCTGTACTGATGGAATAAGACCGGTTGTGTTTAAGGTGGAAGCAACTCCAGAGTAAGTTTTACAAAAGGGGAATGAGGGCATGAATGAAGAGTTTTGGAATGCAATAGACAAACTGCTGAAAGAGTCGGAAATTGTTATTGACAGACCGAAAGGAAGTGTACATCCTCGTTACCCTGGATTCCTTTACAAAGTTGATTACGGATATTTAAAAGATACCTCATCAATGGATGGAGGAGGTATTGATATCTGGAAAGGTACGGCCCTTGAGCAGAAAGCTGATGCTATCATATGTATTGTGGACTTGTTAAAGCGTGATTCCGAAATAAAGATATTGATTGGCTGCACGGAAGAAGAAAATAAAGTAATTTATAAAACGCATAATGAAACAGAGTATATGAAAGGTATTATGATACAAAGGTCTTAAAACATATTTATAGGAGGGAATAAAATTGAAAACAATAGGACTGTTGGGCGGAATGAGCTGGGAAAGCACGGTAACTTACTATCAGATCGTAAATAAAGCGGTAAAACAGGAACTGGGCGGATTCCATTCGGCAAAGGTTCTGCTGTACAGCGTGGATTTTGCCGAAATTGAGAAATGCCAGGCAGATGGCGATTGGGAAAAAAGCGGGGATATTTTATCCGAAGCTGCTGAAAATCTGGAAAAAGCCGGAGCGGATTTTATCGTGATCTGCACCAATACCATGCACAAAGTAGTTCCTCAGATACAAAGCAGGATTGGGATTCCGGTTATTCACATTGCGGAAGCAACCGCAGAAGAATTAAAACGCCATAACATTGCCAGGGTAGCGCTATTGGGAACAAAATACACCATGACCCAGGATTTTTACAAGGAGAAGCTGGAAAATGCGGGGATTTCAGTCCTGATTCCGGATGAGCCGGGGATTGAGACAGTAAACAGCATTATCTATGAAGAATTATGTTTAGGCATTATATCGGAGGAATCGAAAGAAAAAATTCTCCATATTATTGACAGCCTTGCAAAACAGGGCGCACAGGGAGTAATTCTCGGTTGTACGGAAATCGGCCTGCTCATCCAGCAAAAGGACACGGATTTACCTGTTTTCGATACAACTCAGATTCACGCTTTAAAGGCTGCAAGGCTGTCCGTAGAAAAATAAATTAAAGCCTAAAAAGAACTTTACAAAGGAGCTGTCACCGCAGAAACCATGAAGGATATTATCCAAAAAACAATTCACAATCTTAATAGAAATAATATGGCCGGATACTATGCAGATTCGGCTGCCCAGCTCCACGAAATCTTCCGGTCCCTGGTTCACAAAGGTGAAACAGTGGGCTGCGGAGATTCTGTAACCCTTGAGCAGACCGGAATCTATGATCTGGTACGGTGCGGGGATTATCGGTTTTTGGATAAGCACAAGCCAGGCTTAAGCCACGATGAAAAGCGGGAAATATATCTTCATAATTTTCAATCCGACACCTTTTTAACAGGCATCAATGCCGTGACAACAGATGGAAGCCTGTTTAATATCGACGGAAACGGAAGCCGGGTTGCTCCGATTTTATATGGACCCAAACAGGTCATCGCTGTGGTCGGAACAAATAAGATTGTAAATTCCGTTGAGGAGGCTGTCTTGCGGGCGCGCCAGATTGCCGCTCCCTTAGATGCAAAACGCCTGGGAAAAAGCACCCCCTGTACCAAACTGAATCAATGCGTGGACTGCCATCATAAACAACGTATCTGCAATGACTTTGTTTTAATTACGGGGCAATTTGAAAAGGATAGAATCAAGGTTATCTTTATTGAAGGGGATTACGGCTTTTAAGTAAGCAGGAAAAAGCAAACCGCCATATTGGCCCGGATTACCGTGAATCGGAATGTGAGGAATCATGAAAAATGAATATACAGGAAAAAGTTATAGAAGTTAAGGATTATGTGTCAAAGTCAAACCTGCCTGTCAGCGATTACGTCATTAATCCTTATGTGGGCTGTCCTCATGGCTGTAAATACTGCTATGCCTGCTTTATGAAGCGTTTTACAAATCATGGGGAAGAATGGGGAACCTTTATTGATATAAAGCATTGCGATAAGCCTGTCAACAAAAGAAAGCTTCAAAATAAGTCGGTATTTCTGTCCTCTGTTACGGACTGTTATAATGAATTTGAGGAAAAATACTGCGTTACCCGAAAGATATTGGAGCAATTAGCCGATGTGGACTGTAAGCTGGGCATTTCTACAAAGTCCAGCCTTATTTTAAGGGATATTGACCTGCTGAAAAAATGTAGGAATTTAACGGTTTCCATATCAATCAATACTCTGGATGAGCAGTTTAAAAATGATATGGATAACGCCAGCAGCATTGAGGACAGGTTAAATACCTTAAAGGTGCTGCACGAAAACGGCATATATGCAGTCCTGTTTATGTCTCCCATATTTCCCGAGATTACGGACTTTCGAAAAATCATTGAATGCAGCCGCTCTTTCGTCGATGAATACTGGTTTGAGAACCTGAATTTGCGGGGCAGCTATAAAGAATCCATTTTGACCTATATCAATAAGACATATCCTGAATTTACGGAACTTTATGATGATATATACAGGAAAGGCCATATGGAATACTGGGATAATCTGGCCCTTGAGATAGAGGAGTACTGCCGGGATCACTCCATTAAGCATGTCAATTATTTTTACCATGAAAAGCTGGTGAAAGAGAAATTAGAGAAAGAGAAATTGGCGAAAGAAAAACAGTCTGAAATGGAGTAAATGCCAATTTCGATAAAATAGTCAGGGAATTTTTTGAGGTATAG
>JASGGP010000113.1:0-13169 GCA_047604985.1 Lacrimispora sp.
CACATCTTTTAAAAACATCCCTAACCGCCAAATTATGAATGGCATGGCGACCCACGCCATCCCGTTATTCTCTAGTATTCCTCACAACTCCCGCCCAAAACCCGGTTCACAGCTTCAAAGGAAAATCCCTTTCTCCCCAGCGCCGCCATAACCCTGCTCCGTTCCCTGGCATCCATCTCTTTTAAATCAAGCCTTTTTTTTCTTATATAAGCCTGTATCTGGGCCTCCTCATCCACCGGATTGTCCTCCAGCAGCTCCCCGATAACCTCCTTATCCAGCCCTTTCCGCTGCAGCTCATACCGGATCTGCCTCTCACTCTTACGCTTAGAATAACATTCCACATACCTGCGGCCATAATCCTCATCATTAATAAAACGATGCTCCTTCACAAAGCTTATGGCATAATCAATGGCTTCCTTCGGATATCCTCCATCTTTCAGCTTAAGCCGCAATTCCTGTTCCGTCTTATCAGAGGCTTTCAGCAGAAAAAGGATCCTTTCCCTGGCCCGTTTCAAAAGAACATCATCCATGATCTCCCTATAGGTATCCTGGGTCAGTTCTCCCCCTTCCTCTATTCCGAATCTTTTCAATTCCCCTCTATAAAGGACAAGAGTAAAGTCTTCATCCAGAAAGACTTTACTCCTGCGTTTATCGACGGGTACGATTTCCGTAACTGTCATGTATGTCCGCCTTATTCCTCTCCGGCCTCGTCCTTGTTCTCCTTGCTGCTGTCGTCTCTGCTTCCTGCCTTAACTCTCTTGCCATCCTTAGGCACGGCTGTTCCGTTTCCTTCCAGTCCTGCGCCGCTCTCCTCGTGAAGTCCGTACTGCACCCGGACCTTATTCTCAATCTCCAGGCAGACAGCCGGATTATCCTGAAGATAAATCTTGGAGTTCTCTCTTCCCTGTCCGATCTTTGCATTATTATAAGCAAACCAGGCTCCGCTTTTTTCAACAATATTCTCTTTTACAGCCAGGTCCAGAACATCTCCTTCCTTGGAGATTCCCTTTCCGAACATGATATCAAATTCCGCCTCTTTAAAAGGAGGAGCGATCTTGTTCTTTACCACTTTCACGCGGACCCTGTTTCCTACCAGCTCTCCGCCCTGCTTCAAGGTTTCAATCTTACGGATATCCAAGCGGACAGAAGCATAGAACTTAAGGGCCCGTCCGCCTGTGGTGGTTTCAGGGCTTCCGAACATTACGCCCACCTTTTCACGAAGCTGGTTGATGAAGAGGACAATACAGTTGGACTTACTGATGATTGCCGTCAGCTTTCTGAGGGCCTGGGACATAAGACGGGCCTGAAGGCCCACATGGGAGTCACCCATATCTCCCTCGATTTCAGCCTTGGGCACAAGAGCTGCAACCGAGTCCACGATCACAATATCCACTGCCCCGGAACGGACCATAGTCTCTGTGATTTCCAACGCCTGCTCTCCGTTATCCGGCTGGGATATGTACAGGTTATCAATATCCACGCCGATGCTCTTGGCATAAACCGGATCAAGGGCATGCTCCGCATCAATGAAGCCGGCGATTCCGCCTCTTTTCTGAACTTCCGCAATCATATGAAGGGCAACTGTCGTCTTACCGCTGGATTCCGGTCCATAAATCTCCACAACTCTTCCCTTGGGAATACCGCCCAGACCAAGAGCAATGTCGAGGCTTAAGGCCCCTGTAGGTATGGTTTCCACGTTCATATTCTTACTATTGTCACCCAGCTTCATGATAGAGCCCTTTCCGTAAGCTTTCTCTATCTGGACAAGGGCATTATCAAGGGCCTTCATTTTTTCATCTTTATTCATATTATCCTCCAGCACGAACAAATGTTCTTTTTCTGTTTATTATAATATTATATTTTATAGTAAATGTCAATCAGATTCCGCAAATATTTCTATAGAGCCTACCCCCAATCTCTGGTACAAAAATCATTTTATTATGGATCCTGCAGGAAAATCTCGGCGAAACGCCTGAAAATGAAAGAGAAAGACGGACTGCTTTCTGACTGTAAAATTACTATAACATAAGGAGAATGGGGGCGCAAGCATTTGTTTTAAAATCTTTACAGATATCCGGAGACCAAGAAAGCCCCTTGGGGCAGGCGGTTAATATTTCCCCAAAAGGCTTTCAGCTCCAACCGGCAGCTTCCACTTCCGGTCTTTCTCTTTTTTTTCTTTTCTTTCTTCCTTTTTCTCTTCTCCTTTTTCTTCTCCTCTTTCTTGTCCTCTTTCTTCCCCTCTTTCCTCTCCTCTTTCCTGTCCCCTTGCTTCCCCTCGTTCTTGTCCTCTTTCTTCCCCTCTTTCCTGTCCCCTTTCTTCCCCTCTTTCTTCCTCTTCATTCCCGAAAGCATCGTCACTTTCCACGATCCCCATTTCGTCCCGCAGTTTAAACTTTCCTACTTCCTGTTTCATGATCTGGGTCTGAACAGCCAGCTCCTTGCTGGAAGCCGAGCTTTCCTCTGCTGTTGCAGCGTTGGCCTGAACCACTGCCGATACCTGGGACAGCACCATGTTGATCCTTTCCAGGGTATCCGCCTGCTCAACGGAAGCAGACTCTATTTCTCCCATTACCTGTTCCACAAGAAAGGACTGGTCGGCGATCTCCCCAAGGACGCGGGCCGTATCCACTGCCAGCCGCTTTCCTTCTGAGACAGCCTTTACAGAACGGTCAATGAGCTCTGAAGTCTGATTTGCCGCTTCAGCGGATTTAGCCGCCAGATTCCGTACCTCTCCTGCCACAACAGCAAAGCCCTTGCCGAAGCTTCCGGCCCGGGCAGCCTCAATGGCTGCGTTCAGCGCCAGAATATTGGTCTGGAATGCGATGTCCTCAATGATTTTTGTAATGCCGGATATCTTTTCCGAAGACAGGCTCACCTCTCCCATGGCGTCATTGAGGCTTTGTATATACTGGTTTCCCTGGGTCACCCTGAGTCCTGACTGGTTCACATGCTCTGAAACTTTCCGCACGCTTTCGGCATTTTTTACCGCCTGTCCTGATACGTCGATAATGGAACTGCTTAACTCTTCCACTGCATCCGCCTGCTGTGCCGCCCCTGACGCCAGCACCTGGGAAGCGGCGGATACCTGTTCGGCGCTGCTGTTGACCTGATCCGCAGATGCGCGGATATTATCCATGGTTTCGTTTAAACGGCATTCAATGATTTCCATGGTGTTTCGTATGCCGTTAAATTCTCCCGGATACTCACAGTTGCTTTGGGCGGTGAGATCGCCGTAGGAGATTTCCTGGAGAAAACGGGAGATATCAGAAATAATATCCTTGTATTTTCCCGCCATTTCATTGACCTTTAATGCCATTCCGCCGATCTCGTCGCGGCGCTCCATGTTTAAGTCAATATTGAGATTTCCTTCGGAAAGCTTTTCAATGGAATCAACTACCTGGCCGATTGGCCCGGTGATCCGGCCCGCAAGACGAAGCATGGCCAAAACTCCAAGAAGCAGGGCAATAACTCCAAGGACAGCGGCGCTGATCATGGCCGTTTTCACGTTAGACATGAATTCTGATTCCTTGGCCGTCACATTTACGGACCAGCCATTTGTATCCTGAACCGGAGTGTAGGCACCGAATCTCCGTTCCCCGTTCCACTGATAGAACCCAAAGCCTGTTTCTCCGTTTGTCATGGCTGTTTCCAGCTTTGCCACAGTTTTGTATTCGGAGGATTGGGACTTTGCATCATTTATGCTGTTCTGCTGGGATAATACAAGGGAAAAATCATCGTATGCCACTTTTGTGCCGTCCCGGTTTAAGATATATGTGCTGCCGGTGTCTCCAAGCTTTGTTTCCTCAATTATTTTTTCAAAAACAGAGTAGGGGAATTCAATCATGATGATGATATCGCCATATGGATAGGCGTACTCAAAGGAGGCGGAATCCTTCTTTATAATGGGATCTGACAAAAACGGCTTTCCGCCTTTTGCCATCTGGTAGGCATTGTTGTCCTCATAGGATTTGCCGCTGACTACCGATACCCCGTCGGCGGAAAGGACGTCAATTTTATTTAAGCCGTACTGAGAACTGGATATGTTTAAGAATATGCTGTTGTTGCCCTCCCGCTGTGCCGCGCCTTTCATATACAGAGCGATGGACTCGGATATGATCGAGTACTTTTCCATTTGCTGGGTGATTTTTTCCGAAACCAGTTCTGACGTTTCTTTCAGGCTCTTTTCCAGTGATTTTTGTGTCGTATGATAGGTAAGATAAACAGAGCCAATGGACAGAGCCAATACAATGCAGATAATGCAGCCCATGGTAAAAGATACCAGTTCCTTTTTTATTCCCTTTTGATGTGTCCTCATAATATGATCCTCCGATATTCATTTTTCCCACTGTTTCTGGATTAACGGTGGTTCAATTATATATCGGACAATATTCAGAAAACTATATCTATTTTACTAACATTTTACACAAATTTACATTCATTTTACAATTGGGCAAAATATTCAGCCTTTTCAAAGAAAAGGCTGCAAAAAGTTCCCTTTATTTTGCAGCCTTCCCATACTTTTATAATTTATTTTTCTCTATTCTAAAAGCCGCTCCACATCTATCATCCCCCAGCCCTGCTGGTTTATAGGAAGCCCCATATCCACGGCCCGTTCCCGAAGCATCAGCTTCACGTCCCGGTTGCTCATATAAGGGTACTTTTCCAGCAGAAGCGCAATGGCCCCTGATACCAGGGGCGTAGACATAGAGGTTCCGCTTTTGGTCACATATTGCCCGGCTTCATTGGCGCAGCTCATAATGCCTGCGCCGGGGGCTACGATCTCCGGCTTGCAGATACAGGCTCCCGTAGGGCCTCTGCCGGAATAATCAATCATCCGGTTCCCCATAACATTTACTTCTTTATAATCATCGGAGCATCCCACCGTAATCACTTTCCGGCTGATTCCCGGTGTTGTGATGGTGTTCATTCCAGGACCCATGTTGCCTGCTGCCACACAGACCACAAGGCCGTCGTCCCATGCGGCGTTTACTCCCCGCACAAGAACAGAATTCTCCGTCATTCCTTTCCTTGAAAAGGAGCCTACGGAAATATTTACAATCCGTATTCCATACCGGTCCTTGTTGTCACGGACCCATTTCAGCCCGGCCAGCACATCGGAGGCATAGCCGTTTCCCTTCCGGTCCAAAACCTTGAGCATAATAATATGACATCCCGGCGCAACTCCCATATACATTCCGCCGGAGGCATAGCCGCTCCCTCCGATAATGCCCGAAATATGGGTTCCATGGCCATTGTCGTCATAAAGCTCCCGCCTGCGGTGTACGATATCTACAAAAGCGGCTACTCTATGTTCAAAATCCTCATGAAGAAAAATCCCCGTATCAAGCACTGCAACTCCGATTCCACGCCCTGTAAGGCCCATACGATAGGCCGCTTCACAGTGTATTGCTTCTCTTGCATGATTCACAGTCCATTACCTAATTCCTTTTTTATTAGGATATTCCGGTTTGGCTCCTGTGGTTTCACTTCCCTGTCAAAATGCAGCAGAAGGTCATGGTCAAATCCCTAAGTACACCTCTTTCACCTTTTCATCCTGAAGCAATTCAGGCCCCGTCCCTTCCAGGACATTTTCCCCGCTGTTAATTAAGTATGCGTAATCCGCAAACTGCAGGGTATCAACGGCATTTTGTTCCACAATAATGACAGTCATTCCCATTTGATTGATTTTCTTGATAAACTCAAACATTTCCTCCACGACCTTGGGAGCAAGCCCCAGGGACGGCTCATCTAAGATCAGAAGCTCAGGCTGGCTCATTAAGCCTCTTGCTATGGCCACCATCTGCTGCTCCCCGCCGGATAGGGTTTCCGCAAGCTGGGACTGCCTTTCCTTTATCCTGGGGAATATCTCATAGATTTCTTCCAGCTTCCGCTGGATGGCCTTTTTATTCCTGATGCGGTAAGCGCCCATGAGTAAATTGTCCGCCACAGTCATCTTTCCGAATAAGAGCCTGCCCTCGGGCACCATGGCAATTCCTAACTGGACCATCTTATAAGCCGGAACATGGGTGATTGACTTTTCTTTATAAATAATTTCTCCTGAAACAGGCTTTATCTTTCCCACAACGCTTCTAAGGGCCGTGGTCTTTCCCGCGCCGTTGGAGCCTAACAAGGCCACGATCTTTCCTTTTTCCGCCTGGAATGACAAATTGTTCACAACAAGGGTTCCCCCATAGCCTGCGCAAAGCTGCTTTACCTTCAGCATCATTTAAAACGTCCTCCCTCCCAGATACGCATGAATTACTTTCTGGTTTGAAGTGACCTCCTCCGGCGTCCCCTCTGCCAGCAGCTTTCCTGATGCCAGAACCACCACCCGGTCGGAAACTCTCATAACCACCTCCATGACGTGTTCAATCATTAAAATTGTTATTCCAGAAATTCTGATGCGCTGAATTAAGTTTATGGCCTCTTTCCGCTCCACCCCGCTTAATCCTGCCATTGTCTCATCCAGAAGCAGAAGCTTTGGCTCCGTAGCCAGGGCCCTTCCAATCTCTAATCTCTTCTTCTGCATGACATTGAGCTTTCCTGCCGGCATGTGGATAAATGCCGCCAGGCCGCACATTGCAATGACCTTTTCCGTGTGCTCTCTGGCTTCCTGGACGCTGGGACGCCTGTTTAGGGCCGCCACCAGCACATTTTCAAAGACATTCATCTCGCTTAAGGCCTGGGGAATCTGAAAGGTTCTTCCGATTCCCAGCTTACAGATCTCGTAGGGCTTTTTCCTCGTAATGTCCATTCCCTTAAATACAATATTTCCGGAGGTCAGTGTATGAAAGCCGCTGATGGAATTAAACAGTGTGGTCTTTCCTGCTCCGTTTGGTCCCACCAGCCCGATGATCTCTCCTTCCTCTACGGAAAAGGTAACATCTTCATTGGCTACAAGCCCTCCAAACCGTTTGGTGGCATTTTTTATTTCCAATATGGGTGTCATTGCATCTTTTCCTCCATTTCCGAAGGCGTCAATACCTTGTGGTCTGATTTCCTTTTAAACAGGGAAATGAGGCCGTCAGGCAAAAACAGGACAATCAGGATCACCAGAACGCCGTATAAAAATAAGTCAAATCCGCTGATGGAGGCAAAGGACGCCCTGGTATATTCGGAAATGACCGTCAGCACAACGGCTCCGATCACAGGCCCCATAACCGTTCCGATGCCGCCCATAACCGCGACCAGACAGATCATCATGGATACGTTTAAGGGCATCACCACGGAAGGGTCAATGTACTGTAAGTAGTTGGCATAAAGGCTTCCCGCCAGGCTGACAATGGCTGCGCTGAGCATAAAGGCCAGCAGCTTATACCGGGAAGTGTTGATTCCTACGCTTTGAGCCGAGTCTTCGTTGGCCTTGATGGCCCTTAAATAATATCCGAACTTTGACCGGTCAAGGACCTTGGCAATGACCAGAACCCCTGCGGCAAACATCAGAAAAATATAGTAATATGGATATTTGGACGTAAACTGCATGGTGTACCAGCCAGGCCTTGTCTTATCTAAAAAGTCAATTCCCGTGGCTCCTCCCACATAGCCCCAGTTCAAAAATATGATGCGCCCGCACTCCACGATTGCCATGGTTGCCACGGCAAAGTAATGGCCTTTTAAACGGAGCAGAGGGGCCCCCAATACAAAGGCCGTTCCCGCAGAGATCACCACTCCGATCCACATGGTAATCCAGGGCGTTGCGCCGAAGTTTTTCATCCCAATGGCGCAGGTATAGGCCCCGATTCCGTAAAACAGGGCATGTCCGTTGGATACCTGTCCCGCATAGCCGCCGATGAAGTTCCAGCCCATCCCCATAATCGCCCAGATGCAGACCAGGATCATCACATGGACCGCAAAGGGTGTTTTTATGAAAAGAGGCAGCAAGGCAGCTCCCCCAAGGCCTGCCAGGCACCTTATGATAAAACGCCTGTCTGAATGTATGAATTTCCTCATCTCTTCTCCTTCCCCTGTCTAAAATTATCTGCCGAACAATCCCTTTGGCTTAAACGATACGATGAGCATGAACAGAACACATACCACCGCATATTTAAAGGCCGTATTAAAATAAACCCCGGCAAACACGTCCACAAGCCCCATGAGCAGACCTCCCGCATAGGCCCCGAAAATGCTTCCGAAGCCCCCAAGGGCCACGGCAATCAGCCCGAACAGCAGGAAGGACGAGCCTGACGTAGGTGTGATATAATAATAATAGGTCAGCACGCAGCCTGCAATTCCGGCAATGGCGCTCGCGATGCCAAAGGATAAGGTATAGGAAAATTCCGTATCAATTCCCACCAGCTCTGCGGCATCCTTTTCCATGGAGGTGGCCTTGATGGCCTTTCCCAGCTTCGTCTTGTTCATGAACAGAAATAATGCGCCTGTAACAAGAACAGAAACTGTCAGAGGCACCAGCTTTTCCTTGCTGATTACCAGAAACCCAAAATCAATGGCTCCCGAAAACTCCACCTTTGGAATCGTCCGGAACTCACTGGTGGCCAGCATGAGCATGCCGTTTACCAATACCATGCTGAGGGCAAAGGTAATGAGCCTCTGGGACAGGACCGGCCCCTTTAAGGCCCGGTGAATCAGGGTCTTGTATACAATTACCCCCAGCACAAACATCAGGGCGGCGGTAAAGGGAATGGAAAGGATCGGGTCCAGCCCGAATTTTTTATTTAAGTAAAAGGTTATGTACATGCCTATCATCAGAAATTCTCCCTGGGAAAAGCTTAAGACATTCATTACTCCCCAGATCAGCGCAATTCCCATTGCGATTAAAGCCAGCATCGATCCTATTACAATTCCTTCAAAAATACATTGAATTACCATAATCACACCCCATTTTTCTCATCTTTCCTCCCAGCCTGGAAGAGGGAACAGCCCGTCATACGCTTTCGCATGGTCAGGATAGATTGTCTTGTATTCTCCGTCCTTAATCTGGCATATCAGGGCGGTAGCCGCTGTATTCTGCCCTTTTTCATTAAACTGAAAGCCTGTGCCTGCGATAAATAATTTATCCTCCGGGTATTCCAGATGGAGCATGGCCTCTTTTATGGCATCCGCATCCGTTGAGCCGGCCTGGTTGATGGCAAGGCACAGGACGTAAAGGTCCGTAGCGCATTTTAAAACATCGGATATCATTTCCACCCCTCCGGAGTATTTTTCCTTATATAAATTCCCGAGCTGGGAAACCAGGGGAATCTGTAGATCAAGGGCCCAGGCGCTTGTGGAGCACAGCCCCTCCGCATCCTTTCCCAGAGCGGTAAAAAGCTCGCTCATCATAAAGCCGCCTCTCTGGCCCATGATCATCTTCGGCATATAATTAAGCTGTTTAAAGGTTTTCATATAGAGGATCACGTCAGAAATGTAGGATGACATCATCACCACATCGGGATTGACTTTTTTTAACTTTAAGGACTCGCTGATCAAGTTGGTGGCATTGGAGCTGTAGGTAATATTTTCAACGATTTCAAAGCCGTATTTCTTTGCACATTCCTTTTCCACATTGGCAATGTTCTTTCCAAACTCCGTATCCTCTGAAACAAAGGCCACGGTCTTGATTCCCGCCTGCTTTGTCCGGTTCAGTTCCATGAGATACTGGAAAGAATCCTCCACATACATGGTGTCGTCGGGAAATACGCGAAAAAAATATTGATACCCCTTTTGGGTAAGGCTTGGAGAGGTTCCCTCCGACAGCAGCGGAACTCCGTATTTTTCCGTAGATACTGCCGCCGTTTTCGTGTTGGCGCTGCTGAACAGGCCGCAGATGCCTACCACGCCTTCGGAGGTGATGAGCCGCTCGGCCTCTGATAATGCCGTATCGGCAGACTTTAAATCCCCGTATACCAGCTCCACCTTCTTTCCTCCCAAGCCGGGAAGTCCTGCTGTCTTTGCCAGCGGGATATCAATATCCGTCCTTGGTTCATTAATAATGTCCACAAACATGTTCATTGCCGCCTTAACTTCCTTTCCGGCCTTTGACTGCGCTCCGCTCATGGGCAGAAGAACGCCGATTTTCACCGTATCCCCTTCCTTTGCCGCCTCTGATACCAGGCTGCCCCTTTCCTCTGTCTCCTTTGCTTCCTTATGTGCCCCGCAGCCGCTCACTGACAGCAGGATAAAAAGCGCCAATATCATATATCTGCCGGAAAACCCTGTTCTGTGACCCATTCCTTAACCCCTCCAATCACATTCATCTCTGTTATCTCTGTACTATGTTTTGATTTTACATTATATTTTCTTCTTTATTAACATTATTTTATTTGTTTCAAAGATTTATTGTCTTTTTCGTCTATTTATACAAAAAAAGGAAGTCTTTTTCAGTAATAAATAAAGACTTCCTTTCCATAAATCCTGTTTTCTTAACGAAACAGAAGACATTCCCACAGATCAATAGATAAGCTTTACATTTTTTTCCTTTAATCGTTCTATCCAGCTGTCGCTGGGCTTCTTATCCGTCACAATATAGTCTATTTGTTCAAAATCCGCCAGCTTCAAAAAAGCCGTCTTATCAAATTTACTGTGATCCACTAACAGAACCACTTCATTGGCCTGTTTTAACATTTCACATTTCAGCTCTGCCTCCGCCTCGTTGGAATCTAAGGCACCTCTTTCACTGTCAAGGCCCTTGCAGCTTAAGAGAACCACATCAAAAATGTAATTCTTGATGATTGACTTTGTGATCACTCCCTGCAGGGACAGGGCGCTTTTATTTAAAATTCCCCCCGTTGACACAACGGTCATGTCGGACTGGCTTAACTCCCTTAAAGCTTCCGCGGAATTGGTCAGCAGGGTCAGCTTATTATTGCCCTTTATTAATTTTAAGACCTCCATAACCGTGGAACTGGAGTCAGCCGCAACCGTTGCCTTGTCCTTTAACAGCTCCACCGCCTTTATGGCGATTGCCTGCTTTGCCTCGTGGTTTGTGACCGTCCTTTTGTAAAAATGAATTCCCTCCAGGCCGCTCTCTAAATTTAAAACCGCTCCTCCATAGGTCCGGGTCAGAAATCCTTCGTTTTCCAGCTTTTCCAAATCTCTCCTTATGGTTTCCTCCGTCACCTCAAACTGTGCGCTTAAATTGGCTACCACTACCTTTTTTTCATTGAGCACAAGCTGCTTTATTAATTCCAATCTATCTTTTGCTGCCATTTATCCACCTCACTTCTATGATAATAAAATTATATTAACACAAAAAATCTGTTTTTCAAAGTATTTGACTTGAAAAACAGATTTTTTGTGTGATATCCAATCCTATCTGTCGGCTTCCTCCGCCAGCTTCCTCATAAGCAGAAGATCTTCCCCGCTTATTCTCACTTCCATTGCCTTTGCATTTTCCCTAATCTGTTCAACCGTTGAAGCGCCGTTTAACACGCTGATAAAATCTCCCTGGGAAATTACCCATGCAAGGGCCAGGGTTGGAATGCTGCAGCCGTATTTTTTGCATAGAGGCGCCCATTCCTCCATCATATCCATGGCCTTTTGCATCTTATCCGGCTGGAACCACTTTTTGTTGCACTGGGCCCCTACCGGCACATAATCCCTGGCAAAGGTGCCTGTCAGCAGCCCCTGCTCCAAAGGGGAGTATGCCTGGAGAATGATGTTGTTTTCCCTGCATATGGGAATTAAATCTTCTTCGATTGCTCTGTCAAGAACCGAATATTTGCCCTGCACAATGTCCAGTTCCCCGTATTTTAAATACTCCCTGATGTGCTCCGGGGTTACATTGGCGGCTCCGACGGACTTTATGAGTCCCTCTTTTTTCAGCTCATTGAGGGCTTCCATTGTCTCGGATATGGGGGTGAAAAACGGCTCTACGGACTGCCAGTGGGTCATGTACACATCAATATAATCCACTCCCAGCCGGTTAAGGCTTTCCTTAATCTCCTCCCGGATGGACTCCCCGGAAAGATTTTTGTATAGCTGTGTATCTCCTACCTTATTGAACAGGCTGCCTTCCCGGTTCCACACGATCCCGCACTTTGTAATGATGACCACATCTTCCCGTTTGATGTCCCGGATCGCTTCTCCGACAATTTTTTCACTGCTTCCAAAGTTATAGCCCGGCGCCGTGTCAATTAAATTGATTCCCAGCATAGGCGCTTCCCGGATTGTATTGATGCACTCTTTCCGGTCCTTATCTCCGCCCCAGGCCGGGCCTCCGCCGATGGCCCATGTTCCAAGGCCGATTTGGGATACCTCCACGCCGCTGCTGCCCAGCTTTATTTTTTTCATCTGCCATCCTCCTGTCAGCTCATTCTTCCTGCTCTTTTTTGTATTTCTCCAGCTGCTCCTCCACCTGTTCCTTAGACACCACCCCTGTGGTGGCCCCCAGGCTCTGCACGGAAATGGCAGCCGTCACATTGGCATACCAGGCGCACTCCTTTAGGCTCTTACCGTCTAAAACCGCCGTAATAAAGCCGGAGACGAAATTATCTCCTGCGCCGATGGTGTCAATGGCTTTAATGCCCTTACAGGCCGGCACCGCAAGGCTTTCTCTCTCAGTTTTTATGTAGCAGCCCTTTTTCCCGTTCTTAATGACCACATGCTTAACGCCGCAGGCCAGCAGGCAGTCTGCAATCTTTTCCAAGTCCGTTTCTCCGGTCAGCAGACAGGCCTCCTCGTAATTGGGGAAAAAATAGTCCACATAGCCTAAGGCCTCCCGGATGTCCTCCAGGGTTTCTCCCAGCCTTGCCTTGATCATGTCCGCGCAGATAACCATATCATTGGCCTTTGCTTCTTTAAAAATCTTAACCAGGGAAGGTCCGTCCAGAAGCGGGTTATTGAAAATGCTGGCTAAGGATAAGAGCCTTGCTTCCTTAAAGCGGGAAAAATCAACGTCGTCAATGGAGGTTTTCCATAAGCTTCCGTTCCGGTTCGTCACAAAGGTGCGCTCCCCGTCTTCCGTAACCAGCCCCACGTTGATGGAGGTGTCCACATTTTCATCCATACGGAGGCTTTCAATGTCCACATGGTTTTTTATGCAGGCCTCCCGGATAAAGGCGCCTACGGCATCCTTTCCCAGGCGGCTCATCAATGCTGTTTTATGCCCAAGCCTTGAAATTATAGTGGCTTCATTGATGGCGTCTCCGCCTATGGTCATGGCAATCCGCTCTAAAGGATAGGATTCAATATCAAAGATATTTTTGCTGACAGGCTGCAAAGGGATGTCTACA
>JASGGP010000114.1:0-13153 GCA_047604985.1 Lacrimispora sp.
ATCCTTCCCCGCTGGGTCCGAATCCGCTTCCAGGAGTTCCCACCACGCTGGCCTCCTCCAGAAGGCAGTCAAAGAATTCCCAGGAGGTCATGTTCTCCGGCACCTTTAACCAGATATAGGGTGCATTGACTCCGCCGTAAACCTCAAGACCCGCTTCCTTTAAGCCGTCATAAATGATCCTGGCATTTCTCATATAATAGGCTACCTGCTCCTTCAGCTGTGCTCTCCCCTCTTCCGAGTAAACAGCCAGGCCGGCTTTCTGGATGATGTAGGGAGCCCCGTTAAATTTGGTGCCGTGGCGTCTGGCCCACAGGGAATGAAGGGTCACGCCGCCCCGGACCAGGGCCTTGGGCACCACCGTAAAGCCAAGGCGCACTCCCGTAAAGCCGGCATTCTTGGAAAAGGAACGGAATTCAATGGCACAGGTGTCCGCCCCCTCAATCTCATAGATGGAATGGGGAACATCACTCTGGGCAATATAGGCCTCATAGGCTGCATCATAAAGGATGACTGCTCCCTGCTCATTGGCATAATCCACCCATACCTTTAGCTGTTCTCTTGTAAGGGTGGTGCCTGTAGGATTATTGGGCACGCATAAGTAAATCAGGTCCGGAACCTCCTCCGGAAGCTCAGGCACAAAATGGTTTTCCGCCGTACAGGGCATGTAAATGACCTTACTCCATCTGCCTGTTTTCTCGTCGTATTCCCCTGTCCTTCCGGCCATAACGTTGGAATCTACATACACAGGGTAAACCGGATCACAGACAGCAATCCGGCAGTTTTCATCAAAGATTTCCTGGATGTTTCCGCAGTCGCTTTTTGCCCCGTCGGAAACGAAGATCTCGTCAGCGGAAATACTGCAGCCTCTGGCGATATAATCTTCCTTCGCTATAACCTCTCTTAAAAATCCATAACCAAGATCCGGTGCATAGCCGTGAAAGGTCTCCTTGCTTCCCATCTCCTCCACCGCCCCGTGAAGAGCCTCAATAATGGCAGGAGCAATAGGCTGGGTTACGTCGCCGATTCCCAGACGGATAACCTTTTTATCGGGATTTGCCTCTATGTAGGCGTTGACCTTCTTTGCAATGGTCGAGAAAAGATAGCTTCCCGGAAGCTTTAAATAATTTTCATTGATTTTCACCATTGTTTTCCTCTTTCTTCTCCTGTTATTCTTATAAATTTTCTATCTCAAAGTTTCCTTCAAATACTTCTACCGCAGGCCCAGTCATGAACACATGGCCGCTTCCTTCCCTGTCCCAGTCTATGGTCAGGCTGCCGCCCTTTAGTTCCACCTCTACCCGGTTTCCCGTCCTTCCGGTCAGTGCGGAAGCCACTGCACTGGCTGTGGCTCCGGTTCCGCAGGCCCAGGTTTCCCCGCTGCCTCTCTCCCATACCCTCATGCGGATATAGGTGGGGCTTACCACTTCAATAAATTCCGAATTGGTCCGTTCCGGAAAGCGCTCATGGGTTTCAAAGGATGGACCCATGGTCTCTAAGTCCAGGCTGTCTATGCCATCCATATAATAAATAGCATGGGGATTTCCCATGGAAACGCCTACAAATTCATAGTCCTTTCCTCCGATGAGAATAGGCTCCGGCACCTGGCCGGTGATTTCCGGCACGCCCATATCCACGGTGACCAGGACGGCTTTGCCGTTTTCTTCTGTAATCTTCAAATGCTTGATTCCAGCCCCTGTTTCCACGTCAAATTCCGCCTTTTCCACAAGGCGGTGATCGTAAACATATTTTCCCACACAGCGGATGCCGTTTCCGCACATCTGGCTTTCCGAGCCGTCGGCGTTGAACATGCGCATCCGGCAGTCTGCGGTCTCGGACGGACAGATTAAAATCAGCCCATCGGAGCCGATTCCAAAGTGACGGTCGCTGACCTTTTTAGAAAGCTCCGCCGGATTTTCCACAGTTTCTTCAAAGCAATTGATATAGACGTAATCATTGCCTGTGCCCTGCATTTTTGTGAACTTCATGTTCCTGGATTTTCCTCCTTTATTTTATGGGTTACGTTCAGACGTACCATTCATAATTTGGCGGATGGAGCCCGCCAAATTATTCATGCCGGGCGTCGCCCTATAGAAATATTTACATAATATATGCTTAGTGAGCGAGCTCACACGCATATATTACGCAAATATTTCTGCACGTCTGAACTGGTGCTACATATTTATAAGGCTCATAATCATCTGGGCTGTTTCCACAATGTTGGTTCCGCTGTCCATGCTGCATTTCTGGATATAACGGTGGGCCTCAGTCTCAGTCATGTGGTTTCTTTCCATCAGAAGCTCTTTGGCCTGCTTTATCATTTCCAGTTCTTCTCCGCTTTTCTCTCTGGGCCGGTTTTTCAGCTTCTTTTTTCTTCTGGCCATGGTTTCCATCATCATTTCCAGGGTGCTCACAAGATCCTGGACCTTTAGGGGGAGACCCAGGCAGACCACGTCCTCCGGGGCTCTGCCGCTCCACTGGCTGGGAGATGCCACCAAAAGCATCTGCATCCCATTGGGAAGACACTCGTAAATCTCCTGATACACCATATCCGCAAATCTGCATCCGCAGACCACAATTCCTCTGCCCAGCTCATCCGCGCTGTTGACCGCCTGAGCGCCGGAGGTGCAGACCGCCGCTACCTCAAAGCCGTTTTTCATAAGAATATTTTTAATATTTCTCGCATCCTCCGCCTTGGAAAATGCCACAATTACATTGGTCAAGCACTCTCACCTCCAGATACCGCATCAAGGGACAGAAGCGTCAATATTTATAGAGATATTCTTCTACTTCCCAGTCTGTTACCTGGGCCCGGAATAAACGCCATTCAGTTTCCTTGGCTTCCAGGTATTTGGTGTAAATGTGATCGCCTAAAACTCCTTTTATAAAATTATCTTTCCGGAAAGCCTCGATGGCCTCTCCCAATGTCTCTGGAAGCTGTTCAATACCCTTTTCCAAAAGCTCCTCTGGGGGCATTGCAAAAATATTGCTGTCAACACTCTTAGGCGGCGTCATGCCTTTTTCAATCCCGTCAAGGCCTGCAGCCAGACAGGCGGCCAGGGCCAGATAAGGATTTACAGAAGAATCCGGGTTCCGGAGCTCAATCCGGGTTCCGGCTCCTCTGGAGGAAGGGATCCGAAGCAGAGAGCTTTTATTTGCCCTGGCAGACCATGCGATATAAACGGGAGCGTCATATCCCGGTACAAGGCGCTTATAGGAATTGACCAGCGGATTGGTGAGTATGGTCATTCCTTTCATATGATGGAGAATTCCAGCCATAAACTGATAGGCGGTTTTGCTTAAGCCCTGGCCGTCGTTTACATCCTCAAACATATTTTTCCCGTTTAAATCAGTCAGGGACATATTGATGTGCATTCCTGAGCCATTGACCCCTGCTTTAGGCTTTGGCATAAAGGTGGCGTGAAGGCCGTGCCGCTTGGCAATCGCTTTCACCGCCATCTTAAAGGTCATAATGTTATCCGCCGTCACCATGCCTTCCGCGTACTGGAAATCAATCTCATGCTGTCCGGGCGCAATCTCGTGGTGGGAGGACTCGATCATAAAGCCCATTTCCTCCAGGGTCATAATCATGTCTCGGCGGACATTTTCACCCTGATCAATGGGTGCTACGTCAAAATATCCCGCTGTCTCATGGGTATTGGTGGTGGGACGTCCCTCCTCATCCGTGTGGAAAAGGAAGAATTCACATTCCGGTCCGGCATGGAACACCAGCCCCATATTCCTGGCCTTTTCTATGACTTTCTTTAAAACAAACCGGGGATCTCCCTCAAAGGGCGTCCGGTCCGGACAGTAAACGTCGCACATCAGCCTTGCCACCTTTCCCTGCTGGGGACGCCAGGGAAAAATCTCAAAGGTATCAAGATCAGGATAAAGATACATATCCGACTCTTCCATTCTCACAAAGCCTTCGATGGCAGAGCCGTCAAACATGCAGCGGTTCTCCAGAGCCGTGACAAGCATGTTTCTTGTAATGGCAACGTTTTTCAGCATGCCGAAAATATCGGTAAACTGAAGGCGGATAAATTCTACATCCTCTTCCTCTACGATACGGAAAATATCTTCTTTGCTGTATTTGCTCATAATAGCTTTCTCCTTTCTGGAAGCTTCAATCAACGGGACGAAACACACTCTGCTCGTCGCCCGCATAATAAAAAAGGGCAGGCGAATACAGTCTCACATCAATGGACCTCTTCGCACCACCCCGTCATATGTGTAAAATATAACAGCTTGGCAAAAGTTTGTCAACGTATTTTTATTTCCTGTTTTTGTATCTTAAGGCACGGATGGCATTTAAAATAGCAAGAACCGACACGCCCACATCGCCGAACACGGCTGCCCACATGGTCGCCACTCCCACTGCGGATAAGGCCAGAATCACAACCTTCACTCCTATGGCAAAGACAATATTCTGCTTTACAATGGTAATGGTCTTTCTGGCTATGGTAATGGCATCCACCAGCTTCGAGGGCTCATCTGTCATGATGACCACATCCGCCGCTTCCACAGCGGCATCAGAGCCGATTCCGCCCATGGCAATTCCCACATCCGCCCGGGCCAGAACAGGAGCATCGTTGATTCCGTCGCCTACAAAGGCCAGGGAGGCATTTTCCTGCTTCCTTGCCAGCAGTTTCTCCACCTCTCCCACCTTGTCTCCAGGAAGCAGTCCGCCATGGACTTCGTCGATTCCAAGAGTTTTTCCTACTGCCTCAGCCACCTCCGGCTTATCGCCGGTCAGCATCACCAGCCGTTTCACTCCTGCCTCTTTCAGTCCCCTTAAGGCCTGGGGAACATCCTCCCGGATGGTGTCGGAAATGCTTAAGGAGCCCAGGCAAGTTTCTCCATCAGCCACATAAAGAACAGTTCCTGTAGCCGGGCTGCTGCCGGAAACTGAGATTCCCTGCCTCTCCATAAGCCTTGCATTGCCGATGAACAGCTCCCTCTTTATCCCATTGTCTTCCACCTCAGCCCGGATGCCGTACCCTGGAATCTCTTCCACCTGGCCCAGGAGGGCTTCATCCACTTTCTTTCCGTAAGCCTCTTTTACAGACTGGGCAATGGGATGGTTGGAATGGAATTCGCCGTAAGCTGAAAGCCTTAGCAGCTCTTCCTTTTCTCCCACCACAGGATCTACGGAAATGACCTTAAACTTTCCGGTGGTCAGGGTTCCGGTCTTGTCAAAGACAACTGTATCCAGGGAAGCCATGGCTTCCAGGTAATTGCTTCCTTTCATGAGGATTCCCTGCTTGGAAGCGGCTCCCAAGCCTCCGAAAAAGCTTAAGGGCACGGAAATCACCAGAGCGCAAGGACAGGAAACCACCAGAAAACTGCAGGCACGGTAGATCCAGGTTCCCCAGTTTCCGCCTGTGAGAAGAGGTGGGACTATTGCTAAGATTACTGCCAGAACAACTACCACCGGCGTATAGACTCTGGCAAACCTGGTGATGAAGCTCTCGGCCTTGGCTTTTCTGGAACTGGCATTTTCCACCAGCTCTAAAATCTTTGCCACAGTGGAATCATCAAACTGCTTTGTCACTGAAACCTCTAAAACACCGTTTAAGTTAATGGAGCCGCTGACAACCGCTTCTCTTTCTTTTACCTCCACAGGCATGGATTCTCCGGTCAGAGCCTTCGTATCGAGACTTCCGGCGCCTTTTACCACCACGCCGTCAAGAGGCACTTTTTCTCCGGGCTTTATGACGATCCGGTCTCCTACCTCCACCTCGTAGGGGTCCACCTTTTCTTCTTTTCCATCCCGGATCAAGTTGGCATATTCGGGATTGATATCCATAAGATCTGTAATAGACCTTCTGGATTTATTGACCGCATAATCGTTAAAAAGTTCACCAATCTGGTAAAACAGCATAACCCCTACGGCTTCCTCCAAGGCCCCGATGCCCATAGCACCAAATGTGGCCAGGGACATGAGGAAATTTTCATCAAAGAGCCGGCCGTTTCTGATGCTGCGCACCGCTCTTAAGGGAATGTCATAGCCTGCAGCCAGATAGGAGATCACAAAGGGAATCCAGAACCAGCCCGTCTTTCCTTCCACAACCATTCCCACCGCGAAAAACAGGGCGCTGGCAGCAAGCCTCATTACCATTTTTTTCTGCTTTTTAGTCATAACCGCTCCTTTAGCTTTACCGAAGCACCTTGAATTCCGCTTCCGGCTCGATTTTGTATGCAGCTTTCCTGGCCGCTTCCACAATCTCATCCACCTTGCCATCTTCCACTTCCATTGTCAGCCTCTGGGTCATAAAACTTAAGGAAGCTTTCTCAACGCCTGACAGCTTCAAAACCTCCGCTTCAATCTGAGCTGCACAGTTGGCGCAGCATAATCCTTCTAACTTAATAATCTTTTTCATCTTAAACTCTCTCCTTTCTTATTTACTGTCCATGTTTTCTGGACAAAGAAGTATACCCGCAGGATGCTTCCTATTCTCCGATATGCTCCATTCCCTGTGCCAGGATCGTCTCGATGTGGCCGTCGGCCAGGGAATAAAATACGGTCTTTCCTTCTCTCCGGAACTTTACCAGCCGCATCTGCTTCAATACCCGGAGCTGATGGGAAATGGCTGACTGCCCCATTTGGAGAAGGCTTGCAATATCACATACACACATTTCAGACTGGCTGAGCACATACAGGATCTTTATCCTGGTGGCGTCGCCAAACACCTTGAAAAACTCCGCCAGATCAAGAAGCTCCTGCTCCTTGGGCATCGCTTTTAAAACCTGATTCACAACGCCTTCATGGACGCAGATAAAGTCGCATTGGTCAAATTCACAATTAGGCTTCATGTTACACCTCCTAAGTCTTAATATATTATATGAATATCTGTTCATATGTTTATATTATCACTTTTACAGAAATAGTCAAGCCCTGATATCGATATTTTTTATCTCTTGACAAGGCCTGACTGCGGTGATAGACTAGAATTCCTTTTCCAGTCTATTATCACATCTGCCATTCAGGAAAAGAGAATATTGATACCACGGTAGAGTCCCCGGAAAGCAGAAAAACGCTGTTTCCGGAGAGCAGCGCCTGCATTGGAATCCCCAATGGCGCTCACCGCTTGGCAAGATATTAGAACGCCCCACCGGTCATGACAGAGCTCCTGCCCGCTGCCGGAAAGCCCGCGTTCATAAATATTACTACCAGGAGGAAATAACATGATTCAAGTGGAACACTTAACCAAGACCTTCAAGGTCGCAAGAAGAAGCGCCGGCTTTTCCCAGGCAGTAAAGACGCTTTTTCACAGAAAGGCGGACACTGTCCACGCCTTAAACGACATCTCTTTTACCATTGGAGACGGAGAAATGGTGGGCTATATCGGCCCCAACGGCGCCGGCAAAAGCTCCACCATCAAAATCTTAAGCGGAATACTCACACCGGATAACGGCACCTGCGTAATCAACGGCCGCATTCCATGGAAGGAACGGAAAAATCATGTAAAGGACATCGGCGTGGTTTCGGACAGCGCAGCCAGCTTTGGTGGGATGTGCCTGTGATTGATTCTTCGAGCTTCTCCGCGACATCTACGAAATTCCCAAAAGCCAATACCAGGAAACCTTAGACGAGCTGACAGAGCTTCTCTTTCTTCAGGAGCTTCTCCGGACGCCGGCAAGACAGCTTTCCCTGGGCCAGAGGATGCGCTGCGAAATCGCCGCCTCTCTTCTTCACAATCCAAAAATTTTATTTCTCGATGAACCGACCATCGGCCTGGACGCCGTTTCCAAGCTTGCCGTAAGGGATTTTATCCGGAAACAGAACAAGAAGCACAGGACCACGGTTCTTCTCACCACCCACGACATGCAGGATATCGACGCTCTTGCGGACCGGGTTCTGCTCATCGGCAGAGGACGGCTGCTTCTCGACGGAACTCTTGAGGATTTAAAATCCCACAGCCCCAGGGAGGATGCCACTTTAGATGAAGTCATTGCGGCCCTGTACCGGGACTACCGGATTTAGGAGGCGGGAATATGAAAAAATACTGGTCTTTTTTCCGCCTGCGGTTTATTCACGGCCTTCAATACCGGGCCGCCGCACTTTCCGGCATAGTCACCCAATTCGTATGGGGTACTCTGGAAATTCTTCTGTTCCGCGCCTTTTATGAGGCTGCCCCGGAGAGCTTTCCAATGAAGTTTCAGGCCCTTTCCACCTATGTATGGCTCCAGCAGGCCTTTCTGGCACTTTACATGACCTGGTTCTGGGAATCAGAGCTGTTTGATTCCATTACAAGCGGCAATGTGGCCTATGAGCTTTGCCGGCCGGTCCGCCTTTACCACATGTGGTTTACCAGAGGTCTGGCCATCCGCCTTTCAAAAACAGCTTTAAGGTGTATGCCCATTCTTTTATTTTCCTGGATGCTCCCGGCTCCTTACGGACTCGTCCTTCCTGGGGACTTAAAAGTATGGTTCTTCACTCTTTTGTCCATGGCCCTGGCCCTTCTTTTCGTGGTGTCCTTTGGCATGGTGGTATATATGTCTGTTTTTTATACCATTTCCTCTCAGGGAATAAAGCTGATTGTTACGTCACTTTCCGAATTCCTAGGCGGGGCCGTAATTCCTCTGCCCTTTCTTCCCGATGGAATCCGGGAGTTCGTCTCCTTTCTTCCCTTTGCTTCGGCCCAGAACGTTCCTTTCCGTATTTTCGGAGGCGATTTGACCGGGCATGCCATGTATGTAAGCCTTTTGGGCCAGTTCTTCTGGCTGGCAATATTTCTAGTCATCGGACGCGCTATGGAACGGAACGCATTAAAACGCGTTGTGATTCAGGGCGGGTGAAAGGGGGGTATCCAATGAATTCTGTACGGCTATATAAAAGCTTTTTTCTCATTCAATTAAAAAGCATGATGCAGCATAAGACTTCCTTTCTTCTCACAGCCATGGGGCAGTTTCTGGTTTCTTTTAATGTGTTTCTGGGGGTCTTCTTCATGATGAGCCGGTTCCGTGAAGTAAAAGGGTTTACATACGGAGAGGTGCTGCTCTGTTTTTCCATTATGCTTATGGCATTTACCATTGCAGAAACCGTTTTCCGCAGCCTTGACACCTTTGACTCCCTCATCCGGAATGGGGAATTCGACCGCATCCTGCTCCGGCCCAGGAACAGCCTGTTTCTGGTTTTGTGCAGCAAAATGGAGCTGACCAGATTTGGAAGGCTTTTGCAGGCCCTGGTCATGTTCGTTTACGGACTTCATTCCAGTTCCGTAAGCTGGACCTTTTTCCGGGGGATTGCGGTAGTTCTGATGGTCTTGGGAGGGGTGGCGGTATTTGCGGCCATCTATCTGATTTTTGCTTCCATATGCTTTTTTACCCTGGAGGGCCTGGAGTTCATGAACGTGTTCACCGACGGGGCCCGGGAATATGGGAAATATCCCATCGGGATTTACGGAAAAAATCTCCTGACCATCTGCACCTGGATTGTTCCCTTTGCCCTGTTTCAGTATTACCCATTACTGTATCTTACGGGCAAGGCCCAAGAGGTATGGTACTGCTTTCTCCCCGGAGCGGCCTGCCTGTTTCTTGTTCCGGCTGTTCTGTTCTGGAGATTCGGGATGAAACGGTACCAGTCCGCAGGGTCTTAATCTCGCAGCAGCAAAAAACCGGAGAGCGCCCGGAATCTTCCGATTCCCAGGTGCTTCCCGGTTTCTTTATGTAAGCTTTTTCCCGTCAATTACTGAACCATGGCTCCACTGGCCTCAAATGTATAGGAAGCTCCGTCAATATTCATGGTGGTGTCATGAATCATGATTCCATTGGAATCTAAGTAATACCAGACGCCGGCCACCTGAACCCAGCCGGTCTGCTTCACATAATCTTTCGTGTAATACCAGTTTCCGTCAATGTTCTTCCAGCCTTCCGCAGGCATCAGGGAGCCATAATCGGCAAAGGAAAATTCTATGGTCACATTCCCGTCGATTCCATCCACCTTTCCCTGGTCCGTACACTGCCAGATGGTCCTGTTCTGGCAATTGTTGATGGTGCCGTATCTGGCGTACCAGACGTCGTAGGGAACCTGGCTCATATCAATATGGTTGGTCAGCCATTCATTGTTGGCGTAAATGACCGGCCGGTATCCTGCATCGGAAATGGTCTTGCAGAAAGCATTGACATTATCCGTGATCTGCTGCTTTGTCAGATGATTGTCCAGAAGATGCTGCGATTCCACGTCATAGGCAATGGGATAGGAAACCCGGTAGTCCTTGACCATGCGAAGAACGTATTTGGCCTCCTCCACAGCAGTCTGGGTGTCCAGGGCCTGGGTGTAAAAAAATACGCCTGTCTTGATCCCGCTTGCCGCCGCATTGGTCATGTTAATGGAATAATAAGGGTCCCTGTCGTTTAAATAGCCGATGCGGACCATTGCAAAGGTGACACCGTCAAGGGCAACCCGGTTCCAGTCAATGCCGCCTCCGGCCTCATTCTGACGGTTCTGGTATTTTGTTACCGTAATGCCCTTTTCCAAAGCTCCTGCAATGGGAGTTCCCGAAGCGTCCACATACTGTCCGCTCTCTTTTTCCAGGGCTCCGCCGAAAGCCCTTCCATAGGCCATACAGCCATTGCCATCGTCATAAAGCCTGCGGTAAGGCACGCTCCGATTCTTAATCTCGTATTCTTCTTCATTATTTCCTCCATATGCAGCTTATGACTTCGTTTCATCTGTCCCCTTGCGGAACTCATTGATGTCGCGGATCAAAATTTTTACACTGTTAAAAAATGAGTCAAAAGCGCCAAATTCATATAAGCTGAGAAACAGCATACCAATGGGCACAGCCAGGATCATTCCAGCAATCCCGCTTATTTTAAAGCCCAGATACAAAAAGAGCAGGGTCATAAGCGGATCCAGCCCCATGGTGTCACCTACGATCTTGGGCTGTATGATCTGCCTTAAGACCAGGGTGAGAACATAGATGATAAAAATCCGAAAGCAAAGGCATACTGCCCGGAAACAAGGCGGATGAGAGCCCAGGGAATTAAAACCGTACCGGTCCCCAGAATGGGCAGAAAATCAAGAATGGCTATGAGCACCGCCAAAAGCAGGGCATAGTCCACTCCCAGCACCAGAAATCCCACGGCTAAAACCGCGGCAATGATAAACATGATCTTAAACTGGGCCAGAAAATATCCTCCAACCAGATGCTTTACATCCTTTTTAAAATACCGGTAATACCTGGTTCCATCAACCGGCATGTACCGGTGAATTACTTCCATAATCTTATCCCTGTCCACAATAAACAGATAGGAAGAAAAAATGGTCACAACAGTATAAACCAGCGCCGCCGGAATGCTCTTTACCACATTGCCTGCTACGATTACCGTGGGAGAAGCAATCTTCTGCACTGCCACATTCAAGTATTCCCCCATATGGGCGAAAAACTGGTTGACTGAATCCTGGATTCCCAGAGGAAGAAACTGCAAAAAACGCTCTGCCTTAAGAAGCAAAGTCTCCATCCCCACAGAAGCGGACTCATAATAGCCGGGAATATCTCTGGCCAGACCTGCTGCCTCTGAGACCAGCTTGGAAACCAGCAGATAGAGGACCCCGATGATCAGAGCCAGCACCGCCACCACGATCAGCATGGAGCTGTGTTTTCTGACGATTTTCAGCCGTTTTTCCAGAAAGCGGACAAGAGGGTTGGCGATAACAGCAATGGCCCAGCCAATGACAAAGGGCAGAAAAAACCGCAAAAGCCTGGGCCCCCATACGCAGATAAGATACAGCAATAAGACCGGTATGATGATATTCAGTATGATCCTACAATACTTTCCAACATTTTCCACTTTGATTACCTGCTTTCATTATACACCTCAAACACCCCTGTGACAAATGAATAAATCTAAAGATTTTCTTTCAGTAAACGGTACAGAGCTTCCATTTCCTCATCCGTTCCAACAGTGATCCGCAGATGGTTATCGAGCCTTGGCTGCTTAAAGTACCGGACAAATACCCGGTTTTCCCTGAGAAAGCCGCATATTTCCTCGGCCCTGCGGTCCTTATGGGAGGCAAAAATAAAGTTCGCCATGGAATCCGGAAAAGAAAAGCCCAGTTCACGAAGCCTTTCCTTTGCATTTTCCCTTGTGCGGATAATCTTATCAAGGGTTTCCTTAAAATAGAGGTCATCCTTCACAGCCTCCACTCCCAGGATCAGGGACGGCATGTTCATGGTATAGGAATTATAGGAGTATTTGACGTCATTTAAGGCCTGGATTAAGTCCCGGTGCCCGATGGCATAGCCGATCCTCATTCCGGCCATGGAACTGTATTTGCTTAGTCTATCAGCAGATTTTCATATTTCCCGGTCAGGAAACTGCGCTTTCCCCGCCAAATCATATAGGCCTCGTTATGATTACCACAGACTTGATGTGCTACAATCTCCTCCACATCCTTTAAGGGCATGAAAAGGCCTGTGGGCGCATTGGGGTTTGGGAATATGATTCCCCCGTTTTCCCTGTAATAATCTTCTTTCCGGATGCAAAATTCCTCATCAAGGGCAGGCGTTTCATAGGGAATCTTAAACAGCTCCGCCCAGACCTTATAAAAGGAATAGCTCACATCAGGGAAAAGTATGGGCGTATCGGAACAGAAAAAGGTCAGAAAGGCCATAGCGATCACATCGTCAGAGCCGACGCCCACGAATACCTGGTCCTCCTTTACTCCGTAATATTCCGAAAGAACGTGAGTTAAATCAGAGGCGGCAGGGTCAGGGTATTTGCGGAATTTATCATAGTCCATCAACTCCAGGGCCTGCCTCACGCCGGGAGCTGGCGGATAGGGGTTTTCGTTGGTATTTAACTTAATGAGTTTTTCTCCCTTAGGCTGTTCTCCCGGCACGTAAGGAGCCACTCTGCGGATATTTGCTTCCCATGGTCTCATATCATTTCCCCCTTTTTCCCGTTAAGCCATATTCTTCTGCAATCTCTTTAAATGCGGGCAGGGAACGGCTGATCTGTTCATAGGATACGCAGTAGGCGATCCGCACATAGCCCGGACACCCAAAGGAGCTTCCCGGCACCACCAGCACCCGGTGTTCCTTGCAGGCCTGACAGAATTCCTTATCGTCTGCCGGAGCTTTCACAAATAAGTAAAATGCCCCTTCCGGCTTGATGCACTCAAAGCCGTATTCCTTCAAGCTGTTGT
>JASGGP010000115.1:0-13038 GCA_047604985.1 Lacrimispora sp.
AACAGAACGCAGTCTGCAATGAAAAAATCTTTGATGATACGGTCCGTTTTGTAGTAGACCGGGTGGCGGCAGTAGCGGCGGAGACGGAAGCGATTGCAAAGGAGGCCATTAAGCGGATTAAGGTGGAATACGAAGAGCTTCCGGTGATTCTCAGTATAGAGGAGGCCATCGGAGAAGGGCAGTATCCAATCCATCCCGGGGGGAATATAGCTGGAAAGGCAGAGGTTTCCGCCGGAGACGCGGAAGCTGCTTTTCTGGAATGTGATTATATTCTGGAGGGAAAGTATACCACACAGGCCGTGCACCATGGGGCAATCGAACCCCATGTGGCCATTGCGGACTGGAATGCAAGAGGTCATCTGACGGTATACAGCCCCAATCAGAACAGCTTTGCCTTTCGCATCATACTCTCCGAGATCTTCGGCATCAGCTATAACCGGATACGGGTGATTGTTCCTGCAATCGGCGGGGCTTTCGGAGGCAAGCTGGAGATGACGGTGGAGCCTGTGGCAGCTATTTTAAGCAAAATGTCAGGGCGTCCGGTGAAGGTTGAGCTTGACCGCAGGGAAACCATACTGGCAAGCCGGGTGCGTCATCCATCCCTCACCTATATTAAGACCGGGTTTATGAAGGACGGGACTTTAAAGGCAGTGAATTTTAAAATGTATACCAATACGGGGGCCTATGCATCCAGCGCCATGAATGTAGCCGGCGCATTGAGCCATAAGGTGTTCATGGCATATAAATCCGCCGATGTCCATATTGAGATCTGTCCGGTTTATACCAATACCATTGTTTCCGGAGCGATGCGGGGATATGGGTCTCCCCAGGTGTATTTCGGATTCCAGCGCCAGATTCATAAAATAGCGAAATTTCTCCATATGGATGAGGCAGAGCTTCAGCAAATAAATATGGTAGATCCCGGAAGCAAAAATCCGGTCCATCACCACCCCTTGGGGAATCCAAGGCCAAAGGACTGCCTTCAAAAGCTGCTTGAGCTGATGGATTATCCGAAGCTTTTAAAGGAGCAGGAGGAGAGCCGGAAAGCAGGGGGAAGATACCGCATCGGTATAGGACTTGCCCTGGGGGTGCATGGGAACAATTGCTTCGGTGCACACCGTGATACGACCAGCCCGATGATACGGATGAATGAAGACGGTAGTTGTATTTTGTATACAGGAGCCCATGATATGGGAAATGACGGCGTGGGAATGCAGGTACAGATTTTATCCCAGGTCCTGGGCATTTCCCCGGACCGTATTGACGTGGTGGCGGCCGATACAGATGGCTGTCAATGGCATATCGGCGATTATTCCAGCCGGGGAGTATATGTTATCGGAGCAGCAGCTAAAAGGGCTGCGGAAAAGATGAAAGAGGAGCTTCAGAAGGAAGCGGCCGGGGTTCTGGCTGTCCTGCCGGAGCAGATAGAGCTTCACGACAATGGGGCATGGGCCTGCGACGGCAGCGGGAATTACGCGTCTCTCCGCCAGGTGATGATCCACTGTCAGAGCGTGAGCAAGAGAGAGCTTTGTGTAATGGAAACCTATCATGCTTACCGGGGGGCCTCTTCCTATGGGGTACATCTGGCTAAGGTTAAAGTGGACATATTAACCGGGGAGACGAAGGTGCTGGATTACGGTGCAGTCCATGATGTAGGCCATGTGGTGAATCCAATGATGATAGAAGGACAGCTTGAGGGGGCCATTCTCATGGGATTGGGCTATGGGCTTTTTGAAGAAATACAATATGATGCCAAAGGGATACCCTCTCCCCTTACCTTTAAACGGTACCGGATGCCCAGAGCAGGGCAGGTGCCGAGACTGCATCTGGGCTTTGTAGCAGATATGGATGGAGGCGAGCCGGGGGGACCCTACGGTGCCAAAAGCCTGGGAGAAAGCCCTGTGGTGCCTGTCGCCCCTGCACTGGTCAACGCGATTTGTAATGCGCTGGAAATAGAACTGGATGAAATTCCTGCTTCACCGGAAAGGATAAAGGCAGCGCTTTTGGAGACGGAATACTCTGCAGGTGCAGCTGAATGAATGGAAAGGAAATCAATATGGTAAAAATTTTGGGCATCTGCGGAAGCCCCAGGAAAAAATCTGCTTATACGGCACTGGAGGCCGCTTTGGAAGCCGCGAAGAATTCCGGGGAAGCAGTTGAAACAGAGCTGGTGGAGCTGCGGGGAAAGAAGATCAACTTTTGCATCCACTGTAACCAGTGTTTAAAGCGCGAAAAGGATCACTGCACTGTCTTTACCGATGATATGACGCCTCTGTATGAAAAGTTTTACCAGGCGAATGGAATTATCATTGCATCACCGGTTTATGAAATGAATCTGACGGCTCAGACCGCAGCCTTTATGGCCCGGTTCCGTTCCGCATGGCTGAAAGGAATACAGGAACCGGAGTTTTTCATGCGCAAGGTGGGAGCCGGCATTGCAGTAGGAGGCACCAGAAACGGAGGTCAGGAGTTTACCATGGCGGCCATCCAGAACTTTTTCCTCACTCAGGGAATTACACTGTGTTCCGGTGGAAGCGGGATGTATTCCGGTCCCATGCTCTGGAATCCAGGAGACGGCTCTACAGAAATGAATGATGAAACAGGCATGGAGCTTGTGGGGCTGCTGGGAAAGAAAGTGGCGGTCATGGCCAGGATCATGAAAGAAGCGGAAATCAGGTAATAAGAAAATCAACCATAGAAACGGAAGTGGCAGCTCATGGAAGCAATTGTGTTGAATATCAACAGCAGGAACTATACTATTTTAGCGGAAAAAGGCTGGACGCTCCTGTATGTCCTGCGGGAGGTCCTTGGACTGACCGGAACCAAATGCGGCTGCGGAACCAACGATTGCGGCGCCTGCCGGGTCATTATTGACGGGGAGGCGGTAAACGCCTGCACGCGCCTGGCCTGGAAGCTGGGAGGAAAGCCGATCATTACCATTGAAGGCCTTGGAAACGGGCAGAAGCTCCACCCCATTCAGCAGGCGTTTATTGATGCGGGAGCAGTACAGTGCGGCTTCTGCACACCGGGCATGATCATGTCGGCCAAGGCGCTGCTGGATAAAAAGGAAGAACCATCGGAAGAGGAGATACGGTCTGCGCTCCAGGAAAATCTTTGCCGTTGTACCGGATATGTAAGAATTGTGGAAGCCGTAAAGCTGGCGGCAAAACGGATGAAGGAGGGAGCCCATGAGGGAGGATGAATTTCAAAACGGAGTTTTAGGAAAGAACCATCCGGTTTTAAATGTAAATTCCAAGGTTACGGGAAGCCTTCTCTATACAGGTGACATGAAGCTGCCGGGAATGCTTCATGCAGAAGTGCTGTTCAGCCCCTTTGCCCATGCAAAGATTAAATATGTGGATGTGTCAGCTGCGGAAGCCTTAGAAGGGGTCCATGCAGTTGTCTGCTGTCGGGATTCGCCCAAGGTGCGCTACAATGGAAATGGGGAGGATTCCTCCATCAAGCCGTCAGAGAGGGTTTTTGATGAGGTGGTCCGTTACGTGGGAGATAAGGTGGCTGCCGTTGCGGCGGAAACTCCCCAGATTGCCGCCAGGGCCCTTAAGCTGATCCGTGTGGAATATGAGCCGCTGCCATTTTATCTGGACCCGGAGGAAGCTTTGGAAGAGGGGGCATATCCCATCCATGAGGAAGGAAATTTAATGGAGGAGGTATGCCTCTCCGGCGGGGATTTAGATGAGGGCTTTGCCCGGGCAGACCGTATATTTGAGCAGGTCTACCATGTGCCGCCCATCCATCATGCAGCTTTGGAACCTCATGTGTCATTGGCTGTCTATGATTCTGACGGCAAGCTGACGGTATATACGCCCAGCCAGGATGTATTCGGACAGAGACTTAATTTAAGTAAAATATTCGGTCTTCCCATGAACCGCATCCGGGTGCTGAATCCGGCTATGGGAGGTGGTTTCGGCGGAAAGATCGATCTGGTTACAGAGCCGGTTGCCGCCCTCTTATCCATGAAATGCGGCAGGCCGGTAAAGCTTGTATATACCCGGAGGCAGGATATCGCGTCCTCCACAACCCGCCATGGAGAGACCATTTATATCCGCACAGGAGTAAAAGAAGACGGGGAGATTACGGCCTGTGACTATAAGGTTTATTTAAGCGCCGGAGCCCACAGCGGCGCCACCTCAAGCGTGGCGTGGGCGGCGGGAGGGAAGTTTTTTAAGCTTTTTCATGTTCCTAATATGCGTTACCGAGCTTATGCAGCATATACCAACTGCTCTGTGGCAGGAGCGATGAGAGGCTTTGGTTCCCCACAGTTGTTTTATGCGGTCAACAGTCAGTTAAACCGGATTGCCATGGAAATGGGATTTGATCTGCCATTTCTGATGGAAAAGAATTTATTTGAACCTAATGATACGGATTTACGGGGCCAGAATTTGGGGAATTACCGCATAAAAGACTGTCTCTCCAGAGGACTTGAGCTCTTTGGCTGGGAGGCGGCATGGAAAGAGCAGAAGGAATCAAGGAAAGCCAAAGGACGGTACCGCATTGGGGTGGGCCTGGCGGCAGGTCCCCATGCCAGCAGTCTTTACGGAGTATTTGCCGATACCACCGGCGTGATGCTTAAAATGAATGAGGATGGCTCACTTACTATTTTTACCGGCGTCAGTGACATGGGAAACGGCTCCAATACCATCCAAATGATGCTGGTGTCCGAGGTTCTTGGAATTTCCATGGACAGGATTGCATGTGTGAAAACGGATACGGAGCTGACCCTGTTTGACGTGGGAGCCTATGCCAGCCGCGGCACCTATGTGGGCGGCGGAGCAGCCCTAAAGGCAGCCCGGGAGATGAAAGAAAAAATTCTCCGGGAGGCCTCCGAAATCCTTGGCTGTTCTGCTGAAAGGCTTAAATTAAGAGATAACGGCGTCTGGACGGCTGACGGAAGCGGTGCAGGAATTTCCATGGACCAGGTCGCCGCCCATGCTCATAATGAGCATGAAACTGATCTGGTGGCGGCTGCTACCTTCGGCTCCCAGGCGGTACCAATATCCGGCGGTGTTCATCTGGTAAAGGTTCAGGTGGATATGGAGACAGGAAGGGTGAAGCCTCTTTATTACACGGCTGTCCATGACGTGGGGAAGGTACTGAATCCGTCTTCCGTAGAAGGACAGCTTCACGGCGGAATTATGATGGGGCTTGGATATGCCCTGTCGGAAGGGCTTTCTTACGACGAAAAAGGGGCCCTGCGCCAGCGCAGACTGGGAGACTGCGGTCTGTTCCGGGCAGAAGAGATGCCAAAGATCCAGGCAGAATTTCTGGACAGCTATGAACCGACAGGGCCTTACGGAGCAAAGAGCATAGGAGAATGCGCGACAGTACCTTCTGCTGCAGCAGTGGCAAATGCGGTTTCCAATGCGGTTGGACATGAATTCACAAGGCTTCCTATACGCCCGAAGATGGTTTTAGAAACCATTCATAGTGAAACAGCTGAATAAATTGAGGACATTTCCGAAACGGAAATGTCCTTTTTTTGTTGGCAAAAAGCGAACTCGGGACAATCCGTCGGCCGAATTCGACAGAGTTTCCCTTATTACGCTTTATCTTTTATTTAATGTAGGGTATAATGGTATTTGGTAACATCTGGAAAAAAAGTGAATGAATCTGTATATTATCTGTATATTCTGTTATGGATCGAGACATATGGACTTAAGAATTTTTCTTTTGATGGAATTCACTAAAAAATCATATAGAGGAGTTGGGATGATATGCCAAAGAAAGAGAAAAGATTAGTACAAATGCTTATAGCCGGAATTGTTATACTGGCATTCGTCCTGACCATATTGACCTATTATTTTTTCTTTTATAGAAAAGACAGCCCTATAACCGATAAGGATTACTCGCCTGCAAAGCATGTGCTTTTTATCAGTTCCTACAGTGAAAGCTTCGAAACCGTGGATTTACAGAAAGCAGGAATCAGGCAGGCGTTCAGCAACAGCAATATTGAGCTTGATATTGAATATATGGATATGAAAAAGTTTGACCGGCTGGAGAATGAAAATTTATTTTATCAAAGCCTACGGTATAAGCTTAGGAACAGCCCTAAATATGACGCCGTCCTTTTGGGAGACGACGCTGCCCTGGAATTTGCGGAGGGCCATCAAAAGGAGCTGTTTCAGGGAATACCCATGGTCTTTTTTTGTATCAATGACATAGAGCATGCGAAAAAAGCGGGAGAAAACCCTTTTATCACAGGTGCGGTGGAGGAATTCTATCTGAAGGACACCATTGATATTGCAATTAAATTCCAGCCGAAAGCTAAAAAGGTAATCGCAATCTATGACGGCACATTGACGGGGCAGGGAGATGAAAAACAGTTTTACCATCTGGAAGACAATTACCCTGGATATGAATTTACAGGAATCAATACATCAAAATATACGTGGGCGGAATTTGGGGAAAGGCTGGAGCAAATTTCAAAGGACAGCATTGTTATATACATGAGCTGCTTCCAGGATGCGGACAGGAATCAGTATACAATACCGGAAAGCGTCCAGTATATTGTGGACCACACCCATATACCGGTATACCGGGTTTCTATTGGAGGAGTCGGACAGGGACTTATTGGCGGAAAGATGGTTTCCTATGATAAGTCAGGCTATGTGGCGGCTTCCATGGTAATGGAAATTCTCCATGGGGCAAGCCCGGCAGATATTCCGGTTGTATTAAAAGGAGAGAGCCAGTATTGTTTTGATTACAGGATACTAAGGAAATATGATATTGACCCGTCCCTGATGCCCCGGGGAACCGTTATTCTTAATAAAGCCCAGACTTTTTTCGAAAAATACAAAAGGATTATGATTCCTGTACTTCTGTTCGCTTTCGTATGCCTGTGCATATTAGTGGCCTCGGTCATCGACAATATAAGACGCCGCCGCCTGACAAGGGAAATACAGAATTCCCATGATGAATTAAAGGAAACATATGACAGACTAATTACTGCGGAAGAGAAGCTGAAACAACAGTATGAAGAAAATCAGGAATATACAAAATACTTGGAAAAGAAAGAAGAGTATATCCGTTATCAGGCAGAGCATGATTATCTGACAAATCTTCCCAACAGGCGGGCCGCAATGGATACCCTGGATAAGCTGATTGAAGCAAAGGAAGACTGTACCGTAATTATTATGGATATTGATGACTTTAAAGAAATTAATGATTCCTTTGGGCATGCCTGCGGTGATGCGGTCTTAAAGGAGACCTCCGAGCGTTTGCTGAATCTTCTGGATGATAGGTTCTTTTATGCCTCAAGGCTGGGCGGAGATGAATTTCTGCTGGTCATTAAAGGGACAGAAAGAAATCAGAATGGTAAGTTAATCCTTAAAATAAGAAGGACTTTTTCAAAACCTGTGGTTTTTGAAGAAAAAGAGCACTACATAAGGGTAAGCATGGGAGTTGCTTATTTTAAAGGTGACATAACAGAAGCCGGAGAAATAATTTCAAAGGCGGATTTTGCCATGTATGCCGCCAAAAAGTCAGGAAAAAATGAATGTGTTTATTACAATGCCAACATGAAGGATGAAGTAATTAAGCACAAGCAAATTAAAAATATCCTGAGTGATGCCTGCAGAAACGACGGCTTCCATGTTTTATACCAGCCTCAGGTCGACATCAGGACCGGCATGACAGACGGTTATGAAGCATTGGTCCGGCTGAAAGATCATGAGATCCCTCCCTCACAATTCATACCAATTGCAGAAGAAACAGAAACAATATTTACCATAGGCCGCATTGTTACAAAAAAGGTAATTGAACAGATGGTGCAGTGGAGAGAGCATGGCCTTAAGCTGCAGCCGGTGGCAATAAATTTTTCCAGCAAGCAGATACAGGACAGGGGATATGTGGGTTATTTAAAAGGCTTACTGGAAGAGCATGATATTTCATCGGAATTAATAGAGATTGAAATTACGGAAAGTATATTTATAAATAATAACGAAAGAGCCATGAAATTGTTTGAAGATTTTTCGTCCATTGGGGTCAGACTTGCTTTGGATGATTTTGGCACCGGATATTCCTCCATTAATTACCTGACGTATATACCGGTAAAAAAGATAAAGCTGGATAAATCCCTTATTGATATTTATTTAAAGGATGGAAAGGACACTTTCATTGAAAATATCATCCGCCTTGCCCATTGCCTGGGATTAAAGATTACGGTAGAGGGGATCGGTGAGAAGCATCAGTGCGACAGATTGAAAGCCTTTGAATGCGACTACATCCAGGGCTATTATTTCAGTGAGCCGGTGACAGGAGAAGAGGTGGAGCTGTTAAAAAATCCAATAAGATAGAAATGTATGAAAAAATGCACTTTGAAACGGTTTGTTCAGCCGGTCAAAGTGCATTTTTTATCGTATAGGAAAGTTCCCGTAAGCGGGATTCTTATATTCCGGTTATTTCAGGTTATTTTAAGATAAAAGTGATAAATATTGAGTACATTAATTTCCAAAGATATTTCCAGGCAGTATTTTACAGAAGATTTTTGGAACAATAAGAAAGAATGAAAACACAAAAAAATAAAGAGGAGAAGCCGATGAACCGATTGTGTATTGTAGTGCCCTGCTATAACGAAGAAGAAGCGCTGGAATATACCAATACAGAATTGACCCGCGTCCTGCTCCGGCTGACGGAAGCAGGAAAGCTGGAAAGCGGCAGCTTTATCCTCTATGTGGATGACGGCAGCAGGGACAATACCTGGAATGTGATCCAGAACTGCCGGAAGCAGTGGGGCTGCGTTCGGCCTGAAGCTTGCCAGAAACACAGGCCATCAAAATGCTCTTACGGCAGGCCTTCTTGCGGCAAAGGACTGCGCCGACATGGTTATCTCCATTGATGCGGATTTACAGGATGATGTTTCCGTCATAGAGGATATGGTGGAAAAATTTCATCAGGGCTATGACATTGTATACGGGGTGAGAAACAAACGGGATACGGATACCTTTTTTAAGCGGACAACTGCCCTGGGCTTTTATAAACTCATGCGGACAATGAAGATAGATATTATTTACAATCATGCGGACTACCGCCTCATGTCAAAAAGAGCGGTTGAAGAATTTTCTTTCTATACGGAGAGAAATTTATTTCTCCGGGGCATTATCCCTCTGATCGGATACCGGTCCGCCGTGGTAAAGTACGACAGGAAATCCCGGATTGCAGGTGAATCCAAATATCCCTTAAGCAAGATGCTGGCCATGGCCTTTGAGGGGATTACTTCTTTCAGCATCCAGCCCATCCGCATGATCACAGGACTGGGCCTGGCCATAGTGCTCTGCAGCATCCTGGCGGCAGTATATGCTTTTTGTTCCTATATCACCGGAAAGGTGGTGGCCGGCTGGACCTCCACCATTCTGTCCATCTGGTTTATCGGAGGGGTTCAGCTTTTGTCGGTGGGGCTCATAGGGACTTACATCGGGAAGATATATATGGAAGTAAAACGCCGCCCCAGATACAATATTGAGGCAAACGACCTTACGGAGACGGATCATGAAAAACAGTGAAGAACGAAAGGCTGTCAGACATATTGCTTTGCTGCTGGCATTTCCCGGCAGGATAAAGGGCTTTTTCGGAAAGATCAATTCCAGAATGGAGGGAAAATATTCTCCATCTTTTCTGGCCCTGGCAGTTACGGCTATAACGGCCCTGACAGCATCCATAATCCTGTTTTTACCTAATTATATGGGCGTTGCCAATGACGGCTCCACGGATGATATCATGAGATCTTCCGGAATTTATTATATGGATGAGGAACCGGAGGATATATACAGCAATTATTTTATAAAAACCTATTCCAAGGTCCCGTCGGACGGGGAACTGCCGGGACAGACGCTTAACAGCCAGGTAATTCTCATCAGGCTGGCAAAGGGATTAGACGATCTGTTCACAAGAGACAGCTACTTTGATATACGCTTTTTAGGATTGCTTTATCTGGTTTTATATCTGCCGGCGGTTTATCTGGTTGTGGGGCAGGCCTGCCAGCGGGTGAAGCGGTTTTCCGAGGGAGTTTTTATTTCAGCGGCAGGACTCATCATCTTTTCGGATGTGGGATATATTTTGTATTTCAATTCCTTTTATCCGGAAGCGGTGTGGCTTATCACCATGCTGTACTGCGCCGGGGCCTCCATGACCTTTCAGAAGAAGCGTTCCGGCTATGGGGACCTCTTAAGCCTTCTTCTGTTTCTGGCAGCCGGGCTGGTCCTTGTCAGCTCCAGGAGGCAGTGCACAGTCATCGGGTTTTTGTTTGCCATATACCTTATCCGCCTGATCTTTGTGCGCAGAAACTGGATGTGGGGCGCCTGCTGCGTATCGGCGGCTTTTCTGATGAGCCTTCTGGCAATTGTTTGCATTTTCGTGTACCCGTCGGATTTTAATGAGACCAGCAGATTCCATGCAATGACAAGAGGGGTTCTTTTTGAATCTTCTGATCCTGCCGATACCCTGGGGGAGTTTGAAATTGATCCCTCCTATGAGCTGCTGGCAGATGCCTCGGCCTATGATTATCTTCCCCTGGTGAAATCAGGGGATACTTCCCTTTATCATGGGTTTATGGATAAATACACCATACAGGATATCACGGTCTATTATCTGCGGCATCCTGGAAGCCTTTTGGGCATGATTGACGTTTCCATCAGAGCAGGGATGGATGTGCGCAGAAGCAATTGCGGCAATTATGAAAAAAGCGCAGGGCTTCCCATGAAAGCCAGAACCTTGTTCTGGTCGGGTTGGAGCAGCTTTAAAATGACCTCAGCCCCCAGGACTGTGGGGTACTTGTTTTTGCTGACAGGGGCCGTCTTTCTGTTGTTTTACAAGGGGTATTCCATCCGCCCTGCGGAGGAAAGGCGAAATACCATATATCTGGACATGCTGCTGACGGTTCTGGCCATCCTGCTGTCCCAGTCTGTTGTGGTAATCGTCAACAGCGGCGACGCCGAAATGGTGCAGCGCATGTTTCTGGTAGGCTTATCCATTGATATTATGACCTACTGCGTATTTACAGAGTTGCTGCATAAGATAAAGATTGTTTAAAAAGACCTTGAAAGGAAAGGGATAAATGGCAAATAAAAAGTCTTTTGGCTATCTGTTTCAGGATATAGGCCTGGTTTTGCTTCTGGCCTGCTTGTTTACCGGATCGCTTGCGGTGAGCTACACGGAAAAATCCATGCTTTTTGAAGCGGTGATCATGCTGCTTGGCACCTTTGGGGCCCTGTTACTTGCCGGCTTTAAGCTGTTCAGCTTATCCTGGGTGCTGGCCGGGCTGGAGGTCACCGTTTATACGGCATACCGGCTCTATCTTTTCCTTTCCTATGATACGGATATTCCGCTGCTGTCTTTTGTCTGGATTTTTCTTCCCATTCTGTCTGCTGCGGCCATGTATCTGTTCATATCCGGAAACCGCAGGCTGGAGCTGGAAAATGATATCATGCGGGAACAGGTGGAGGAGCTTGTGATGATCAACCCTCTGACCAGATTATATAACCTGCGGAGCCTGTACAATGATTTAAATGTCCAGGCCGCCTATTCGGAGAGAAATAAGGTGCCCATGTCCCTTATGCTGATCGTGCTGAAATACGAGTCTGAGCTGGCAGGCATTTTGTCCCGGAGCAATTATGAAGCGTTATACAGAGGCTGGCCCGGATCGTGGTGGATACGGTCCGGGTGGAGGATAAGACCTATTCCATTGACAGCAAGGGCAGCCTCGCAGTCATGCTGACCTGTGACAAGGCAGGAAGCGGGATCGTCATGCAGCGGGTGCGCAGCCGCATTTCGGAAAAGGACGCCTTTGCCGGAATTGCCAATGCCTCCATTAAGATTGAGGTAAAGATAGCCAGCCTGGAATATGACGGGGAGACCTACGGAAATAATATGATTCTGTTTAAACAGAGGGTTGAAAATGAGCTGCAGTATGATGTATAAAAGATTCCTCCTCTTTTTTGGCATTTTTTTATTCACAGGATTTTTAAACGGAATGTCCGCCCGGGCCTCCGAAGAGGATACGCCGAGGGAAGGAGATATTCTGGTCATTTATAATGACGGAGCCGGTGAAAGCGGTCTTGAGCCGGCGGAGGATGTGGTGGAGCTTTTAACCTACCAGAGCTTTAAGGTGAGTTATCTTCCGGCCTCTGAAAGCATGGAAGTCATGAATGGTTTTTCCTATATTATCTGTTATGACCTGACCAGGTACCCGGAGGATTTTTTGAAAAGTCTGAGGCAGTATGAGCGGGCGTATACCGGCAGGGGCAAAGGGGAATCCCCCCACATATTATTTGTGGGAAATAAATGTCTGAAGGATTACCTTGATTATACCGGAAGATCCGGCGCTTATGAAACGGCCGGCAGTTCTACCGGAAAGCTTCAATATTCCTTTGACGGTCTGGAGGATTGGGCCGGAATCGTAAAAGAAGATTCCTTTGTGTTTTTAAAAAACTCTGACTACCGGAGCGGAACAATTGCTGTAGATGACAAGCAGGGATATTATTGCGGGAGAGAAGGAGCCATAACCCATATACCGGTGACGGATATAAGCTACGGCCTGGCCCGGGCCGCTTTTATAAAGGAAACGGCCCAGTGGAAATGGCCCTATAATGGCAGCCCCAACATATTTGCCCAGTATATCGTCATTCATAAGGTCTATCCTTATGAGGACCCGGACAAGCTCCTTGAGGTGGTAAAGCTCCTTGTAAATGACAAAACCCCTTTTGTAATATCCGTAATGCCGATCTACGTAAACGGGGATTATCCGGCAATGGAGCATTTCTGTGAAGTACTCCGGTACGCCCAGGCAAATGGCGGCGCTGTTATCATCAACGCCCCCATCAACCAGATGGTTTCCTTTGACAAGACCGTTGTGATGGACTATCTCGCCCAGGCCTTAAAGGTTTACAGCAAGCATGGGGTCTATCCCCTGGCTCTGGAGGTGCCCCGCAATTGGATGTTTAACGAGGATGCCGTAGAGATCATGAGCCATTTTAAGACTATTTTCACATCAGAGGAAAAGGACTCTTATATCAAACGGTCGGATAT
>JASGGP010000116.1:0-12958 GCA_047604985.1 Lacrimispora sp.
TGAGCCTTTCCAGGGACTGGATTACTGTTTAAGGCATGAGATGCTTTCCATGCTGTTAAGGGTGTGGCGCATCCACCGCCAAAGCGTGCTGTTTGTCACCCATGAAATTGATGAGGCCCTTACGGTTGCGGGCAGAATTATCATTCTGTCAAAAAGGCCGGGCAGAGTATTAAAGGAAATCGTCCTTCCGGACTATGAGGAAAGAAGCTTGGGCTGCGCTGAGCTGACAGAGATCAGACAGGAGATTATATCTGTTATTACAGGATAAGAGATTATCACAAATACTTTTATAGAGGGTCCGCAGGCATTGGCTTGAGGGTCCTCTTTTTTTATGCCTGGCCGTTGGAAAAATATAGGATATTTTCTCTTTTATTAATTGTTGCGTGAAAGCGGAGGTGGTGCTATAATGGGAAAGATAAAATTTTGCAGAGAAAACTAAGAGAGAAATGGAGAGCTGTATGGAAAGTAAGAAAATCATTCAGGTGGAAGAGAAAGTACCATTTAAGATGCTGGTGCCTTTAAGTATCCAGCACATGTTCGCAATGTTCGGGGCGTCTGTCCTGGTTCCTTTTATATTTGGAATCAACCCGGCGGTTGTACTGTTTATGAACGGTATCGGAACATTAATATTTATTTTCATTACAAAGAGAAAAGCACCGGCATACCTTGGCTCCAGCTTTGCATTCCTGGCCCCGGCAGGAATTGTTATTAGCAAATGGGGCTATAATTATGCCCTGGGCGGGTTCGTTGCCGTGGGAATTGTTGGATGTATTCTGGCACTGATTATTTATAAATTCGGTTCGGACTGGATTAATATCGTTCTTCCTCCGGCGGCCATGGGACCGGTTGTGGCGCTGATCGGCCTGGAACTGGCGGGAACAGCGGCATCCAATGCAGGTCTGAAGGATGAAATGATTGATATGAAGAACGTCATTGTTTTTCTGGTAACTCTGCTGACAGCAGTGCTTGGTTCTGTGGTATTCAGAAAATTCTTATCTGTTATCCCCATTCTGATTGCAATTATTGTAGGCTATGTGGCGGCCCTTTTATGCGGTATTGTGGATTTCAGCCAGATCAGCGCCGCACCCTGGCTGGCACTGCCTAACTTTGCCACACCGAAGTTCAAGTGGGAAGCGATTGTCATTATTCTTCCGGTGCTTCTGGTTGTTACGTCGGAGCATATCGGCCATCAGATTGTAACCAGCAAGATCGTGGGCCGGGATCTGATAAAGGATCCGGGACTTCACCGCTCTTTGCTGGGAGATTATATCTCAACCACACTTTCCGGTCTTGTCGGTTCCGTGCCTACCACCACATATGGGGAAAATATCGGTGTAATGGCAATGACAAAGGTATACAGCGTCTATGTGATCGGAGGAGCGGCCATCCTCTCTGTTGCCTGCTCTTTTATCGGAAAAATGACTACATTGATTAATACGATTCCCGGGCCTGTAATCGGCGGAATTTCATTCTTACTGTACGGAATGATCGGAGCCTCCGGTATCCGTATTCTGGTTGATGCGCAGGTAGATTATGGAAAATCCAGAAACATGGCAATGACCTCCGTCATCTTTGTAACAGGTCTTTCCGGAGTTTCCGTACAGCTTGGAAGCATCCAGCTGTCAGGCATGGTTCTTGCATGTGTGGTAGGCATGCTGATGGGCCTGATGTTCTTTGTGCTGGATAAGCTGAAGCTGACAAATGACAGAGAATAGCTGAGGATAGCTGAGGATAGGAAAACCCCGGAAATGGGACTGGAATACTTACATTAATAAATACGGCTTTCATGAAAAATGGATACCGCAGGGCAACGGAATATCAGTTGCTTTGCGGTGTTTTGCGTATTGCTGAAAATATCCGATGATTGTAATTCCGGCAAAGAATACATTATTTTACTATGAAATTGTGGCAGGGAAAGCACATAACAGAATTTCAGAAGGAATAAGATGAATTAAGAGAGAGCTGAAAGCTGTAAAGAAGAGGAATGTGCAATGCTGAATTATTTATGGGCCTTTATGATTCTGGTGGGAGTTCTTTGGGGGGCATTTCATGGGAATTTAAACGCTGTGACGGATGGGGCTTTAACCTCTGCCAAAGAAGCGGTTATGCTGTGCATTACCATGCTGGGAATCATGTCTTTCTGGACGGGAATCATGGAAATCGGACGGAGATCCGGGCTGATTGAGCGGATGTGCCAGAAAATGAGCCCAATACTTCATTTCCTTTTTCCCAAGGTGCCCAGGGATCATCCGGCCATGGAATACATATCAACAAATATTATAGCCAATATCCTTGGGCTGGGCTGGGCGGCTACGCCGGCGGGGCTTAAGGCCATGGAGGCCTTAAAAGATCTGGAAGAGGAGCGGAGAAAAGGAACGGTTCCCGGGAAATATCTTGGAAAAGTCTTTCCTGAAGGCACAGCCAGCAATGAAATGTGCACCTTTCTGATTATTAATATTTCTTCCCTGCAGCTGATACCGGTCAATATGATCGCTTACAGAAGCCAGTACGGCAGTCCGGACCCCACGGCAGTGGTTGGGCCGGCTCTTGCGGCAACTCTTATATCCACAATTGTCGGAGTTGCAGCCTGTAAGCTGCTGGACCGTTAGGAGGACACTTGCAGACCCTATGAATAGAGAAGCAGCCATTCCGGGATGTTACCCGGGAACGGCTGCCTTATTTTTGTTTTGATTTCCAGCTGCTGTCAAGCCTGTCTGAGGAAAAAATTATGACAGACCGTCCTGCTTATACAGCTTTAACGCCTTTGCCAGCTGATCGGGGCAGGAGGTTGGCCGGTATCCGCATTGAATTCCTTCCAGCTTTTTGATGGCCTCATCCACATCCATGCCCTCAACCAGCCGGGCCACGCCCTGGGTGTTGCCGGAGCAGCCGCCTACAAACTGAACCTGAGACAGCTTGTTATCCTCCACTTCAAAATTAATTTCCCGCGAACAAACTCCGTGTGTTTTATATTTCATCCTAAGTTCCTCCAATTCACAAAATCTTACTATAACAGATTATAGAATTATAGCGAAATCCAGGCAGGGTTGTCAATAGCTCTTTGCAAACCGGATATAAACCGTTATAATAGGAAGCGGGATGTGCATTTATGCCCCAAAAACACGGGCGAGGAATAGGAAACACCCTGCGGGTATACCTATACGCCCGATAAAGCGGGGCGGGCTCTGCCCAAAAAACATGGGCATGGAATAAGAAAGGAGAAAAATTATGTTAGGAATTATCGGTGCAATGGATATAGAGGTGGCAGAAGTAAAAAAAGCTATGGAGGATGTTACGGTGGAAACCATGGCCTCCATGGACTTTTATAAAGGCACTATAAAAGGAAAGGAAGCGGTTGTGGTCCGTTCCGGCATAGGAAAGGTAAACGCAGCGGTCTGCACCCAGATCCTGGCAGACCGCTACCACGTGGATGCTGTCATCAATACCGGAATTGCCGGCTCCCTGAAAAATGAGATCAATATCGGAGACATGGTGCTTTCCACGGATACGGTCCATCACGATATGGATGCCACGGGCTTCGGATACCCGGCAGGACAGATTCCCCAGATGAAAGAATTCTCTTTTACGGCCGATGAAACGCTTCGGAATCTGGCTGAGAAATGCTGCAGAGAGGTTAATCCTGAAATAGGAACCTTTACAGGAAGGATCGTTTCCGGGGACCAGTTTATTTCTGATAAGGTTAAGAAACAATGGATAGGGGATACTTTTGGCGGGTATTGCACGGAAATGGAAGGGGCTGCAATCGCACAGGCTTCCTATTTAAATAACATCCCTTTTCTTATCATAAGAGCCATCTCCGATAAGGCGGATGACAGCGCAAACATGGACTACAGCGAGTTTGAGGAGAAGGCGGTAAGGCATTCCGTGAACCTTATTTTAGCTATTGCGGAAAGGTATTGATATTAACTTGAGAATCGAATCCTGCCAGGATTTGACGAACGATTCTAGGCTCTCTCATCTTCCCAAAGCCTGTTTCGGTGATTATAATAAACCTATCACCGGAAAAGCCGGAAAGAAAGGGGAGCGATTATTATGCTGGAATTTTTACAGACAGGCAAAGCGTTATACGTGCTGGCGGCCCTGTGCGGCGTCGGAGTTATCACAAGATGGCTCACACGTAACCTCTACAAAAGATTGATTAAAGAATCTGATAACATGTCACTGACCAAAAACAAAAGTCTTCGGGCGTTTAAACAGAAGACGGAAACTACATATCAGATGAATATGGGAATCCCAAAGATCAAGCCATATTTGGAGAAACAGATGTATGATTTCAAATATATGGGGGTAACCCTTCACGGCTGGAATATGTTTTCCAACCAGATGACACTTTGGTGCTTTTTGATAGGAGGTGCGGCCGCCTTTGCCTCTTATTGGTTCCGCACGGATCCGTACTATATTGTGCTGTACGGCTCGGTGGGAATCCTTACAGGGCTGTTTACGATTTTGGTGGATCACGGGGCAGGGGTGACGGAAAAGCGGCAGCAGCTGTTTGCGTCCCTGGATAATTATCTGGAAAACACCCTGATTTACCGTCTGGACATGGAACAGGAGGAGCTGCGGGACGCGCCTAATATCCGTACCTTATATTCTTCTTCCTCAGGAGGCCAGCAGGGAATTTCATCGGAGAGCATGTCGGAGCAGGACAAGCGTGCGGAAAGACGGAATGCCAGGCAGAGGGTCAGAACCGGGCAGATGGAAAAGCCGTTAAAGAGCCAGAGCCGCCAGCAGGACCAGCCTGCCGAGGAAGCGGCCGGAGCATTGGCGCCTACAGAGTTAAAGGCCTCCAGGCGGGACGTGGATTATTTGAAGCGCAGCTTGGAACAGATTGCGGCCAGCCGGGAAAAGGGAAGAGGCGGCAGGTCGGGAGAGGACTGGCTTAAGGAATTAAACCCGGATGAACTGAAGCTTGTAGGTGAAATTCTCCAGGAATATCTGACCTGAACTTTTGGAAGGCAGAAGAAAATCATGTCGCAATTGGAGCAGTTCTGTGATATAATTTTCCTAAACAGGCGGTCAAAAACCTGAAAAATAGGAAAAGGAGAATTAAGCAATGGGAAATATAACGTTTGATTATTCCAGGCAGCAGGCTTTGTATCAGCAGAAGAAATGGAGAACATGAAGCCACCGTAGTGTGTGCAAGGGATGTGCTGATGAACAAATCCGGCGCTGGCAATGATTTCCTGGGCTGGATCGATCTTCCGGTAGCCTATGACAAGGAAGAATTCCAGGAAATAAAGATGGCAGCAGAGAAGATTCAAAATGATTCTGACGTACTGCTTGTAATAGGTATCGGCGGCTCTTATCTCGGTGCCAGGGCAGCCATAGAATTTTTATCCCACAGCTTTTATAATGTATTGCCAAAGGGCAAACGCAAAACTCCGGAGATTTATTTTGTTGGGAACAGCATCAGCAGCAAATACATCCAGGATTTAAAGGATGTGCTGGAGGGGAAAGATTTCTCTGTTAATATTATATCTAAATCCGGTACGACCACAGAGCCTGCCATCGCATTCCGCGTATTTAAGGAGATGCTGATTGAGAAATATGGCCGGGAGGAGGCAAATAAAAGGATTTATGCCACCACCGACAAGGCCAGGGGGGCATTAAAAAATCTGGCGGACGAGGAAGGATATAAGTCCTTTGTGGTTCCGGATGACGTGGGAGGACGTTTCTCAGTGCTGACAGCAGTCGGTCTTCTTCCGATTGCAGTGTCAGGCGCTGATATCGATAAATTAATGGAAGGGGCCGAGGCGGCCAGAAAGGAAGCTCTGGAAGCTCCTTACGAGTCCAACGGCGCTCTTCAGTATGCGGCTGTGCGCAACATTCTGCTTCGAAAGGGAAAGACAGTGGAGGTCGTGGCCAATTATGAGCCAAGCCTTCATTACACTTCCGAGTGGTGGAAGCAGTTGTTTGGAGAGAGTGAAGGCAAGGACCAGCGGGGAATTCTGCCTGCAGCCGTGGATTTAACCACAGACTTGCACTCTATGGGACAGTTTATTCAGGACGGTGCCAGAATTATGTTCGAAACCGTGCTGAATGTGGGGGAATCTCCGGCGGAGATTCTTCTTAAGGAAGAGGAAGTGGACACTGACGGGATGAATTATCTGGCGGGAAAAAGTGTTGACTTTGTCAACAAGAGCGCCATGAACGGAACCATTCTGGCTCACACCGACGGCAGCGTGCCAAACCTTATGGTAAGTCTTTCAAAGCAGGACGAGTACAGCTTAGGACAGCTGTTCTACTTCTTTGAATATGCCTGCGGCATCAGCGGATATATTCTGGGTGTGAATCCCTTTAATCAGCCTGGAGTGGAGAGCTATAAAAAGAACATGTTCGCACTCCTTGGAAAACCAGGGTATGAGAAAGAAAGGGAGGAGTTGTTAAAGCGGTTATAGGGTGCGTAAAGACAGCGCCGATGTCCCGGTCTAAGCCTTTACAGGCGGACTGGGGCTTCGGCGCTTTTCATTTTTAAGGAGAGGGATTTACGGTAACGGAAAAAGTTATTATTCAGCCATGCCATTCATAATTTGGCGGATAAGGCTCGCCAAATTATGAATGCCGGGCGTTCCGCCCTATAGAAATATTTGTGGTGTTTGAGCCTGGTGAGCAAGCTCCCCATACTCAAACACCACAAATATTTCTGCATGGCTGAATAGTTACAAAAAAATTATCGTTTTATAATAAAATCGTAGAAAAAATAACAAGGCTATGTTATAATAATGTCAATGTGGTCTTTTATGAGCCGCTATCATACGAGGAGGGGAAAACTTGAAAAGAATTGTAGTGTTAGGTGCCGGTTATGCCGGTATTTTAACTGCCAAAAAATTGGAAAAGAAATTCCGTAAGATGAAGCTGGATAATGAGGTTAGCATCTCCATTATTGACCGGCATCCGTTCCATACCATGCTCACAGAGCTTCACGAGGTAGCAGCCGGAAGAGTGGAAGAGGACAGCATCCGCATCAGCCTGAAGAAAGTATTTGCAGGCAGGAATGTAAAAGTTATCACTGATACCATCAGTCAGATTTCCATTGATGAAAAGAAACTGACGGGAAGTCAGGGAGAATATGATTACGACTATCTGGTTCTTGCTGCCGGTTCCAAGCCGACATACTTCGGCGTGGAAGGTGCAGAAGAATATTCTTATAAGCTTTGGTCTTATGAATACTATTGTTAAAGGAACGGATTCACGATGTATTCCGCAAAGCAGCATGTGAACCGGATGAGACGGAAAAACGCCGTCTTTTAACTTTTTATGTGGTAGGCGCAGGCTTTACCGGTGTGGAAATGGCAGGCGAGCTGGCGGAGTACGTGCCTTTCTTATGCGAAGAGTATGAGATTGACCCATCTCTTGTTTCCATGCACGACGTGGATGTTTTAGAGCGTTCAGTTCCGATTCTTCCGGAAAAGCTGTCCGGCAAGGTAGAAAGACGCCTGGCCAAGATGGGCGTAAAGGTAATGATGAAAACCGGTGTAACCAGCATCGGAAAGGATTATATCGAGCTGGAGCAGAACGGCAAAAAGAACCGTTATCCGGCCGGTACCGTAGTCTGGACAGCCGGTATTGAAAGCGCAGATATCACCGGGCAGGCAGCAAAAGAGCTGGAAGCTGTGGGACGCGGAAGAATCCAGACAGACTCTTTCCTCAGGGCTAAGGATCATGGAGAGGTCATCGTAGGTGATAACATGATGTATGTGCCCAAGGGAGATCATGAGCCGGTTCCCAGATGGTGGAAAACTGTGAGCAGAGCGCTGATACTGCGGCTCATAATCTGGTGTGCGCTGTTACGGGCAATGGAACCATGGAAGAGAGAGCCTCTTTCCATGGCGTTATGGTCTGTGTGGGTGGCCGTGATGGAGTGGCCAGAGTGGGACTTCCCAACCACATGTTCAACTTATGTTCTTTCTTTGCCATGTTTTCAAAGCATTTTATCAATGTCATTTATTTCATCCAGGTATTGGGCTGGAATAAGATATGGAGCTATGTATACCATGAATTCTTTACCGTGCGCCACTGCAGAAGCTTCCTAGGCCATTTCTCCAACAGGACACCAAGCTTCCTGCTGGCCCCGCTTCGCGTATGGCTGGGTGCTGTGTGGGTGTTTGAAGGTGTTATGAAGATCGTGGAAGGCTGGATGGGGCAGCCCATGCTCAGCGGCTTCTTTGGCGGAGCCAACCAGTTCTTTAATGGCATTCTGGCTCCTTACGGAATCACCGGAATCGGCGGTGCGGCTCCATCTGCAGATGCAGTTTCCAGCGCAACTACGGCTGCGGCTGCCGGTGCGGCAGATGCGGTTTCCAGCGCAACGGGTGCTGCCGGCGCTGTGGGAGAAGCAGTCTCTAACGGTGTGGCAGTTTTCTCCTACCACATTTTGGGAATGATAGATGCCACTCTTGTCAGCTCCGTAGGCTTATCGAAAGCAACTATTTCTGATTATGCCTTTAAGCTGGACTTTTCACCAATGAACTGGTTTGTGAACAATGTGATTCTTCCCAACGGCGGATTGCAGCTGTTTATGCAGCGTGGAATCGTGATTGCGGAAATCCTCATCGGTCTGGCCCTTATGGGAGGCCTGTTCAACTTCCTTTCCTCTGCGGTGTCCCTGGTACTTCAGTTTATGTTCGTCTGCACTACCGGCCTTTATTTAAATACGTTCTGGATGATTTTTGCCGGTGTGGCAGTTTTGATCGGCGGCGGCAGAACCTTTGGCCTTGACTATTACGCCATGCCGTGGCTTAAGAAAAAATGGAGAAAACTTCCTTTCATAAGGAAGTGGTATTTATACAATGACTAATAGAGAATCATTGGAGGAGGCGGTCGGGCTGCGGTATAGCTTTGAAGAAGCCTTTGACCTGATGGCCGAGGCGGTAAAAAAGCATTTGTCTTCCGCACCGCCTGTCATCAGGAGCTATACGGCCCATCTGGCAAAATCCACAGGCAAGTTTATCCGCGCCTATGGCCTGATGGCGTGTTCCATGGATGAGGAGGATAAGGTTCCCGAGGAAGCTGTCACTCTTGCATCTGCGGTAGAGCTGCTCCATCTGGCCACTCTGGTTCATGATGATGTGATCGATGAAGCCGATACAAGACGGGGAATCGAGACACTTCAAAAGAGATTTGGAAGAAAAGCGGCAGTTATCTGCGGAGACTACCTTTTATCCCTGGCCCTTAGGCTGGCGGCTTCCATTCCTCAAAGAAAAGAACTGGATGCCATGGATATGCCTGATTACTTATGCAGGATCTGCATGGGCGAGCTTCGTCAGGAAATTAACAATGGAAACCTGGATTTATCGGTTTACCGCTATTTGAGCATTATTAAAGGGAAGACGGCGGCGCTGTTTGAAGCCTCTTTCTACGGAGGTGCAGTTCTGTCCGTAAAGGATGAGAAAAAGCTCCGCTTATACCGAAAGGCAGGCAATGATGTGGGGATGATTTTCCAGCTCATGGATGACTGCATTGACTATGAGATGGAGGAGACGGAAGCGAAGAAAAATGTCCGCTCCGATTATGAAGAAGGGGTTGTCACCCTTCCTCTCATTCACACAATGGAACAGGATAAGGCATTTTCTGATAAAGTAAAAAATGGGCTGGTTTCCGTAAAGGAAATTTATACCAGGGTGTTGGAGGCCGGCGGAACTGCTTATACTAAGACTATGGCCGGCAGATACTACGGAAAAGCTGTAAGCGCCATCGGTGATCTGGGATTGTCCGATGCCAAGAAAAGCAGAATCATGACCGTAGTAGATAAATCTTATTATGGTATTAAAAAAATATAATATAAAGCAACATTAAGGAGGAGTAATTAATGAAAAAAAATGTATTAGTTTTCGGTTGCAGCCTTATGGCAGCGGCATCTATTCTTGCAGGATGCTCATCTAATTTAAAGGAGGCACCGACGACAGCAGCGCCTACAGAGGCAACAACAGCCGCACCGACAACACAGGCGGAAACAACCGCAGCGGCAACAACAGAAGCAGCAAAGAGCGAAGGCGGAGCTTTATCTACCGGTTATGCAGTGCTTTCTTCTATCGGTAAATCTACGGATGCCGGTGACAAGGACGGCCTTGCAGAAGTGGATACCATGTTCGCAGCAGTATTAGTAGACGAAAGCGGCAAGATTGTAGACTGCAAAATCGATGCAGTTCAGACCAAGGTGAATTTCTCCAAGGAAGGCAAGGTACTTACTGATCTTGCTACAGAAGTGAAGACAAAGAATCAGCTGGGCGAAGGCTACGGCATGAAAGGCTCCTCCGCTATCGGCAAGGAGTGGAACGAACAGGCTGAGGGATTTGCTAAGTATGTAATCGGAAAGACAGCTGACGAAGTAAAGGGAATTGCAGTTTCTTCCGACGGCGTTGCAGCTGATGCAGACTTAAAGGCTACAATCACCGTTCATATCGGAGACTTTATCAACGTTGTAGAGCAGGCAGCAGCTAATGCTAAGAGCATCGGCGCTCAGGCTGGCGACAAGCTGGGCTACGGCATTGTTACAAACATTGAGAAGTCCAAGGATGCAGCTGCAGATGCAGACGGCCAGGCACAGGCATATTCCACCTACACAATCGCCAGCTTTGGGGCAGACGGCAAGATCACAAGCTGTGCAATTGACGCTTCCCAGGTTAACGTAATGTTCAATGCTGCCGGCAAGCTTACCAGCGATGTTAAATCCACTGATTTCAAGACCAAGGATCAGTTAGGAGATGCCTATGGAATGAAGAAAGCTTCCGGTATCGGCAAGGAATGGAATGAGCAGGCCGCCAGCTTTGCGGAGTATGCAGTTGGCAAGACTGTTAAGGATGTAACAGGACTGGCAATTGATGAAAAGGAAGGCGCTCCTACAGATGCGGACTTAAAGGCCAGCGTAACCATCGGAATTGGTGATTTCCAGACGGGTATCGCCGAGGCAGAGACAAATGCGAAGTAAAAAAGCAGTAAAAGGAATCATAATTGCCGGAGTTCTGGCAGCGCTTACTATGGCGGCGGTATTTACCGCCGCCATAGGAGCGAAAAAGGAGCAGAGATTTCACGCGGAGTTTTTAAATCTTTTTGATACGGTCACCGAGATTGTGGGCTATTCGGAAAGTAAAGAGGAATTTACCCAGATTGCCACGGATATTCATGACGAATTGGAAGTATACCACAAGCTTTATGATATTTATAATGATTACGACGGTATAGCCAATGTTAAGACCATCAATGACAATGCAGGCAAAAGCCCGGTGAAAGTGGACCAGAAGATCATTGACCTTTTAAAGCTTTCCAAGAAGACCTATGATGCAACGGACGGAAAAGTCAATGTTGCCATGGGAAGCGTCTTAAATATCTGGCATGATTACCGTACAAGCGGTCTGGATGATCCTGATAACGCCAAGGTTCCGCCCATGGACATGCTGAAAGAGGCAGCGCTCCATACGGATATTTCAAAAATGATTATAGATGAAGAGGCCTCCACCGTTTATCTGGAAGACCCGGACATGCGGCTTGATGTGGGCTCTATCGCAAAGGGCTATGCCACAGAGATGGCGGGCCAATCCCTGGAAGCAAAGGGGATTGATCATGTTCTTCTCAGCGTGGGGGGAAACATCCGCGCCGTGGGCAGAAGAGCGGACGGAAAGCCCTGGAAGCTGGATATTCAGAACCCGGATATGGACAGCGAGAAAAAGGCCATTGATACCCTGGATTTAGACGGGTTTTCTCTCACCAGCAGCGGCGATTATGAGCGGTATTACATAGTGGACGGGGTGAGATACCACCACATCATCGACCCTGACACCTTAATGCCCGCAGCATATTTTCACGCGATCTCCATTGTGTGCAAGGATTCCGGATGGGCAGATGCCATCGATACCGGCATATTTGCAATGCCCTATGAACAGGGACGGGATATTATTGAAAACATGGACGGCGTAGAGGCCATGTGGGTTATGCCGGATTGGAGCATAAGAACCAGCAGCGGCTATGAAGCGTTTCGGGATCATGACAGTTAAGGCCGTGAATGCTTAGAAACTGCGGAATATTCTGAGGGTATATCAGCGGCTTTAAGCCGCTGCAATCAAGAGAGAGGATGTCATATGTCTTACCGAGGACTTCAGGACTTTATTCATAAATTAGAAGAGAGAGGGGAACTGATCCGCATAGGGTCTAAAGTATCCCCTCTTTTAGAAATGACGGAGATTGCAGACAGGATCTGCAAGGAGGATAATTCCGGAAACAAAGCGCTTCTGTTTGAGCGCGTGGAGGGCTCCTCTTATCCGGTGCTCATGAATGCCTTTGGAACTGACAGCAGAATGGCTCTTTCTCTTGGAGCCGGAAGCCTGGATCATATTGCAACAGACATTGAGGCTTATCTGGATTTTAAAAATTACTCATCGCTTTTAAAGCTGATTTCTTTTGCTCCCAGACTGCTGCGCCTGCTGTGCTGTTTTCCTGTCAGAAGCCGTTTTCATTTCAGGCGTCCATCCTGCCAGCAGGTAATCGAAAGGAAGCCGGATCTGGGGCAATTGCCGGTACTTCAGTGCTGGCCTCTTGACGGAGGACGTTTTTTTACGCTTCCTCTTGTATTCACAAAATATCCGGATACAAAGCTTCAGAATATGGGCATGTACCGGATGCAGGTGCTGGATTCCCAAACCACGGCCATGCACTGGCAGAAACATAAGGACGGAGCCGGTATTTACGAGGCATACCGGAAAAAGGGCTGTCCCATGCCCGTATCCGTTGCCCTTGGCTGTGACCCGGCCATCACCTATGCTTCCACAGCGCCTCTTCCCCCCAGGATGGATGAGATGATGCTGGCCGGATTCTTAAGAAAATGGCCGGTAAAAATGGTGAAGTGCATCACCAACGATCTCTATGTGCCGGAGGATGCGGAATTCGTGCTGGAAGGCTATGTGGACCCGGAGGAGGATTTAGTCTGGGAAGGACCCTTTGGGGA
>JASGGP010000117.1:0-12938 GCA_047604985.1 Lacrimispora sp.
AACAATGGTTTTGTGGTAAAATATATAAAAACAACTTGTGCAATCGTGCGTACAAGTTATACATTATAAGTAAGAGGATGACAGAATCACTCTCATTGAAAAAAGGAGGTAGAAACGTATGAGATTTTTTGTAGACACGGCGAATATTGAGGAAATCAGAAAAGCCAATGAAATGGGAATTATCTGCGGCGTTACCACCAATCCATCCCTGATCGCCAAGGAGGGAAGAGACTTTAAGCAGGTGATTGAAGAGATCACATCCATTGTGGACGGCCCCATCAGCGGAGAGGTAAAGGCCACCACCGCAGATGCGGAAGGGATGATAAAGGAAGGACGTGAAATTGCCGCCATTCACCCAAACATGGTGGTTAAGATTCCCATGACAGTGGAAGGCCTGAAGGCTGTTAAGGTTTTGACAAAAGAAGGGATTAAGACCAATGTCACACTGGTATTTTCCTCTGCCCAGGCGCTTTTGGCTGCCAGGGCCGGCGCTGCTTATGTTTCCCCGTTTTTAGGAAGGCTTGATGACATTTCCATGGCCGGAATTGACCTGGTCGCGGATATTGCGGAGATATTTGCCGTCCATGACATTGAAACAGAGATCATTGCAGCCAGTGTCCGCAATCCCATCCATGTGATTGACTGCGCAAGGGCAGGAGCTGACATTGCAACAGTGCCTTACGGCGTGCTGGTGCAGATGACAAAGCATCCTCTGACGGATCAGGGAATTATAAAATTCCAGGAGGATTACCGGAAAGTATTCGGAGAATAGGAAAGAAAGGCTGGACAACACAAATGGCACACAACAAAGTGAAAATGGTAATTGACAAAGAGTACCGTATTTCGGAAATCGACGAAAGAATTTACGGCTCCTTTATCGAGCATCTGGGCCGCGCCGTATATGACGGCATTTACTGCCCGGGACATCCCACAGCAGATGAAGATGGTTTCCGGGGCGATGTAAAGGAGCTGATCCGGGAGCTGAATGTTCCTATTATCCGGTATCCGGGCGGAAACTTTGTTTCCAACTTTTACTGGGAGGACAGCGTGGGTCCCGTGGCGGAGCGCCCCAAGCGCCTGGAGCTGGCGTGGCGGAGCCTGGAAGAAAATAAAGTGGGACTCAATGAATTTACAAAATGGACGAGAAGCGCAGGCTCTGACGTGATGATGGCCATCAACCTGGGAACAAGGGGGATTGCCGACGCCTGCAATCTGCTGGAATACTGCAACCATCCCGGCAATACAAAATACAGCGATATGCGGATCAGCCACGGCTGTAAGGAACCCCACAACATCAAGACCTGGTGCCTGGGAAATGAAATGGACGGCCCCTGGCAAATCGGCCACAAGACCATGGAGGAATACGGACGCCTGGCCGAGGAAACGGCAAAGGCCATGAAGCTCATTGATCCTACCATTGAACTGGTTTCCTGCGGAAGCTCCTCTCTGACCATGCCAACTTTCCCGGAGTGGGAGGCAGTCACCCTTCAGCACACCTATGACTACGTGGACTTTGTTTCCCTGCACCAGTATTATGGAAACAGAGCGGGAGACAGCCAGGATTTCCTGGCCTGCTCTGACGATATGGATGAATTTATCCGCACCGTTATCGCTACCTGCGATTACGTGAAAGCCAGGAAACGGGGCAAAAAGGATATTAAGCTCAGCTTTGACGAGTGGAACGTATGGTACCATTCCAATGCGGCTGATGACGATATCACCCAGAACCATCCGTGGCAGGTGGCACCGCCCATGCTGGAGGACATTTATAATTTTGAGGACGCGCTTTTAGTGGGCCTGATGCTCATTACACTGTTAAAGCATGCAGACCGGGTGAAAATGGCCTGTATGGCACAGCTTGTAAATGTCATCGCGCCTATTATGACGGAAGCAGGCGGCGGAACGGCTTGGAAGCAGACTATTTTCTATCCTTTCATGCACACTTCCAAATACGGACGGGGAACAGCGCTTCTTCCGGTCATCAGCACACCGAAGTTTGACACGGCTGCCCATGAGGACGTAACAGCTGTGGAGGCTGTTTCCGTTTACAATGAGGAACAGGACCAGGTGACGGTTTTCGCGGTAAACAGAAGCATTAAGGATGATGCGGAAATGACTGTTGACGTGAGAAGTTTCAGGGGTACCGGGTGCTGGAGCACATTGTCCTGGAAAGCGACGATCTGCTGGTGGAAAACGGGCCCTTCAGCCAAAAGGTGGCCCCCAGGCAGACCAGCCAGTCTGTGCTTGATAATGGCATCATGACCAGCGTTCTGCACAAGGCTTCCTGGAACGTGATCCGTTTGGGAAAATAATGGAACAGGGATTCAGCAAATAAAAATTATTGAAAAGAGAAAGGGAATTACCATGGGAAATAAAATGTATAAATTCTGGTTTGCCACCGGCTCACAGGACCTTTACGGAGAGGAGTGCTTAAGAGATGTGGCCGAGCATTCCCGGATCATTGTGGAAAGGCTCAACGCATGCGGCCGTCTTCCCTTTGAGGTGGTTTTAAAGCCGGTTCTTATTGACAATACTTCTATCCGCAGCCTGTTTAACCAGGCCAACGGAGACGAAGAATGTGCGGGGGTTATTACCTGGATGCACACCTTTTCTCCTGCCAAGTCCTGGATTTTAGGACTTCAGGAATACAGGAAGCCTCTGCTTCACCTTCACACCCAGTTTAACCGGGAGATTCCCTATGATGCCATTGATATGGATTTCATGAACGAGAACCAGTCCGCGCACGGGGACAGGGAGTTCGGCCACATGGTCACACGAATGGGAATCGAGAGAAAGGTCATTGCAGGCTTCTGGGATGACGAAAAGGTTCAGGACCGGATCGGCTCCTGGATGCGTACTGCGGTGGGAATCATGGAAAGCAGCCATATCCGTGTGCTCCGTGTGGCGGACAACATGAGAAATGTGGCCGTTACCGAAGGCGACAAGGTAGAGGCCCAGATAAAATTCGGCTGGGAGATTGACGCTTATCCGGTCAATGAAATCGAGGCCTATGTAGAGGATGTGGCAGCAGGGGATATTTCCGCCCTGGTAGAAGAGTATTACAGCAAATATGAAATCCTGCTGGAGGGAAGAGATCCTCAGGAGTTTAAAAACCACGTGGCCGTCCAGGCACAGATTGAGCTGGGCTTTGAGCGGTTCTTAAAGGAAAAGGATTATCAGGCCATTGTCACCCATTTCGGAGATTTAGGCGCATTAAAGCAGCTTCCGGGCCTTGCAATCCAGCGTCTGATGGAAAAGGGCTACGGCTTCGGCGGCGAGGGAGACTGGAAGACAGCGGCAATGGTCCGCCTGATGAAGATCATGACAGCCGATATCAAGGATGCAAAGGGCACCTCCTTTATGGAGGACTACACCTATAACCTGGTTCCCGGAAAGGAAGGAATCCTTCAGGCCCATATGCTGGAGGTCTGTCCCTCCATTGCCGATGGAAAAATAGGAATTAAGGTAAATCCTCTGTCCATGGGACAAAGGGAAGACCCGGCCCGCCTTGTATTTACGGCAAAGGAGGGAAGAGGAATCGCAACCTCCCTCATTGATCTTGGCAACCGTTTCCGTCTGATTATCAACACCGTGAACTGCAAAAAGACGGAGCAGTCAATGCCTAAGCTTCCCGTTGCAACTGCTTTCTGGACGCCGGAGCCAAACCTGACCACAGGAGCGGAAAGCTGGATTCTGGCCGGCGGCGCCCATCATACGGCATTTTCCTATGACCTGACGGCAGAGCAGATGGGAGACTGGGCCGATGCCATGGGCATTGAAGCAGTTTACATCGACGAAAATACAACGATCAGAGATTTGAAAAATGAGTTAAAATGGAATTCCGTAGTATTCCGTTAATAAGGTAATTAAAAGGCGAGATGACGTTTAAAACGGGGTTCGCCCCTCTCTCGCAGAGGGGCGGGCCTGATTTTTTAACAGGAGGGGTTTTCAATGGACAAAAATATAATTGCGGCAGCTATACGGGAAGGTAAGACTGCCCTTGGAATCGAGCTGGGCTCCACAAGAATCAAAGCTGTGCTGGTGGATGAAAATCATGAACCCATCGCTTCCGGCAGCCATGAATGGGAAAATCAGTATGTGGACGGGGTCTGGACCTATTCCATTCCCGACATCTGGAAAGGGGTACAGGACAGCTATCAGAAGATGGCGGAGGACGTAAAGGAGCAGTACGGAGAAGTCCTGACAGATATAGGGGCCATCTGCTTTTCCGCCATGATGCACGGATATATGGCCTTTGATAAGGCGGGGGAAATACTGGTTCCTTTCCGTACCTGGAGAAATACCATGACAGAGGAAGCTTCGGAAAAGCTGACGGAGCTGTTTTCCTATCACATTCCCCAGAGATGGAGCATCGCCCATCTGTACCAGGCCATTCTCAACAAGGAAGCCCATGTGCCGGAGATTGATTATCTCATCACCCTGGAAGGGTATGTGCACTGGAAGCTGACAGGAAAAAGGGTGCTGGGAATCGGAGACGGCGCAGGCATGTTTCCGGTGGACAGCAGCACAAAGGACTACAATGAGCGGATGGTGGGGCAGTTTGAGGAGCTGATTGCCTCTGAAAACCTGCCCTGGAAGCTCCGGGATATTCTGCCCGAAGTGCTGACGGCGGGAGAGGAAGCGGGGACCCTGACGGAAGAGGGGGCAAGGCTTCTTGACGTAAGCGGCAATTTAAGGGCTGGAATCCCCTTGTGTCCGCCGGAGGGAGACGCCGGAACCGGTATGACCGCCACCAACAGCGTGGCCAGAAGGACGGGAAATGTATCCGCCGGAACCAGCGTATTTGCCATGGTTGTGCTGGAAAAAGAGCTTTCAAAGGTTTACCCTGAAATTGATCTGGTGACAACTCCTGCCGGGGATTCTGTTGCCATGGTCCACTGCAACAACTGCACCTCGGATTTAAATGCCTGGGTATCCTTATTTGAGGAATTTGCGGAAACCATGGGAATGAAAACCGATAAAAACGCCCTGTTTTCCAATCTCTACCGGAAAGCCTTAGAGGGCGATAAGGACGGCGGCGGCCTTCTCTCCTACGGATATCTTTCAGGAGAGCACATCACTCATTTTGAAGAGGGACGGCCCCTGTTTGTCCGCACACCGGAAAGCCGCTTCAATCTGGCAAACTTTATGAGAGTTCATCTGTATACGGCTCTTGGAGCCTTAAAGATCGGAATGGATATCCTGTATGAGGAAGGGGTGAAGCTGGACGTCCTGCTTGGCCACGGAGGCCTCTTTAAGACAAAGGACGTGGGACAGAAGATCATGGCGGCAGCCATGGGAGTTCCTGTCTCCGTTATGGAAACGGCGGGAGAAGGGGGAGCCTGGGGAGCGGCGCTTCTGGCCTCTTACATGGTGAGAAAGGAAGAGGGTGAAACCCTGGACCAGTACCTGGCTCAAAAGGTATTTCATGGGGAATCGGGAATTCGGATGGAGCCGGACCCTGGGGATGAAGCGGGCTTTCAGGCTTTCATGAAGCGGTATGAAGCAGGCCTTTCCATTGAGCGGGCCGCAGTAGACCGTTTAAAATAATCCGGGAAGCCGGGATGTCCAGAAAACGTGGACGAAGACGAGGAAACACCCTGCGGGTATACCTGGATGTCCAGAAACCGTGGACGAAGACAAGGAAACACCCTGCGGGTATACCTGGATGTCCAGAAAACGTGGACAAAAACGAGGAAAGGAATATAATCACATGCTGGAAGAACTGAAAAGAAAAGTATATGAAGCAAATATGGAACTGCCCAAAAGAGGGCTCATCACCTATACATGGGGAAATGTCAGCGGCATTGACCGGGAAGCCGGGCTCTTTGTCATCAAGCCCAGCGGAGTGGATTATGAGAGACTTACCGCCCAGGACCTGGTGGTCATGGATTTAGAGGGAAACAAGGTGGAGGGAGAAATGAATCCTTCCTCTGACACAGCCACCCATTTAGAGCTTTACAAGGCATTTCCGCCGATGGCCGGAGTGGTTCACACCCATTCTCCCATGGCAACCTCTTGGGCCCAGGCCGGGCGGGCTCTGCCCTGCTACGGCACCACCCATGCGGACTATTTTTACGGAGAGATCCCCTGTGCCAGAAACTTAACCCCTGAGGAAATTGAAGAGGGATACGAAAAGAACACAGGCCTGGTGATCATAGAGACCTTTCAGGGAAAAGACCCCATGCACGTGCCTGGGGTTCTTTGCAAAAACCACGGTCCCTTTACCTGGGGAACCGATGCGGCTAACGCCGTTCACAATGCCGTAGTGCTGGAAGAGATCGCCCGGATGAACTTAATGACCGAGCTGTTGAATCCGTCTGTGTCTCCTGCGCCTCAGTGCATGCAGGATAAGCACTTTATGCGTAAGCATGGGCCAAACGCCTATTACGGTCAAAAATCAAGTAAATCCTAAGGAGCTCCATATGGCGGAAGACAGCGGAAAAACAAAGTATTACGTATTGATGGAAGAACTGAAAGAGGACATTATTTCGGGAAAGAGAAAGCCGGGAGACCGGCTTCCTTCGGAAAATGAGCTGTCGGCTTCCTGTCATGTGAGCCGCCATACGGTGAGGAAAGCCCTTTCCATTCTGGAGCAGGAAGGGTTCATCGAGGCCGAGCATGGCCGGGGTACCTTTGTTTCCAGAAAAGCAGGAGGCAAAAAGGGGTCGGGCAATGTTGCGGTTATCACCACCTATTTGTCTGACTATATTTTCCCCCGGCTGATTCAGGGGATCGACAGCGTGCTCACCGCAGCGGGATACAGCATCATACTGAAAAATACGGGAAACAGCAGGCGGAAGGAATGCAGGTGTCTGGAAGAAATCCTGGAAAAGGATATTGACGGTCTCATCATAGAACCAAGCAAAAGCGAGATCATGTGCGGCCATAAGGGACTTTATGACAAGCTGGATTTTTACCAGATCCCTTACGTGTTCATACAGGGATATTATGTGGAGATGAAATATAAGCCTCACATCCTGATGGATGACTGTATGGGAGGCTATCTTGTCACAAAGCATTTAATTGATTTGGGCCATGAGCATATTCTGGGAATCTTTAAGGCGGATGACAGCCAGGGAAAGGACCGCCATAAGGGCTATGTAAAGGCTCTTCAAGAGGGGGGATTTTCCTATGACCCCGACATGGTGATCTGGTTTCATACCGAGGACCGGACCATAAAGCCATCGGGAGTCCTAAAGGTAATGCTGGAAGCGGGAAGATTGATAGACGGAATTGTCTGCTACAATGACCAGATCGCTTTTGAGATTATAAATGCCCTGGAAAAATGCGGGCTGAACGTGCCGGAGAACATTTCCGTCACAGGCTATGACAATTCCTTTACGGCAGAAAACGGGTCGGTAAAGCTGACAACCATCGCCCACCCCCAGGAGCGCCTGGGGGCCATGGCGGCGGAGCTTCTTTTAGAAAAGATGGGCGGCATCCCTGATGAAGAAAGCAGGGTAGAGCGTCTGTTAAAGCCGGAGCTTGTGATCCGGGAATCCACAAAGGACCGGAGGAAGGCGGATTAACCGGAAATAGGTCCATGGGAACGGAGCCGTCCCATGTATAAAACGCAGCCCCAGATCAGGCATCCTGAGAGAAGGAAGAGAAGCTGCATTCCACCCACATGGAAGCCTCTGATTTCAAAGGTTGGAAGAATCTTTAAAAGGGCAGCTCCCAGCATGGTGGCGAGAAAGCCGCAAAGCCCGGCATAGGAGGAATTGGAGCTGACGTAAAGGACCCGTTTTTCCGTAGGGGCGTAGTGGTACTGAAGGTTGAATACGGAAATAGCGATTCCGCCCCAGGCCGCCCCGGACAATGCCTGTAGAACCGGCTGAAGAGCATAGCAGGTTTCCGGTGTCATAAACAGCCAGCTTCCGTGGACCAGGCCCAGGAGCCCCATGGACAGGCGGGCAGCTAAAAGCCAGGAGGTTGCGTCGGCCAGGCGTCCCCAAAGCCAGGCGGAAATGACCCGGACTGTGGAGGAAATGAGGCCCAGGAAAGTGATATAGGTGTAATCCATCTTCAGCCCTGTTACCATGTATACGCTGAAAAAGGGACCTGCGATTTGAAGCGCCAGATTCCAGAACATATAGGCAAACATGACTTTCCGGTATTCTTTGTCCGCCAGAGGCTCATACACGGCGCTCTTAAGCTTCTGGCGATGTACTGCGCTCTCCGGTTCTTTGATGGAGGACAGGCACCAGAAGTCGGTGCAGGCGATAAAGAAGACTACGGTCCCCACCACCAGAAAGCCGGTCTGTTCCAGATTGCCTCTCCGGAACCAGTCCATGACCCAGCCCATGATAAGGCTTATGACCGTGGAAAAGGCAAAGGCAAAGGAATCCTTTTTCCCGAGATAATTTCCCCGTATATTCTGAGGAACCAGCTGCAGGATCCAGTTTCCGGTCCCGGTTCCCACGGATGCTCCGAAAAAGTGGGCAATCCCGTAGATTCCGATGACCGCAGTAAGGCGGAGCGCCGGATTCCTTATAAACAGGGGAACAAAAAAGACGGATGCCAGAAGAAGCCTGTGAAAGAAAGAGAAACCGGAAATCAGGCCCTTTTTATGGCTTAAGCCTTCCAGTATAATGGAGGAGAACATCTGAAGCGTGCATAAAAGGACGGGAATGGCACCGATGATTCCGTTTATGGAGTCATCCGCTCCCAGGGAGCTTGCGTAGCCGGAAAGAAAGGCTCCGGTGGTCAGAGTCACAATTCCGTTGGCACAGCAGCCTTCTGCGATAAAAAGCTTTCTTCCTCTGGAAAAATCAGCGTCTGTCATGATGGTCGGGCCGAGGCAGGCACGGCGGACCTTTTCTTTTAAAAGCAATACTGTTTCCATCATTATTTACAGCGGCAAATCTGCCGCAATCCCCTTTTCTTTTTGTTAAATATCTGCTATTCTTTAGTTTAAGAGTGCCCATTGGTTTTCCTGCCTCTATATTGCCAGCTTAATGGAAAAGATACAAGAGGAAAAAGGAGATAAAAACTGGAAGATTCCGACTAAGGGCAGCAGGGAGAAATATGGAACATTTATTACATCTGAAGGCCGTACTGCCGGTACGGGCCTTAAATGCGGGCTATCTGGTCACAGGAGGAAAGGGACGCCATGCGGATCGGGTTATGGATTCCTTTGAAATTATTTATGTAAACTCCGGGACCTTGGGAATTGCAGAAGAGGACGTAAACTATTATGTGGAGGAAGGGGAGGCCTTGATTCTCTTTCCTGGAAGGCATCACTGGGGAACCAGTGAGTTTGAGGAAGACTTAAACTTTTACTGGCTCCATTTTCATCTGGAGGAGGAGGCGGTGAGGACCGGAAAGGATATTATGTCTCTGCCTCAGCTCATCCGGATCAGGAAGCCGGAGCAGTTTGAGGAGCTGTTCCGCCGGTTTATCAAGAGGCAGACCGTGTGCAGGGAGGACCGGACCGTCTTAAACCTGGTCCTGCTGGAGCTTTTGTGCGAGTTAAGCGACTCCCTTTCTCCTATGGAGGTAAACGGCCAGAAAGGTACTTCTGGCAAATCAGGCCGGACAGTATATCCGCAATCACCTGGAAGAACCACTATCTTCCTCCATACTGGCAGAAAAGCTGGAATGCAGCCCGGACTACCTGGGGCGGGTGTACCGCGCAGTCAATGGAAAAACGCTGACAGAGGGGATACATGAAACAAGGCTCAACCGGGCGTGCAGGCTGCTCATTGAAAGCAATTTAACCGGAAATGAGATTGCCTATCAGTGCGGTTATCAGGATGTGGATTATTTCAGGAGGATATTTAAGAAATATATGGGGATAACGCCAAAGGAGTACAGACAGACGTACCGGTTGGTGGAGGGGTGAAAGAAAAACTGTGATTTATCTGACTGCCTTTCTATATTCTGCCGGAGAAACACCGGTCTGCTTCTTAAAGATCCGGCTGAAATACAGCGGATTTTCATAGCCCACAATATTCCCTATTTCCCCAATGCCGTAGCTGGTGCTTTCCAGCAGCTCCCTGGCCTTATTCATCCGTATGGAGGTCAGATACTTCTGGGGAGGCATTCCCACATACTGCTTAAAGCTTCGGATAAACCAGCAGGTGCTCATGTGAAGCTCTCCGGCGCAGCGGTCGATTTCGATATTCTTTGAGAAGTTTTCATGAAAGTAAAGGACTGTCCGCTCCATTTCTTTCTGGATTTCTGTTTTCTGGAATCCGCCCTCATCCTTAAGGCGCTTAAGAAGCAGGAAAAGCTGCTTCAGGTAAAGGGAGGCAAGCTCCTGGGAGCAGGAGCGGGGCAGCTGCAGTTCCCGGATGATGGAAAGAAACAATTCCTGATACTTGGAGGAAACGCCGGTATATAATACCCTGCTTTCCCCGAATCCGGCCTGATTTAAGAGAAAGGCCGCATCCGATCCGGTGAAATGGAGCCAGAATATTTCCGGCTTGTCTTTCAGATAATAAGCGTACTGCTGATATTGGTGGGGGTCATAGAGGACCATATTTCCCGATGAAACCTCTGTGGCCTTTCCGTCAAGGGTAAACCACGCCTTTCCGGCGCCAACGTATAAAATCTGGTAATCCGGCCGTCCGGTAAGGCGGGTGGTTGACATGACGGGAAGAGAAATAAGGCGGTATACGCCGCAGCAGTTGGCCCTTAAGGGAATGCTGTAATTCTCCAGCTCATCTTCGGTCAGGGGCATGTAACCGGTATTGGTATACATTTACTTGACCTCCTTTCCGGTTTTTATCTATTGTATCATTTTGTCTATGTTTTGTCTAATTCTTTAAAACCCTTTATTTATGCACCTTTAAAGGGTATCACATTGTCGGTTGACTGCATTCCTACTGGCGATAAGTGTCTTGGATACCATTATCATTCCCTTAGCAAGGTCTGTATTTTCCACATTTAGAGCAATCGCTTCATTTCTTCGTAAGCCGGTATATAGAAGGACTCTTATAAAACGTCGTTCCAAGGAATTCAGTTCAGCTTTTTCAATCAAATTTTCCTGAAAATAATGACCAGCGAAAGGATTTTATCGGCAGCTATGATTCCTGGCCGATCTGAATTGATCAGAAAGAAACTGGAGAGCGATATTACCGGTATGATTTATTTAAAAAAGCTGCCGTGGTTGTAAAGGTGAGCTGGAAGCATTCCTGGGGGAATTACAAGAAATCGAAAGACTATGAATATGGCGCTGAGACTTCCAGAGAAAAAAAGATTCTTTAAAAAGGGGGAAGCCGGCAAGATGGGAGATCCTGCCGGCAACAGTATGAAAAATGTATGTATTACGGAGATTACTCTCCAAAAGCAGTATATAAGATTATCCTTAAAAAAAGCTGAAAAAACAGGGAAAACTTTCTCCTAAAAAGGGAGGATCCGGTAAGATCGGGGATCCTGCCGGCTGAGTATGAAAAAAAGATCTATGTTAAGGGTTGTTGGCCTCTTTGTGATTATTAATATACCGGGAAATTGTGACAAGAATTTGATGGATCTGTGAAGACTTTGTGAAAGAAAGTGGTGCATTGGAAACTTAATATTGATAGTTAGTAAGTTGGGTGGTATTCTATTTGTTGATATTGATTCATTCACAACATGAAAAGGGGGAGAGGTGTGAAAACACTGATTTTTAATGGATCACCCAGACAAAATGGGGACACTGTGAGTTTGCTTAATAAATTTTTAGAAAATCTTAGCGGTGACTTCCATATTGTCAATGCATACGACTGTAATATCAAGCCTTGCATTGACTGCAGGTTTTGTTGGAGAAACAACGGGTGCTGCGTGAATGATGGAATGCAGGAAGTTTATAAATATATAAATGAGTGTGACAACATATTAATAGCGTCACCTATTTATATTTCTGAATTGACAGGACCCTTGCTGAGTGTAGGAAGCCGGCTGCAAACTTATTTTGGCGCCAGGTACTTTAGAAAAGAGAAGCCCATAGAAAAGGCTAAAAAAGGTGCTGTGATTTTAGTAGGTGGCGGTGATGGTAATATTGAAACGCCATATCAAACGGCATGTTCTTTACTTCGTAAAATGAATTCAGTTGATATTTTACCTTTGGTATTAAGCCATAATACAAATTTTGTTCCGGCAATAGAAGATCAATATGCATTATCGGCAGTAAAAGAAATTGCAGATTTTTTTAATAGAAAATGATTGATTCGTAGCTTTTGCTTTAATTTTGATTCTATAATTGATATTTAAAAGAATTACTGACTATCAGTATTAAGCTGGTAGTTTTTTTATTGCCAGAAAGAGAGAGGAGATGAAAAAATGAAATCATTATTACATTACCCCAGCAGAAAGAAACGGATCGCCTCCTGGATCATCGGGAATATGCCAGAGCATGATGCAAAGAATAACAAGGGAGATTTAAACCTCCCTTGCGTCACCGGATAATGCCTAATTGGATGTAATTCTAGGTTTAGGGCCTTCACCCGGAGGAGTATAAAATGGATCAATATAATCGCTTTTTGGTATGGCTTTCGAACGATGATCTGTTTGGACAGCATTTTTATTACTGGCATTATTGCCTGTGGTACTGCCCTGTTTGTTGGAAGATATATCTTTGTTATTCAAGATTGATGCTCCTTTCGCTTTTTAGTAGTGTCTGCAGAACAAAAAAGAATATACAAAACGCTAAGGATCTTGCTCAATGGAGCAGGAAGAAACATATTATGAAAAATTATGATTTTCCCATAGTGCTGGGAGAAAGGAGGAGCCATGAATGAAGATAGATGTAGATGCGGTGGTCAAATAATTTTTAGCAAACCACACTTTATTCCACTGAGAACAGATTCTATCATGCAGATTATAGATTCAGAATGTGATGAGTGTAAATCGTTGTTTGCTGGCGGTAGCGGGCAGAAGATTGAAATAATACAGAATCAGGAGTTACACGATAAACTCACAGAAATGATGGCAAATACATTACATAAGTGAAA
>JASGGP010000118.1:0-12901 GCA_047604985.1 Lacrimispora sp.
TGACATGGGAATTACCGCCAACGGTACGCCTTTTTGATCAGCAATCTCCTTGGATGCTTTCATTGTATAGCTCACCTGCGGTCCCAGCAGTGCGATATCCAGACCATTCACTTCATCTTTCAATGCACCGATGGCACATGCATCAATGTCCGCCTCCACCCCCTTTTCCTCTGCTGCCTTTCTCATGTTGCGAACAAGCATCCCCGTTGAAAAACCAGCTGCACAAAACAATCGAATCTTAATCACCATATCCGCCCCTTTCTTTTGATATTATTTTTATTTCTTATGAAATATATTAACATTTCATTTTTACATTATAATCACTTCATTAAAACTTGTCAATTGTTATTTTCGAATTTCATCGACTCCGTATGAAGTTATAGATATTAACCAGAAACAAGGTTCAAAAATTGTGCATATTAAGTACTTCAGCTTAGGCACTCTTAGTCCGTGATTCCCTTGACCGGCCATGTTTTTCCAGTATTTTCACATCTTCATGTCTTGGTCAGAAAGTCAATGACTCAATTCCCCCTTGTCTTCTTTTGAGTTCTAAGATAACGATTCTACAGAACACACGACTTTCATTCGTCAAAAAATGGCCTGCCGATTAAAAAATCAGCAGGCCATTTTTTTAACACATTATAAATGGAATAGCAATAGATTTGGCACAATGGTAAGTGGATAAGACCATAGCTTTTGCGTCATGGCAAATGGTGCGTCTGTTATTCTTTCTTCCATTGGCAGTTTATAAATAAACCGTTCTCAATAAGCATTTTCCTGTTTCTTAAGCAAGGCTTCTGCAAAAAAGCATCTTTTCCCTATACCTCCGCAATCTCCACGGTAATCTTATACCGTTCCATAATATCCTTTGCGCTGGCAGGAATTCCACTGTCTGTAAATACCATATTGATGTTCTCAAACCTGGACTGAAGCACGACTCCCTGCTGCTCAAATTTACTGGAATCCGTAAGGATTATTGAGTGCCTGGCCGATTCCGCCATGTTTTTCATGGCCTCCGCCCGCATCATATCTCCGCAGGTAAAGCCTGCCTGGGGAATAAATCCGTCGGTTCCCATAAACAGCTTGTCCACAAAGAATTCTCTGGCGCATTTTCTCACCATGGGCCCTACCATGACCTGGGATTCTGTCTGGTAATCTCCGCCCAGCAGGATGATCTTTCCGATGGCAGATTCCCGGATGTGATTGGCAATAAATGCGGAATTTGTGATAATGGTAACATCCTTTTTCTCATTTGCCAGCTGCTCCGCCAGCAGAGCACAACTGGAGCCGGATTCTATCATAACCGTTTCACCGTTGGCAACTATTTGGGCCGCGGCCCTGGCGATCTTTAGCTTAATATCATACCGCACCGACAGACGGTTTGTAATGTCATCCGCATTCCTGACCGTCGCATACCCGTGTTCCCGGATGAGAAGCCCTCTCTCCTCCAGCACATCTAAATCTTTCCGGATAGTAACCTGGGATACATTCAACAGCTCCGACAAACTGGTCACTTCCACTTTATTCTGCTCATTTACAATCTGTAAAATCTTTGTCTGCCGATCCGTCATGACATTTCCTCCGCTCTATTTTACCATTTCTATTTCATCAAATTTCTTTTATGGTTCGATTATAACATTTTCCATTTTCATATGCAACAGATTATAGACCATGGCCCTGATCCCTCTTTTACCAGGCCATCATTTTATTGCTCAAACGGATACACCATCCCCCACTGTTTCCTGATGGCTGTCAGGGTTGCCATAACATCCCTCACGATTTGCAGGTTTTCCTCCCCGGACTGATTCGTGACGTAATCCTCCATATCCATGATTTCATAATCCAGAGCCTTGGAGCTCTCCCCTGCTTCAAGAATTTCTTTATGTCCGCCCTCCGTATAAACGATGACCGCCGAATCTGCCCGGGGGTATTCATTTACCTCAATATAGCCTTTCTCACAGGCGATCACTCCCCGTTTTGGCTGTCTTGCCCGGAAAGTCAATGCCATGACCGCCATTTCATCATCATTGTTTTTCAAAATGATTCCGGATGTTTCATCAACTCCCGTTTCAAAATAATTTGCCGTGGTCAGAACCACATTGGCCCTGCTCTTCATGAAAAAGCGGGCAAAGGAGACAGCATATACCCCGATATCAAGGAGAGCGCCACCGGCCAGCGCTTTCGAGAAGAAACGGTTATTCACGTCATATTCCTTACAGCTTCCGAAATTGACCTGAACCATTTTTACGAGTCCCAGCTTTCCGCTATCCACGATTTCCTTTAATTTTTTATAAAGCGGCATGTGAAGCAGAGTCACCCCGTCACAGATTACAAGATTCTTTTCCATCGCTATTGCAACGCATTCCTCCAACTGGCGGTCATTTACCGTAATTGCCTTTTCACAGAATACGTGCTTCCCCTTTAACAGGGCTTTCTTTATGATTTCATAATGCAGATTGTGGGGAGTTGCCACGTAAACGATGTCCACCTGTCCATCCTCCAGCATTTGATCTGCACTTTCGTAAACCCTTTCCACCTGGTATTCCTCTGCATATTTCTGCGCTTTCTCCGGCCGGGCGCTGCACACCCCGTAGATCCGGCCATGGACCCGGGTCAGTGCATCTCCCATTTCCTGTGCGATCCAGCCCGTTCCGATAATTCCCCAATTATAATTTTTCATTTTATCCATTCCCTTTCTAAATTTTATAGTTTTATGGTGTCTTTCCGGCAGTAATTACCTGGCTGTCCCATAGACCTTATTACGTCTGTCAACACTGCAGTATTTTCTTTAATTTTAGCATTTTCTTCCTTGCCTTTCAATATAATCCGGCTTATCCCTGTGAATTCCTTTAAAGTAAAGCCGCAAATGTGTAAAGGCGCTGCAATACATCTGCGTCAGAGTTTTCGTAATAAAACAATATTTATAATGCCTGATAATACTCTGGTACATAAAAAGACGCCTTGGAAATGGCTGTCACAAGCCAGATCCAGGCGTCTTTTTCATGCACTATTCCAGGGAGAACTTCCCTTTATTTTTAGACAAGCCTTTAAGCAAATGGGTTCTCGCTCTTATAAAGCATTCCCTTAGGCTGGTTAAATCCAATTTCCTCCACCCCAAGATACTTAAATACTTCAAAGAGGGCTTTTCCGTAATGGCCGAAAGCAACTGCGCCGTGGTGAGGGAAGTTCTTTTCAATCAGCACATGGCGGTAAAATCTTCCCATTTCCGGAATGGCGAAAATGCCGATGGAACCAAAGGAACGGGTAGCAACAGGAAGCACCTCACCCTGGGCCACATAGGCGCGGAGCAGATTATCGGCAGTGCTCTGCAGGCGGAAGAATGTGATCTCGCCGGGAGCGATATCTCCTTCCAGAGTTCCCTGGGTAACCTCCTCCGGAAGAGCTCTCGCCATAATCATCTGATATTTCATGGAGCAGGAAGACAGCTTTCTCGAGCAGGTGTTGCCGCAGTGGAAGCCCATAAAGGTATCCTGGTGAGTATAATTATAATTGCCCTTAATATCCTCTTCATACAGATCGGCAGGAACCGTATTGTTGATATCCAGAAGGGTCACTGCATCCAGGCTGACACAGGTTCCGATGAATTCACTGAGGGCTCCGTAAATATCCACCTCGCAGGAAACAGGGATGCCCATGCCGGTCAGACGGCTGTTTACATAACACGGAACAAAGCCGAACTGGGTCTGGAATGCAGGCCAGCATTTTCCGGCAATGGCAACATATTTCCGGTATCCGCGATGAGCCTCTACCCAATCCAGCAGGGTCAGCTCGTACTGGGCAAGCTTTGGCAGAATTTCCGGCTTCTGGTTTCCTGCTCCCAGCTCTGCTTCCATATCCTTTACAACATCAGAGATTCTGGGGTCGTTGGCGTGCTTATTGAAAGCCTCAAATAAATCCAGCTCGGAATTTTCTTCAATTTCCACACCCAGGTTATAAAGCTGCTTAATGGGCGCATTGCATGCCAGGAAATTTAAGGGGCGGGGGCCAAAGCTTATGATCTTTAAGCTGGAGAGCCCTACTAAAGATCTTGCAATCGGAAGAAACTCCTCGATCATGTCGGCGCATTCCTCTGCGGTTCCCACCGGATATTCCGGTATGTAAGCCTTGATATTTCTGAGCTTTAAGTTATAGCTGGCATTTAACATGCCGCAGTATGCGTCGCCTCTTCCCTGGGTTAAATTGTCGCCGCTTTCCTCTGCCGCTGCAATGAACATGACAGGTCCGTCAAAATGCTTTGCCAGAAGGGTTTCTGAAATCTCCGGCCCGAAGTTTCCTAAATACACCACCAGGGCATTGCAGCCGGCGTTCTTTACATCCTCTAAGGCCTGCACCATGTGGATTTCACTTTCCACAATGCATACAGGGCATTCGTAAATGTTTTCCGCATTATACTTTGTTTCATAGGCCTTTACCAGGGCCTTTCTTCTGTTTACGGACAGGGCTTCCGGAAAACAATCCCTGCTGACAGCTACGATTCCTACTTTTAATTCCGGTATGTTATTCATTCTATGACTCCTCCTGTTATTACTTCCTTTTCCTATTACTGGTCCCATCTTCCGGGCAGAGCCCGCTCCATGGGACAGTATACCTATGGTAGAATATTCTTTATTAAAATCAGATGGACAGATTCTCCCCTGAAATGCCAATATAAGCCTGGCTGGGAAGTCCCCCCTCTTCATGGCCGATCAGCCATTTGTTCTTCGCAAACAGAAGCCGGTCCTCTCCCTCTGCCGTTTCCCCGAAAGGCTCCAAATCCGTATTGGTGTCCTTGGGCAGAATTACCACGCAACGGAAACCGCCTTCCTCCACATGGCATGGGGCATAGTGAAGCGTTGTGGCATAAACCTCTACCACAGTTCCTGCGGGAACGAGGAAAGCCTCCATTTTGCCTGAATCATAAGTGTATTCATCGGTAATGTCCTGCTGCCGCCCTACGATCAGCACCATATCCGTAACCGCAATGTTGATCTCTGAATTCCTGTGGTACTCCACCGCATTCAGCTTTTTATTGTGTCCGTTGCAATAGCCCACCTGGATGGGAAGCTGGCCGAACATCCGCTTCTCGATCTCCCCGGAAACTTTCAGCTCTTCTAATTCCGGTACGGACGGCACATAAATCACGTCCTCCGGAAGAGGCGTTTCCTTCATCCTATCCAGCAGCTCTCCTGCTTCGTATCCCTCAACCACCTTTCCGTAAACACGAAAGGCGGGGTCTGTCACCGGCTTAACTGCTAATCCCATAATTTTTCCCTCTCCTTTTTATTCTCCGAATACAGCCAGATAATCTTTCTTAAATTTTTCAATTCCCTGGTCCGTCAGCGGGTGCTGCGTCATCTGCACCAGCACCTTATAGGGAACCGTGGCTATGTCGGCCCCTGCTTTTGCACAATCAATCACATGGATGGGGCTGCGCACGCTGGCCGCAATGACCTCTGTCTCAATTCCGTGAACCTGGAATATTTCCATTATATCCTCAATTAAGCTGATTCCGGGCATGGAAATGTCATCCAAGCGTCCCAAAAACGGGGATACGTAAGTGGCTCCGGCTCTTGCCGCCAGAAGCGCCTGGGCTGCTGAAAACACCAGAGTGACGTTGGTCTTGATTCCCTCCGCCCTTAAAACCTTTACGGCCTTAAGGCCTTCCACAGTCATGGGGATTTTCACTACCATGTTGGGATGGATGGCGGCTATTTCCCGGCCTTCCCTTATCATGCTTTCTGCATCAGTTGTGGTAGCCTTTACCTCTCCGCTGACAGGACCGTCCACGATGGAAGTGATTTCTCCTATTACCTGCTTGAAGTCCCGCCCTTCTTTTGCGATCAGGGACGGGTTTGTGGTGACTCCGCAGATAATTCCCATTTCACTGGCCATTCTGATTTCATCTACATTTGCCGTATCAATAAAAAAACGCATTTCCATCTCCTCCTGTTTTCTTTCGTTTTATCGGCAAAGCCCAATTCTACAAGGCCGAAAGCTTTTTGTAGCTGTCTTTTAAATCCTCATAAAGCTTTTTATAAAGCTGGTGATATTTCCCGTAAAGCTCCTCCCGCTCCGCCTCCGGTCCCGTTGACTTATCTTCGGAAATCAGGGCCTCGCAGGCCTCCTCCACAGACTTATACAGCCCGCAGCCCACTCCTGCAAGTATGGCAACGCCCAGGGCCGGGCCTTCGGTCTGGGCCACGGTCTTTACGCTGCAGCCGTACATATCCGCCAGCATCTGCCGCCACACCGGGCTCTTTCCGCCGCCGCCGCAGGCCATCATCTGGCCGACTTCAATTCCCATTTCCTTTAAAATGTCGTTGCAGTCGCTGAGGGAATAGGAAACCCCTTCCATAACCGCCCGCAGCATATGGGCCTTTGTATGTATGGCTGAAAGCCCAAAGAACACGCCCCGGCAGTCCGGATCCAGGTGAGGGGTTCTCTCTCCCATTAAGTAGGGAAGATAAATCAGCTTATCGCTTCCCGGCTCCACCTGATTAATGTCCTCATTGATGAGATCGTACACGTCAACGCCCAGCTTCTCCGCCTTTTCCACATAATCCTGGCAGAAGTTATCCTTAAACCACTTTAAGGACAGGCCGGCCGCCTGGGTCACCCCCATTACATGCCATGCTCCCGGCACCGCGCAGCAACAGGTATGAACCCTGCCTTTGGGGTCAATGGTGACCTGGCTGCTGTGGGCAAAGACGACTCCCGAGGTTCCGATGGTGGTAAAAGCTGTCCCGTCCTTCACCACTCCGGTTCCCACCGCAGCTGCGGCATTGTCTCCGGCGCCTCCAACTACCTTGGTATCCGCAGAAAGCCCTGTCCGGTCCGCTATTTCAGGAAGAAGGGTGCCTGTGACCTCACAGGATTCATACACCTTTCCCAAAAGCCCCGGATCAATTCCCAGCTTATCCAAAACCTCCTCTGACCAGCACCTTCCCGGCACATCTAAAAGCTGCATTCCGCTGGCATCGGAAACCTCGGTTGCAAAAACCCCAGTCAGCACATAACGGATATAGTCCTTTGGCAGAAGAATGTGCCTGCACCTTTCATAATTTTCCGGCTCATTTTTTCTTACCCATAAAATTTTGGCCGCTGTCCAGCCTGTAAGGGGCGGGTTTGCGGTGATCTCAATCCACCGCTCCCTGGGCATAAGGCTCAGCATGTCCTCCACCTCGGCCCCGGTTCTCTGATCACACCAGATAATGGATGGGCGTATCACTTCCTTGTTTTCATCAAGCATCACCAGGCCGTGCATCTGACCGGAAATTCCGATTCCCTTAATGGCCTCCTTTGAAACCCCTGACTTTAAAACCACCTGGGAAAGAGTCTTTAAAACTGCATCCCGCCAGTCCTCCGGCCTCTGCTCCGCCCAGCCGTTTTTGGGCTGGTACAGAGGGTATTCAACCGCTTCAGATGCAGTCACATTCCCCTTTTCATCAAACAAAACCGTCTTTGTGGCCGATGTCCCAACATCGATTCCTATAAGATAATTCATCCTGATACCTCCTCGTAAAATCTCTTATTTGATTATAATATACCTGACATAAAAAAGCGTGCTTTTATTTGTCCAAGTAATAGCACTTTCTTGCACTTTTTATTCCCACGAAAGCAAGCCCTGCCTCATGGACATTTCTCTCCCCAGAGGTTATAATAGAAAAAACAGAAAAACATAAGGCAGCCGGACAGGCAGCCCTTTCAATAAGGAGATTACCATGGACATAAAGGAAAAAATGAAAAGCGGCAGGCTTTATGACTGCACCGATGAAGCCCTTGCGGCGGAGCAGACCGCCTGTCTTGAAATCCTATACGATTTCAACCAGACCCGGCCATCCCAAAAGGAAAAACGCAGGGAAATCTTAAAAACCCTCTTTGCCGAGATGGGAAAGGACTGTTATATAGAACCGCCCCTTCATGCCAACTGGGGCCGCCACGTCCATATGGGAGACGGCGTTTATGCCAACTTTAACCTAACCCTTGTGGACGACGCGGACATTTATATCGGAAACAACGTCATGTTCGGCCCCGGCGTGGTGGTGGACACGGCCGCCCACCCCATACGTCCCGATATCCGCAAAAGGCAGGTTCAGTTTAACGTGCCTGTCACCATTGAGGATAATGTGTGGATCGGCGCAGGAGCCATTATCCTGCCCGGCGTCCGCATCGGGGAAAACAGCGTCATCGGTGCAGGAAGCGTGGTGACAAGGGACATACCGGCCAATGTGGTGGCTTACGGAAGCCCCTGCCGGGTCATAAGGGACATCGGGGAACGGGACATGAAATACTACTTTAAGGATTGGGAAATTGATTCCGATTTTCTGTTTTCAAAATAGACAAACCGGTCAATGGCGTCTAAAATATCCTTAAAATCTTCACGGGGGGCCAGCTCGATATACCTTTTCAGCAGCTCCCCTTCCTGCTTCTTATAAGGACCGTAAAAGATATCATACAGGTTATGGCCCCTCATATAAATCTTGAATTCCTCCATATGGTCTTTCAGTTCCTGAAGAGTTTCAATCTCCTTTCCCACCACCTCCAAAAACTGTTTTCCGCTCTTTATCCGGTATAAATATTCCTTCCATTTCCCAAACAGAATCTGATAGAAAGCCTCTTCGCTTTCCACCACTCCAAGCTGGGCCATGACCTTCGGATTTAAAAAATAATTTTCAAAGGAGTAGTATTTTAATATCAGGACATTCTTTCTCGTCACCTTGGGCAGCTTGTCGATTTCCTCTGAATTCCGTTCATCATAATACTGGCAGAGCTGGCCGGCCAGCTCCTCCGAGTCCCTGCCGTCCCCGTCCCGGATCATTAAAAACTGGTCCCGTAAATACACCTGATTCATGTATTTTAAATTGGCATAGGTTTTTATGTTGGTGCTGCTGTTGGTTTTGATAATGGATATGCGGAAAAGGTTTCCGTCCTTATCGTGGATTTCCGAATAATATTTTTCCAAAAGCAGGGGCAGACGGCTCCTGTCCTGCTTTCCTTCCACGATGAACACAAAGCTGACTCCCAATAAGTCATTGGCCCCATAGCCCAGATCATCCAGAATGGCCGCAATATCGGTCTTTTCCCTGACCATGGAATAGCCGTCCCTGTCTAAAACCACCTGCCGGATCTGGCGTTCGGTGAAGTTAAACAGCATGGTGGGTGAATGAGTGGTAAAGATCACCTGGTTCTTTTTGGACAGCCGGTAAAGGATCTCGCTGGAGGTCTTCTGAAGCTGGGGATGGAGAAATATCTCCGGGTCCTCCACAATGATGATGCTGGGAATCTGTTTTTCATCCTCCGTATAGGTCTCCAAAAGGGAGAGCATGTAAAGACTCCTCATTCCGTTGCTCAAATTGTCTATGGGGCTTAATTTTCCTCTTTCCCCGTGATAGGTGTCCGCCGTCACCTTAAACATTTCCTCAGGGTTGCAGCTTAAGGAGAAACGGATTTCCTCATATCCCCCGTTTTTCCTGTAGTTTTCGTTGACCCTTGCCGCAAAATCATTTAAATTCAGCTGGTACATCTTATATTCCAAAAGCTTTGCAGTCTCATAAATCTGTAAGTCCTCAGGCTTTTTCTGATTGATAAGGCCGATGCACTGAAAGCACTGGATGCACTCCTTTGCTCCGTTGAACATACAGACGTTGGACCTCATTTTAACCAGCTGGTCATCCTCCTGAAACAGCAGTAAGTCGTTCTGGAACTGATTTAAGTTCCGTTCCGAATCAATGTAATAAAGCCTGGGGAAAATCTCCCGGATATACCGGTTGTTCTTATGGACGCCGTCATGGAAACGGATATCGCCCTTCCAGTTGACCTGGCAGGTAAAGGTCAGGCTTTCTTCCTTATAAGAGGGCAGCTTTGCCTTAAAATCGTGAAGCCACGCCTCGTACCGTTTATACTGGCTAATAGTGCCGCTTTTGTGAAAGGCATCCAAGTCCTCCTCGGTGATCCTTAAAGTCATGGTTATTTCAATATTCTGCTTTTTCTCATTAAAATCCTCGGCATTGACCTCATAAACGCCGGCTGCCGCCCGTATGGCATCCAGGATTCCTGTCTTTCCGGTGTTGTTTTTCCCCACTAAAATCAGGGCATTTTCAATGCTTTCAATCCTCATATCCCGTATAGACTTGAAATTTTTAATGTGTACCGACGTAATCTGCATAGGCCCTCTCTTCCCTCAGCGCGAGGTGCGCATCCATAACGGAGCTTTTTTATAAGTATAAAAGGCGGGCAGGAAAATTTCAAGTTCCGTCACAAAAAAATTACACTGCCTATTCCGCTCTGTCATAGTATAAATTATATTCTTTTCACAGGAGAGATTCTTATGTTTGATCCTGACCTGGTGCTTACGCCTCTGCACTACATTTATCTCATAGGCGTCTTCGTTATCCTGGGCGTCATGGTTTTAAGAAAGGATACCCCTCTCATCTGCATTGCCTTTCTCTTTCTGATGGGGCTTGTAGGTCTTGGTTCCCTGACAGGAGGCATTATGACCGTATTCAGCGCAATCCTGTACGCGTCCAAGGAGTTTATGGAGATCATCGCCACCATTGCCCTGGTCACAGCCCTGTCAAAATGCCTGAGAGACTTAGGAAGCGACTATCTGATGATGATCCCCATGTCGAAAGTCATGAAATCGCCTTCCGTTACCTGGTGGCTCTTAGGGCTGGTTATGCTGGTATTCTCCCTCTTTCTCTGGCCTTCCCCATCCGTGGCTTTGGTGGGAGCAATCATGCTTCCCTTTGCGGTAAGAGCCGGACTGGAGCCTCTGGCGGCTGCCATGGCCATGAACTTATTCGGCCATGGAATTGCCTTAAGCTACGATTTCGTCATCCAGGGAGCCCCGTCCATTTCCGCAGGTGCGGCAGGTATTTCCGCTTCCGACATTCTGACCCAGGGGCGGCCCGTATTTCTGGTCATGGGCATTGTGACTGTCCTTTCTGCATATCTGTTAAACAGACAGGACATTACCGCCTGCTGCCAGCAGCTTCATATCCAGGACACGGAGGAAAATGGCCTTAAGCCGGGAACCCCGGCTGTTGTAATGGCGATTTTGACCCCTCTTCTCTTCCTGGCCGACATCCTGCTCATGCTGGCCTTTGATTTAAAAGGAGGAGATGCCACCAGCATGGTGTCCGGGACCGCCGTCCTCTGTATGTGCATCGGAGCTGTCCTAGGCTTTGGAAAGAAGTCGCCGGAAAAGGTGACGGTATATGTCACGGAGGGCTTTCTCTTTGCCATACGGATATTTGCTCCTGTCATCATCATCGGGGCCTTTTTCTTTTTGGGAGGCAGTGGAATTTCTTCCATTATGGGAAGCCAGTTTCAAAGCGGCCTCATGAATGACTGGGCTCTCTGGCTGGCTCATAACGTGCCTCTAAGCAAGTATATGGCCGCATTTTTGCAGATGGTGGTCGGCGGCTTAACGGGGCTAGACGGGTCCGGCTTTTCCGGTCTTCCCCTTACCGGTTCCCTTGCCCAGACCTTTGGGACGGCAGTGGGGGCCTCAGTGCCTGTTCTGGCTTCCCTGGGGCAGATCACCGCTGTTTTCGTGGGCGGAGGGACCATTGTTCCATGGGGCCTCATTCCCGTTGCCGCCATATGCGGCGTAAGTCCTCTGGAGCTTGCCAGAAAAAACCTTCCCCCAGTCATGATCGGTTTTCTGGCCGCCTTTCTTGTTTCCTGTTTTCTTTTATAAATGATTTTGTTCAGGAGGATTTGCCATGTGTGGAATTGCCGGTTTTTACCATCTTAAGAAAGATTACCGGGAAGAGAAATCCCGCTACGAGGAAATACTGGAACGGATGTCTGCCGTGCAGAGACACCGGGGACCGGATGAATCCGGCAGCTGGCTCTTTGAACACGGCGGCTTATCCCACGCCCGATTATCCATCATTGATCTTACAAACGGACAGCAGCCCATGAAGAAAACCCGGGAGGGGAAGACCTTTGGCATTGTCTACAACGGAGAAATTTACAATACGGAGGAGCTTCGGAAAGACTTACTGGAACGGGGCCATCTCTTTTCCACCACCAGCGATACGGAAGTCATTTTAACAGGGTACATGGAATACGGGCCTGATTTTGTCAAAAGACTGAACGGCATCTTCGCCTTTGCCGTCATGGACCCATTCCGGGAAGTCCTAGGCCTCTTCCGGGACCGGTCCGGCATAAAGCCTCTTTTTTATACGGTCCGGGATGAGGAGATCATCTTTTCCTCGGAATTAAAGGGCCTCTTTGCATATCCGGGCATCAAGCCGGTTCTGGACCGGAAAGGGCTCAACGAAATATTTTCCATAGGCCCTGCCCGTACCAGCGGATGCGGCGTTTTTAAGGGCGTAAATGAATTGCTTCCCGGCCACATGCTTCTCTGCTCCAAAGACGGCTTTCATTTAAAATGCTACTGGAAGCTGGAAAGCAGGCCTCATGAGGACAGCTATAAGGAAACCATTGAAAAGACCTCCTTCCTGGTCCAGGACTCCATCCGGCGCCAGATGGTTTCCGATGTGCCCATCTGCACCTTTTTATCCGGAGGGGTGGATTCCAGCCTGGTATCGGCAGTCTGTGCTGCCGAATTAAAGAAGCAGGGAAAGCAGCTTAACACCTTTTCCTTTGATTTTGTCAATAACGACCAGTACTTTAAGGCCAATGCTTTCCAGCCCTCCCAGGACCGGCCCTATGTGGATCAGATGGTGAAGTTTTTAAACTCTGACCACCGTTATCTGGAATGCGACAACCTCACCCAGGCCGACCGGCTCTATGATTCGGTTCTGGCCCACGATCTTCCGGCCATGGGGGATATTGATTCGTCCCTGCTCCACTTCTGCTCTTTGGTAAAGGAACACAACAAGGTGACCCTGACCGGAGAATGCGCCGATGAAATATTCGGCGGATATCC
>JASGGP010000119.1:0-12762 GCA_047604985.1 Lacrimispora sp.
CCAGACCAAGCTGGCGGAAGCAAAACGGGACTTCCGCTTTGACGGGAAGTTTCTTATGGGAGGTACGGCAAATGATTAATACAGGCACCATATCCGGCATCAACGGCCCTGTCATTTATTTGAAAGGCGATTCCGGGTTCCGGATGAACGAAATGGTCTACGTGGGAAAGGATCATCTGGTGGGCGAGGTCATCGGCCTTACGGACCGCCGCACCATTATACAGGTATACGAGGAAACCAGCGGCTTAAAGCCGGGAGAAACGGTTTCTTCCACCGACTTTCCCGTATCCGTTACCCTTGCGCCGGGCATTTTAAATAATATCTTTGACGGCATTGAAAGGCCCTTAAGCGAAATTGCAAAGACCGGAGGGGCTTATATTGACCGGGGCGTCCACGTGGATTCCTTGGACCAGTCAAGACGCTGGAAGACCCATATGACCGTAAAAAAGGGAGACCGTCTGTTTCCGGGAACCATCATTGCCGAGGTTCCGGAAACCCCTGCCATCGTCCACAAGGTCATGATCCCCCCGGATGTGGAGGGATATGTGCTGGAGGCAGCGGAGGACGGGGAATATACTATCTCTGACCCTCTGTTGACGCTGCAGCTTTCCGACGGCTCTGAAAAAAAGATAACCATGACCCAGAAATGGCCCATCCGGGTTCCCAGGCCGGTCTTAAAGAGATATCCTGCTTCCAGGCCCTTAATTACGGGCCAGCGGATCATCGACACCCTCTTTCCCCTTGCAAAGGGGGGAACTGCCTGTATCCCCGGCGGCTTTGGTACGGGAAAGACCATGACCCAGCACCAGATCGCCAAATGGTCTGATGCGGACATTATCATCTACATCGGCTGCGGGGAGCGGGGAAATGAGATGACTCAGGTGCTGGAGGAATTCTCCAAGCTGGTGGATCCCCGTTCCGGCAATCCCTTAATGGACCGGACCACCCTGATTGCCAACACCTCAAACATGCCCGTAGCAGCCCGTGAAGCCAGCCTTTATTCCGGCCTGACCCTGGCGGAGTATTACCGGGATATGGGGTATCATGTGGCAATTATGGCGGATTCCACCTCCCGGTGGGCCGAGGCATTAAGAGAGCTGTCCGGACGTCTGGAAGAGATGCCTGCGGAGGAAGGCTTTCCGGCCTACTTGGCCTCCCGCTTATCCGCTTTTTATGAAAGGGCGGGAATGATGCAGAACATTAACGGTACGGAAGGCTCTGTCACCATTATCGGGGCCGTTTCTCCCCAGGGCGGAGATTTTTCCGAGCCTGTGACCCAGAATACCAAGCGGTTTGTGCGGTGCTTCTGGGGACTGGACAGGAACTTAGCCAATGAGCGCCATTTCCCTGCCATCCACTGGCTCAGCAGCTACTCTGAATATTTAACCGACTTAGCTCCCTGGTACCTGGAAAACGTGGATAAGAAGTTCGTGGATTACAGGAACCGCCTTGTCTTTCTCCTGACCCAGGAAAGCAGCTTAATGGAGATTGTAAAGCTGATCGGCGGGGATATGCTTCCTGATGACCAGAAGCTCATACTGGAAATCTCCAAGGTGATCCGGATCGGATTTTTGCAGCAGAACGCATTTCACAAGGAGGATACCTGTGTTCCAATGGAAAAGCAGTTTAAGATGATGGATTTAATTCTTTATCTGTATAAAAAGTCCCGTTCTCTTGTTTCCATGGGGATGCCCATGTCCGTGCTGAAAGAGGACCCGATTTTTGATAAGATTATTTCCCTCAAGTACGACGTGCCCAATGACAGGCTGGATATGTTCGATGATTATAGGAAACAGATAGATGCGTTCTATGATTCGGTCATCGAGCGCAACGCATAGAAAGGAGGCCGGCTATGGCAATCGAATATTTAGGACTAAGCGCCATCAACGGTCCCTTAGTTGTTTTGGAAGGCGTCCAGGATGCTTCCTTTGATGAAATCGTGGAAATGACCGTGGAAGGGAAAGCCAAGAAGCTGGGACGCATCATTGAGGTTTACGAGAATAAGGCCATCATCCAGGTGTTTGAGGGGACCGACGGCCTGGCTCTTAGAAATGTGCACACCCGGCTCACCGGCCACCCAATGGAGCTTGCCGTGTCCGAGGATATGCTGGGACGCACCTTTAACGGCATAGGGGAACCCATTGACGGTCTGGGAGATATAAACTCCGAAACCTTTCTGGATGTCAACGGAAAGCCCTTAAATCCCGTGACCAGGGAATACCCCAGGGATTATATCCGCACAGGAATTTCCGCCATTGACGGACTTATGACCTTGATCCGGGGACAGAAGCTTCCCATCTTCTCAGGAAACGGCCTTCCTCACGACGAGCTGGCAGCCCAGATCGTCCAGCAGGCCTCTCTGGGAGACGACGCTAATACCAGTGAAAAATTCGCCGTGGTCTTCGCGGCCATGGGCGTGAAATACGATGTGGCTGATTTCTTCCGACGCACCTTTGAGGAAAGCGGGGTTTCCGACCACGTTGCCATGTTCATTAACCTGGCAAATGATCCGGTGGTGGAGCGGCTTATTACGCCGAAGGTGGCCCTTACCCTGGCGGAATATCTGGCCTTTGAAAAAGGGATGCACATTCTGGTGATTTTAACGGATATGACGGCTTATGCCGAGGCCCTTCGTGAGGTTTCCTCTTCCAAGGGAGAGATTCCTTCCAGAAAGGGATACCCGGGCTATTTATACAGCGAACTGGCCTCTCTTTATGAGCGGGCGGGAATCGTTAAGGACAGACACGGATCAGTGACTCAGATTCCGATTTTGACCATGCCAAATGATGATATCACCCACCCAATTCCGGACCTTACGGGATATATTACGGAAGGGCAGATCGTTCTGGACCGGACCTTATACGGACAGTCGGTTTATCCGCCCATTAACGTGCTTCCCTCTCTAAGCCGTCTGATGAAGGACGGTATCGGGGAAGGCTTTACCAGGGCGGATCACCAGGGACTGGCAAACCAGCTTTTTTCCTGCTATGCAAAGGTGGGGGATGCAAGAGCCCTGGCCTCGGTCATCGGAGAGGATGAACTGTCTCCCATTGATAAGAAATATCTGGTGTTCGGAAAGGAATTTGAGAACCGCTTTGTAGGCCAGGGAAACCGGGCCAACCGGAATATCATAGAAACCTTAAATATCGGCTGGGAGCTTCTGGGACTTCTGCCCAGGGCGGAGCTGGACCGTGTAGATACCAAGGTCTTAGACCAGTATTACAAGGAAACCACCCTTGAATCTTCAGAAGAATAGGAGGGCTGTCCATGGATCCAAGAACCTTTCCCACTAAGGGAAATTTAATCCTTGCCAAAAGCTCTCTTGCTCTTGCCAGCCAGGGCTATGAGCTGATGGATAAAAAAAGGAATATCCTGATTAAGGAGCTGATGAGCTTAATCGACGAGGCAAAGGGCATCCAGTCGGAAATCGACGTGACCTTTACCTCAGCTTATAAGGCCCTGCAAAGAGCCAATATTGACCTGGGCATCAACTATGTCCAGGACATCGCCATGGCGGTTCCTGTGGACACCACGGTGCGGATTAAGACCCGCAGCATTATGGGGACAGAAATACCACTGGTGGAGCATGTGGAAATGCCCTTAAACCTAACCTATGCCTATTACAGCACCAGGGAATCCTTAGATGAGGCCCGTTATCAGTTTGAGAAAGTGAAAAAGCTGACGGTAAAGCTGTCCATGGTGGAGAATTCGGCATACCGTCTGGCAAACAGCATTAAGAGGACCCAGAAGCGGGCCAATGCCTTAAAGAACATTACGATTCCCAGATATGAGACTTTGACAAGGAATATTACCAATGCTTTGGGAGAAAAGGACAGGGAAGAGTTTACCAGGCTTAAGGTGATTAAGAGGAATAAAAAAACAGTGTGACAGGGCAGGACCATATCTGCAGGATGTATAAAAAGAGGTGCCGTACAAACAGCTGATTTACAGCTTTTGACGGCACCTTTCTTCCTGGACAGGATTTTTTTAATTCCCCTGACCGAAGGCTTCAATCAAGTCCTTATACCAGTAATAGCTCTTCTTTGGATAGCGCTTATTGTGGTCCTCAAAATCTACCCGAACAAGCCCATACCGTTTCTCATAGCCATTGACCCAGCTGTATAAGTCCATTGTAGACCATGCATAGTATCCGCACACGTTACAGCCATCTTCCATGGCTTTGAACATATAATTGATATATCCCTGCATCATATGGATGCGCTCGCCGTCTTCCACATATCCGTTTTCATCCGCTTTCTCATAGCAGCCATGTCCGTTTTCCGTGATATAGACGGGAATATCTCCATAGCGTTCCTTGATTTCCATCAGTGTATCATACATGCACCTGGGATAAATTTCTCTTCCCCATAGGTTTCTCCCTGTGGTGGGATCAATGGCGGTTTCGTACCATCCCCTGATGCGGATTCCCTCTTTTGCATTGGAGCCTGTGCCCTTGTTATTGTGGAATACTTCCGTCTCCCCTTCTGAGTAATCCGTAATGTAGAACCTGTTGTATACATTAAGTCCAAGAAAATCCACCTTTCCCTTTTGAAAGATAAGAGAATCTTCAAATCTGATATAGGAAGTGTCAATCCCATTTTCCCGCAATAAAGGAATCAGTCCTCCCGGCAGCTCTCCCCTGACTGCCGTATCGAGAATCAGCTTGTTATAGAACAGATCTGCAATAAGGCGGATTCTGTCCGGCTCTTTCGTACCCGGCGCCGTCTCCACGTTGCTGCTGTCATGGACAATGCCAATCCGGCCCTTCAGCTTCATGGAATGGTAAATGTCCACCGCTTTTGCGGAGGCGGCGGCTTCATGGTACAGCACCGTGAAATAGCGGTTAAAATCATGCCTGTGGTTAGGCGGATAATTTCCCACCATATTGCTGCAGTAAGCGTAATACTTTGGTTCATTGATGGTCACCCACAGCTTCACTCTGTCTCCGAACGCTTCAAAGCAAATTCTGGCATAATCCGCAAATGCCTCAATAATACTGCGGTTCTCCCATCCGCCTTCTGCAGCCAGCGCCTTTGGAAGGTCATAATGGAATAACGTCACATTGGGCTCAATGCCATTTTCCAAACAGTAATTGATCACACGGTCATAAAACTCAATTCCTTTCTCATTTACTTTCCCTCTGCCCTGGGGCAGAATCCTTGCCCAGGAAATGGAAAATCGATAGGAATTCTGTCCCCCTGCCTTCAGCAGATCAATATCTTCTTTATAACGGTGATAGAAGTCGCAGGAAACATCTCCTGTGGCCCCGTTAATATTCAATGGATTGCCATGGGAGAATTCATCCCATTCCCCTTCTCCTTTTCCGTCTTCATTCCAGGCTCCCTCACACTGGTAGGCCGCAGTCGCGCTGCCCCACAAAAAATTCTTTTTACTTCCCGACCGGCTCATCTTTTCTCTTCCCCTTTCTGCTGAAAATTTCCGCGGTTCATTTCCTCATATCAAACGTTTTTAAGGGCTGATTTTTTATCCAGCAGGTATGGGCGGAAAAAAGCCGCTGCCATGCTGGTCGGAAGAATCTCTTCGGAAATATCTATGCCAAGCTCCCCTTTCATATAGGCTCTGCGCTTTTCAATCCGGCTCCATATCTGGGGATACTCCTTCTGAATATTCCTTCGCAGGGCTTCATCTGCCAGAAAGACCCCGCTTTCACAGCTGGCGCCGCCATATCCTGCCACAGATGGAATAATATCGATCTGAAAGAGCATCCCGCTTTTTATCACTTCCTCTGACTCCGGGTAAATGGGGCTGGACATCCATTCCTCATCGGCACATAAATGGCCCGGATTTAAGGTCCAGCCATATTGCTCCCGGGGCAGCACCTCCTCAATTTTTCCGTATAATTCCTTCCCTTTCATGCCGATATGAATTGTTTCCAGCCAGGTCTTTACTGCCTGGAAATAAGGAATCGCCACCCGTTCAAGATAATCCCGTTCCGCCTCCGGCAATTCTTCCCTGCTGGATACTGCATAGCCGCTGCGGCTTTGCAGCCCCCCTTTATACCCCGTTGTAATGGACAGCCTGTCTCCCCGACGGATTGCCTTACAGCCCGGATACATGTTGGCCTTAACAAAGCGTTCTCCGGCAGCCAGGATTGTAACCACGCTGTGGCGCTGGCCGTAAGCTGCCAGCTTTCCTGCCGCCTCCATTTCCGTCATTCCCTCCTTTAAGTCCTCCATTGCATCCGTTATGCAGTTTCCTGCAAGAGCTGCCCCGAATTCATAATGAGCAAATTCATTTGCGTTATTTGTAGTGCGCACGCCGTCTTCCCCGATGAACAGATGGGAAGCATTTGATATTTTTGCATTCCCGCAGATCTCCTTGATTGCCTCTACCACAAAGTAAGGAAGGTCATATAAGGCCTGGTTGTCCTCCAGACGACCTGTAAAATGCTTCCATCCCACAAGTCCGACTCTCTCTGCCTTTTCAAGCCCGCATTGGGACAAAATTTCTGCCGCGGTTTTATCCGTATTCATCGGCTGGTTCGGCAGGGAGAAATGAGGCATGTGAACGGCGGCAGCCACCTCTATCCTGGACTTTCCTGCTTTGTTTAGGTTTTCATTTCCCAGTACCATATAGGCTTTTCCGTCATCATGGAGAACCAGCAGCGCTTCTTCAAACCGGGGAAGAAATCCGCATAAATATTCGAAATTACTTCCATGCTCCAAGTCTCCATAGACAACGATAACATCATAGCCTTCTTCTTTCATCCTTGTCAGGAGCTTTTCTTTCCTTTCCCTTACGGTCTCATCGCTTAAGTCCACAGGAACAAGGCCCTGTTCCAATTCCGGCGTCTTTACTTCCTTTAACTGTATCATATCTTAAATCCTTTCCTTTAAATATTATCAATGGGAAACATGGGGCGCATGATCCGTTTAAAGGGAATAAGCCTGGTATCCTGAGGTGTCGCTCCGTCAGTTAAGGACATGATGCTTAATTTTCCCTTTTCCTTTAATTCCGGATGAATATAGCCCTGCTTTACAACAATCACATCATAATCATCCCAATCGGCGCCGCAGGCGTCAATCTGATGTTTCTCCACAAAGGAGTGGTTGTTATCCGTGACCGCAATATCAATGGGCCTGTCCTTTAAGGATACGGTTACCACCCCGCCGTAATCCCCCTTTTCCCCGAACATATAGGTTCCTTCCTGGCGTCCCTTATATTTTACAGTCACATCCAAGTCCACCGCTTCGGTCAATTCGTTCAAATTCATTCCAAGGGAAATACGGACCCTCTCCCCGATTTCTCTCTTTGCCAGGTGGCTATAGGTTCCGGAATCATGGATGGCCGCAAATAAGAACCGCTTTTTTAAGTCCTTTACAGCCAGCACCTGTCTTAGGATAAATGTATTGGCCCCCATTGCACCGGAAGTCACATTATCCCCGGAATCAGTAAGAAATACCGGTTTTCCTTCAAATTCAAGAGCCGTCCTCAAAGCCTCCTCCGGCTTTGCCGTAAAACCGGTGTAGTGAAATTCATGGCGTTTTGAGAAAACGTAATCTGCCAGTTCATTCGCCACCTTACCTGCATAATCCTGATATCTTCCATCCGATGGCACCACCACAATTCCGCAGCCTGCCACAGGGGTATCATGGCGCAGATAGCCCACATGCCAGGAACAGCTTAAGATTCGCTCATCCTCTTCCAGCCCGTCTAAATGCTTATTGATGGTGCGGACCGGTTCATCCGTTGATACGCTTTGCTCCCCGCCCAAAATCAGCGGCAGCTCCCGGTAGACGGGCGTAATGTTCTTTCTCTCCCTGATAAGGCTGATCAACGTCTTAAATACAAACTGAACGGTCTCGGCAATATCCGTATGAGGCGCTTCCCGATAGCTTCTGATGATTGTGGTATCCTCCACATATTCCCTGCTTAAGTTTCCATGGGGGTCACAGGATACTGCTATGGGGAAATAGGGACCTGTCAGCTCCCGGATGCTCCTTACAATATGATGGTCTCCTGAGCCCAGCCCTTCGATTTCGCTGGCGCCGTGAAGATGAAGATAAATTCCATCCAAATCCCTTAATTCCGCCTTTACTGCGGTTAAAATCCTCTGTTCAATATAGTCAAAGCAAGCCCTTTTCATCACACCGCTGCAGGCTGCGTCTGCACATATGACGGGTATGAGCTCAACGTCATCTTCCTTAAATACATCTCCCAGCTGCATATGGCTCAGCGCTTCTTCCCCATAAGAAAGAGCTACATTTTCAATATCACATTTCATCGGAACATGGGCATTGGCTTCCAGCACAAATTTTGCCGCAAGAATTCTCATAAATTACCTCCTGCCTTTAAAAACGGGAGAAATAGAAAGGGTTCATTCTTTTTCTCCCGTTAAAATATTAAATATTATCAATGGGGAACATGGGGCGCATAATCCGTTTAAAGGGAATGGAAGCCGTATCCTGAATCGTAGCCCCACGGGTAAGGGACATGACGCACAGCCTGCCCTTCTCCTTTAATTCAGGAAAGATATAACCCTGCTTTACTACTATAACATCATATTCATTCCAGTCAATTCCTCCGGTAGCAAATTGGTGCTCTTCACACATGGCCCAGCCGGTGCTGGCCACCATGATGTCAATGGGTCTTCCCTCCACCGATACATTTACCGTATGGCCGAAGGTGGTGCCGGGATCGTGCATCATAAAGCCCTTTAATTCCCCTTTGGATTTTACAGTCACTTTCAGTTCCACACGCTCCGACAGTTCATCCATTCCGGCACCCAGGGTCATCCCGGTCCTTGCTCCGTTTTCCAGGGACGACAATTCCTTATAAGCCTTGGGATCACAGATGGTGGCAAATAAAAACTTCTTCGTTAAATTTTTCACGTTCAGCACCTGGCGGAGAATTCCGGTATTCCAGCCACCGGAACCGGAGGTCACGTTATCTCCCGAGTCCGTAAGAAATACCGGCCTTCCTTCACATTCCAGCGCCATTTCCAGTGCTTTTTCCGGCTTTGCCGTCAATCCCGTATAATGGAATTCATGGCGTTTACTCCAGACGTAAGCCGCCAGCTTATCAGCTGCTTCCTCCGCATATTCCTGATCCTTTCCCGTTGCCGGAACCACTGTGATTCCGCATCCTGCAACATCACAGTCATGGCGGATATATCCCACATGCCAGGAAGCGCTCATGATCCTTGGATCCCTTTCCAGCTCATCCATATACCGGTTGATGGAATAAACCGGCTCATCTGCAGATACGCTCTGCTCCCCGCCCAGAATCAGAGGCAGCTTGCGGTATACGGAATGAATGTTCTGGCGGTTCCTTAACAGATCGCACAGCATCTGAGATACCTTCCACATGGTTTCATCTGCGTCCGTATGAGGAGATTCCCTGTAGCTGCGGATAATGGTGGCAGCTTCCACATATTCCTTCTTTAAATTTCCGTGGGGATCACATACGACTGCAATCGGCAGGTAGGGACCCACAAGCCTGCGGACTTCTGCTAAAATATGGTGATCCCCGGATCCGATTTCCTCAACCTCGCTGGCTCCGTGAAGCATTAGGAACATGCCGTCAATCTCATCTATATGTTCTCTTACCGCATCCATAAAAACAGATTCGATATATTCGAAAGCCGGCTTTGCTATGACTCCTGCTGAACCGGCATTTGCAAAAATGGAAGGGATTATTCCTATTCCGGCCTCATCAAATACTTTCTTAATCCGCATTTTTCTGATGCAGTCATCTCCAAAGCCGATGTCGTAATTTGTAATGACACACCTGCTTGGTATGTTTGCATTGGATTCCGTAACGAATTCACCGACCAATACCTTCATGCTTTTTTCCTCCGTCCTTATTTCACCTCATCGCCTGACCTGGTAAGAATCACCTTGGTCGCAGCAAAGGAAACACCGATGGCAACAATGGATACAATCACAGCCAGTATCATGTTATTTAAGGAACCGTCGGGATTTAAGAAGAATAATGCGGTCAGTAACCCGGGGCATCCTCCCATTACGTAGCTCTTTAACCCGAAGATACCGGCAATCAGACCGGAGGATACGGCTCCGATTGCAGTACCGATCAGCACCTTGGGCCGCATGATCAGAGAACCGTAAAATGCCGGCTCTGTAACGCCGCAAAGTGCGGTAAAGCCAAAGGAAGTGATCATACCTTTTCTGCCCTTATCGTTCTTTATGGTGCTGGCAACAGCCAGTGCAGTTCCACCCACACATAAGTTGGAAATGAAGTTCATGATGACTACCACCCGGTCATAGCCTACCTCTGCAACGCTCTGTACGCCGATGGGCATGATTGCCTTGTCTAATCCAAGCATGACCATGTATGGGTTAATTGCCGCCAGAATCGGAGTCGCAATCCCGCCGACGGTATCCATCAGGCCGTTAATGCCCATTCCCACGTAGGTGCTTAATACGGTTCCCAAAGGCCCCAGCACAATCAAGGTAACCGGAACCACCACGATCATGGTAAGCAGTGGCTTCAGAAAATAAACAATTGCTTCATGGAGAATCCTTCCAAGAAATTTATCCACGTAATACATGAAGCCCACTCCAAGCATAATCGGCATTACCGTACTTCCATACTCTACTGCGGTAATAGGAATCCCTATGAAATCCAGACCTTCCACCCCGCTGATGGCAGAGCTTACAAGCAGGCCCCCCAGAAATGCACCCATAATCGGTTCCATCTTCAAACGCCTTGCCATGGTATAGCCAATGTACACCGGCAGAAATGTAAACCCGGCACTGAAAATTGCCAGCAGTACCTTTGCCGTGCCGGAATCCACGCTGACTCCAAAGTAATTTACAAGGAGATTGCGGATGGATAAGATCAGACCGCCTGTAATAAGTGCGGGAACAACGGGCATAAAAATCGCTGCCATGAAGTTTCCGAATTTATTTACATAGTACATGGCATTCTTTTCTTCCGTATCTTCCTCCTCCACATTCTCCCCGGTTCTCCGCTGGCCTTCTTTCCAGCCGGATACCTCCAGAAAATCGTTGTAGGCTTCATTTACATTGGGGCCGATGATAATCTGAATCTGTCCCACCTTGCTCACAAGTCCTGCCACATTTTCGACCTTCTTAATGGACTCCTCGTCGATCAGTGACTTCTTTATGTAATGGACCCGAAGCCTGGTCGCGCAGTGCTCTATAAAATTGATGTTATCGATTCCCCCAATAAATCCCAATACCTGTTTTGACATCTCAATATATTTCATTTCAATTCCTCCTCCTGTTTTCATAAGCATTTGATGATTTCTTTCACTTCGTCAATTTATTCAAGTGAATCAAAAGATACAGTTTTTCCTCATCGTCAACCGCATAATCGTACTTCTCCTCGATCAGCCCCGTAATCTCCCCGATGCAGGCACACTGTTTTGGGCTCTGCTCCTTCATGATCTGAAATATCTCTATATTGACCAGCCCGCTCTTTTCCAGATATTCGTTATTGACCACCCTGTGGATAAAGAACCTGCAGTGGGTGATGAAACGGTCATAATCAAAATTATCATGAGTATTGATTTGAAAATGCCTGCCTACAATATCTGATATTTCTTCCAAGATAGCGGTAATGGCATACATCTGCATCATATTTGATTCTGATTCCGCATTTACAATGTGAAGGGTAATAAAATTGGCTTCGCTGTCGTCAATCTCCAGGCCAAAGGCTTCCCTTAGCATCTCAATGGCATGGAGCGCCAGCCTATGCTCCCTGCGGTAGAGAGATTTCACATTCAAAAGCATTGTCATATCAAAATTAATTCCCATGCGGATCCTTTCCATGGTATTGGCAATATGGTCCGTCAAGGTGACATAAATTCCGTCAGCAATCTTTTTATCGCTGTTGTCCTTGATATATGCGATTATCTCTTCCGAAATCAAAATATAATCAAGAGAAATCTCCTGAAGCATTTTTTCAAATCTGTGCTTGGCTTCTCCTTTTAATTCAAATTTCTTATCCGCCCTTTCCTCAGAAATCACATCTCCTTTCTTCAAGCCGTAGGCAATGCCCCGTCCTACTAAAATGGCTTCGTCACCGTTGTCGTTATTAACCATCAAAATGTTATTGTTATAGATCCTTTTAATCTTCATAAGCATAAACCGCCGTTATACGATTTCAAGCAGCGGGTCTCCCACTTTGATTTCTTCCTCTACACTCCTTTGCTTCACCTTTTTGTTGGTAATGATAATTGGAACAATAACATCCAGGCCTTTTTGCCTGATTGCCTCCCAGTCAACGACGGTCAGCAAATCTCCCTTCTTAACGGTATCTCCGACCTTTACCTTTGTCTGAAAGGGCTCTCCCTTTAAGGCTACGGTGTCAATGCCCATGTGGATCAGAACATCTGCCCCGTCTTTTGTGGAAATCCCAATGGCATGCTGGGTTTCATATACCATGGTCACTGTCCCGTCTACCGGGCTCATCACTTCATCCTGATCTGAAATTACAGCAATGCCGTCCCCCAGCATTTTCTCTGAAAACATCTCATCCTTTACGTCTTCCAATCTTGCCGCTCTGCCCCTGACAGGGCTGTACAATAATTCTGACATAATCCCCTCCGTAATTAATTTTTAGATTGTCACAATATGGGCTACCTGATATTTCCTATTCCCCCTTCCGTATTTTCGCACGCCTTCTCCACATGTCAGATAAATTTCCTCCTTTCCATATAACTGAACAGCCGGCTGCTGCGGGCTCTTTTCTATTGCATAGATCCCCCGGAGGGTTTTTATCGTATAGGATGAACTTTCCTATACGATAAAAAAA
>JASGGP010000120.1:0-12752 GCA_047604985.1 Lacrimispora sp.
GATTCTCCCATAACTGTCTTTCATGTTGGTATAACTCATTCTGTAGCTTTCCAGGCTGGCGAATGGTCTGTAAAACTCCTGACTGAAAACAATGAAGTAGACAAAATTGTCCATGTCGAGGATTTTGTTCAGGGTGAGAATCCCTCCGACCAGGGCAAGTAATCCGAAGCAAAGCTCAAACGGAATAAAATATCTCGCGGAATCGCCCGCCCCGGCTTTGGCTTCGGAAATGCTGCTTTCTTCAAAACGTTGTGCACTTTCTTTTAAGCGGTTCTGAAAGAACTTGTTTTCCGGAAAGGCTTTTAAAAGAGGAATGCCTTTGGTATATTCGACAAACCGGCTGACCATATCCGCCAGATTCCGTTTATTCTTTTCCTTTAATATCAGAGATTTTTTAATACTTGCTGCTTGAATCCACAGTGCCAAAGGCAGCAAAGAAACCATCACCAGCCCCATTCTCCAGTCGAGTATAAAAAGGGCAATGCCGATTACAAGGGCCGTGATGATGTCACTCACGCTTCTTGCTCCTATATGCGACACAGCGCCCTCCAGATTGTCCACATCGTTTTGGACAATCGTACTGATTTCACCGAGGCGTTCTTTCGTGTAAAAGCCCAAAGAGAACTGTTTCAGCCTTCGGATGATTTTTTCCTTTAGATTCATTTCAATTTCAAATCCGGCGAAATGGGTGGTGCCGTTGGAAATAATGTTGGCAATAAATTTCACAATCAGCATCCCGAGCATGATCCGCCAATATCCTGTTAAGTCTTTCTTTTCGTCTGTAATCGCCGTCAACATCTGGAATATCGTCAGAAGAATACCCGCGAACAGGAGCGAGCTTATAGTGTTGGCAATAGTGGCTGATATTAGCATGTACTTACCCTTTTTGCTGATATGTGAAAACAATTCTCTGATCATAGATTATATCTCCTTGATATTCCAATGCTCCGCCTGCCGCTGGGCCTCCACCATGGATTGATACAACCCGTTCGTTTCAATCAGCTTGTTGTGATTCCCCTTTGCTGCAATTTCACCGTCCTGCATCACAAGGATTTGATCGGCTGACTGGATGGTGTTCAGATGATGGGCAATGATAATCAACGTCTTATTTTCACACAGATTACCGATGGCTTGCTGTATCAGCGCTTCGTTATAGGGATCAAGCGCTGCGGTGGCTTCATCCAGTATTACGATGGGAGCATCCTTTAATATCATGCGGGCTAAGGAAATTCTTTGTTTTTCTCCGCCCGACAGTTTGGCTCCGGCTTCTCCGACCATCGTTTCATATCCCTCTGGGAAATTCATAATGATGTCGTGTATGCGCGCTTTCTGGGCAGCGCTTACAATTTCGTCCCGGCTGGCATCCTTTTTTCCGATACGGATATTTTCTTCGATGGAACTGTTAAATAAAAAGGTATCCTGCTGGACAATGGAAATCAAAGCCGAAAGGTCCTGTTCGTGGAAATCCTGTATATTCCGTCCGCCGATGGTGATCGTACCGTTGTCAGGCTGCCAGAAATTCATCATCAGATTGGCCATAGTGCTCTTTCCGGCTCCGGAAGGGCCAACAATAGCATTGACCGAGTTCTTTTTGAAGATCACATTGATGCTTTTTAAGGCGGTCTCCTTTTCGTCATAGCTGAATGTAACATCTTTGAATTCGATGTCTCCCGCCGTCGGGTTCCCTTGCTTTTCTTTTTCCGGTTCCACCGGGACGCTCATGATGGAATCCACCGCTTTCATCGTATTACGAAAGACGATTTTATTGTATTGCAGGGACATGGACTTGGAGAAATTTTTTGAAAACTGTCCGGCAAGGATAATCGACAGAATATAAACGGTGATCCCCCAAGCGGTAATGGGCTGACTGCTTAAAATGATGGAACCGACAATAGCCACTACCACGATACCGCCCTCCATTAACAGGGTAATAAAGCTCATGGGAACGGACTGCACATAAATGGCTTTCTTAGCACTGGCAATATAATCGTACATGCTTTGCAAGACTTTTCCTGTTTTCTTTTCCTCACGGCTGAAGGCTTTGATTGCGGAAATTGACCCAATGTATTCTATCACATTTTTGGAAACTGTTTGGATGCCTCTCTGGTAATTTTCCACGGATTTCGTCCATAGCTTGTTGAAAATGGGCATCAAAATAAAAACAAATGGAGCGGTAGATATTACTGAAATTCCCAGACGCCAGTCTAAAAACGTCACAATTATAAAAACCGCCAGACAAACGATATTCGTAATGACCACATCGGGGAGAGTGTGGGCCAGATAAAGTTCAATCCGTTCCACATCGCGGTCGATAATATTCGCCAAATCCCCGACTTTTCTTTTTTGAAAAAAGGAAAAAGGCAACTTTTTTAAATGCTCGATCATAGCGAGCCGGATTTCAAGCAGTGATGAATAAGCGGAATCATGTGCTTTCCATAGGGCCAGCGCATAAAAAACGGCCTTGATGATCTGGCAAAGGCATACGGCTGTTCCGAGAAGGATTACGTTTTTAAGCGAAATTCCATCCCATAACAGGCTTATCATATAAACGACGATAAAAATTGAAATGATACCTGTAACAACGCTGATGGCCGTAAAAATGGCCGATAGATTTCCTCTTTTTTTATAAGCGTTAACTTGACTCGTTTCTTCCATAATGAGCCTCCTTATCATTCTGATTTACAAAATGCAGATTGGATTATCGGCCCATTCTTGTTGCCTGCATTTCAAGAAACCATATGGAGCATAATCTTATTCGCATATTTAAATTTCCCCTCCTTTATCGTAAAAAATATGAGTAGAATGTCTTGAATAAGTAGAGTTTATCATTTGACAATTTACCTGACAATATCTTAGGATGAATCCGATTTTTTTAGGACAGAAGTTTATTCATCCAGGCGAATCAGGGTCTTACTGCAGGGGTAAAAAAAGTACATTTTTTTCAACATTCAGGATAAAAAGATGTGTATTTTATTTGTTCTGCATCCGCTATAATAGAACACATAAAAGCAAAAGAAACAAAAAACTAATTAAGGAGAGGTGTTAATATGAAAAAAAGTACAATTTCTATTCTTGCCCTTGCCATGGCGGCCGGTATGGCTCTTGCTGGCTGTTCAGGCACCAAAAACACTGAGACGACGGCGGCTTCCGGGACGGCAGGCTCCACCGCGGCTCCGGCCTCGGGGGAGAAGAAAACTATGACGGCCATGTTTCTGGGAAGCTCCCAGGACCAGGCGGTGGTGGACATCATTCAGAAAATGACAGACCAGTTTAACGCAGATAATCCCTACAATGTGGAATTTAAGTTTGAAACATATGAAAATGAACAGTATAAGACAAAACTTACCACGGTTATGGCATCCAACTCTGCCCCTGACGTATTTTTTACCTGGAGCGCCGGTTATTTAAAACCCTTTGTGGAAGGGGGAAAGGTATATGAGATCGGTCAGCTTATAAATGGGGATGATGAGTGGAAAAGCCGTTTTAATGACGGTGCGTTCGGACCGGTGACATATGACGGGAAGGTATATGCGGTTCCTCATGGACAGACAGTGGCGGCAATGTTTTACAATACCAGGCTGTTTGAAGAGAATAACATTGCGGTTCCAACCACATTTGATGAGCTGAAGCAGGCCTGTGTTACCTTAAAGAGCAAAGGGATTATTCCTATTTCTGTTCCTGTAAAAGATGCGTGGATTGCAGGCCAGTTTTTACAGCAGCTGGCTAACGGTGTGGGCGGTATGGACTTATTTAACGGCACGGTTGACGGAACGAAAAAATGGAATGACGGCGACTATGTGAAGGCCGGAAGCCTGTTAAAGGAACTGGCGGATATAGGAGCATTTCCCGATGGGTTCCTGGGGATGACCAATGATGAAGGGCGTGACCTGTTTATACAGGAAAAAGCGGCCATGTATTACATGGGATCATGGGATATCAGTCTGCTTTCCGCAGAGGATGCTCCTGTGTCCAAGAATATCGGCGTATTCAATATGCCGGCAAGCAACCCGGAGGCTGGCAATGTGGCCATCGGAGATGTGGACCAGTGCCTTGCAATCAGCAGCAGCTGCGCCAACGTGGAGGCAGCGGCAGCGTATATTAAGTTGTTTTCCGACACAGCTGCCCAGGAGGCCTATGCTTACAATGCCAATTATCTGCTTTCTACCAAGACAAAGCTGGATGAGAGCAAGATGTCTCCTTTATTCATTAAGGTCAGCTCCTTACAGCAGGAGCTTGGCGGGGTGACGCCGTGGCTGGACCGCGTCTTTGGGGCCGGAGAGGGCGTGGAGTTTAATAATGCGGCTCAGGCGATTATTGCCGGAAAGGATCCTCAGGAACAGATGGACGGACTGCAGCAGTTTGCAGAGGACAATGCTTTACGGTAATTGAAAAGATGGTGCGCCGTGTTAAGAAAGACATTTAATACGGCGCATTCTTTATAGGAGGAATCGGTCTTGGAAAATCTATTGAAATCAAAAAAGTATATCACATTTTTTGTGGCGCCGGCTTTCGTCATATTTGTCGTATTCGGACTGCTTCCTATTGGATATAACTTTATTTTAAGTTTGTACCGGACGGACCTTATGAGTCCGGCAGTTTTTATCGGATTAAAAAATTATTCCAATCTGCTTCACGATAAAATCTTCCTGATGAGCCTTAGGAACAACCTTTTGCTGGTTGTCGGTTCTTTTCTGGCACATATGCCTCTGGCCCTGCTTTTAGGAACGCTTCTGTTCGGTAAATTGAAAGGGAGCAGGCTTTTCCAGTCCATATTCTTTCTGCCCTGTGTGGTCTGCGGCGTGGCGGTAGGACTGACCTGGACCTTTATTTACAATTCGGAATTCGGAATGGTCAATAAGCTTCTGGAATTATTTCATCTGGCAGGACTTAAGCATCAATGGCTGTCTGATGAAAATACGGTAATCTTTGCCATCATCGTTGTGGTTATGTGGCAGTACGTGGGATACCATATGGTGATTCAGCTGGCAGCTATGAGAAATATTCCTTCTTCCCTTTATGAGGCCGCCTCCATGGACGGAGCATCCCGTTGGCAGCAGTTTAAGAATATCACCCTGCCTCTAATGAAACCGATTTTAAAGGTAGACGCCATTCTGATCATAACGGGGTCCTTAAAATATTTTGATCTTGTATTTGCCATGACAGGAGGCGGACCCAGCCATGCCAGCGAGGTCCTATCCACCTACATGTATTATCAGGGCTTTCGGACAATGAAATATGGCTATGCCAGTGCAATCGGAACGGTTCTGCTTTTCTTATGTGCCATAGCCATAGGCATCTGCAATCTGGCATTTAAGTCGGAAAAGATTGAATATTGATGAGGAGATTTTTTATGAAAAACAGAAAAGACAGGCTGTTAAAAATCCTGGAGTATGGGGTTTTGATATTTTTTACTATTTTGTTTTTATACCCGATTGTATGGCTGTTCATCAACTCCTTTAAAAGCGGAGAGGAGTTGTTTGAGTCGCCCTGGTCGCTTCCGGCCGCTGCTACCCTTGATAATTATATCAGGGCTGTGACAGTGGGAAACATTGGACAGTATTTTACAAACTCTTTAATCGTAGCCATGGCAGTCGTAATTATAGCCACTTTATTCTCCGCTATGGCAGCTTACGGCATCTCAAGACTGAAATGGAAGATGTCAGGCTTTGTTCTGTCGGTGTTTATGCTGGGAATGATGATCCCTACCCATGCTGCCATTGTTCCGTTGTTTTCCATTTTCAACCAGATAAAAATCAACAATACCTATCTGGCGGTCATCATTCCCCATGTGGTATTTGCTTTTCCCATCGCTATTTTGATTTTATCAGGCTTTTTTTCCTCTATCCCCAGGGAGATGGAGGAGGCGGCGATCATGGATGGCTGTTCCATCATCCGGTGCTTTTTTAAAATTATCTGTCCCATGGCGGTATCCTCTTTGGTCACGGTAGCAGTCATAACCTTTATTACAGCCTGGAACGATCTGCTGTTTCCCCAGATATTCTTATCCGACCCGGGCAAAATGACTCTTCCTGTGGGCCTCACCACCTTTCAGGGCAGATATTCCACCGACTATGTGGGAATGATTGCCGCGGTTGTAATTACGATAATTCCTAGTATAATTATATACAGCATTTTACACAGGAAAATTATTGACGGCATGACGGCAGGGGCTGTCAAGGGGTAGTAAGTCAAGTACAGGGGGAGGTACAAAATTGGTTAATCTGTTGATTGCGGATGATGAGTCCATTATCCGCCAGGGACTTTTATCAATCCCGTGGGAGGAATTGGACGTCCATGTGGTGGCGGATGTGAATAACGGCCTGGAGGCAGTGGAAATTCTTCAGGGCGAGCTCATAGATATTGTGCTGACGGATATCCGTATGCCGGGAATGGACGGACTGGAATTGGCCCAGTTCATCCATGAAAATGGATTTGGAACAAAGGTAATTCTGCTTTCCGGCTATCACGATTTTGAATATGCAAGAAGCGCCATCCAATATGATGTTATGGATTATATCTTAAAGCCCTCTAATCCGGAGGAGATTATTAAAACAATAGAGAAAGCCTGTAAAGAGGTGGGAAAACGGCGGGAAGCGGATATGAGAATTCAGCTTTTGGAAGCCGAACTGGGAAAACGGCAGCTGATTTATGACAAGGATAATTTAATCCTGGGCCAGGTGGAAAATTCTTCTGTGGCGGATCAGATCTTATGCTATATTAAGAACCATTACAAGGAGCACATTTCCCTGTCCTCCCTGTCGGACAGGCTTCATTTCAGCACCATATATTTAAGCAAGGTAATAAAAAAGAGCGTGGATTATTCTTTTTTAGAGATTGTAAATGCCATGAGAATTTATGACTCCGCCGCTCAGCTTCGGGAGGGAAAAAATAACCTTACGGAAATATGCCTGGATATCTGTATTAATGATCCCCGTTATTTCAGTCAGATGTTTAAAAAGTATTACGGCGTTACTCCATCATCTTATAAAAAAACACCGTGTATGCCCCTTGATACAAAGCTGGCGTATTTAGTGCAGTCCCTGCGGAGCGGCCGCCTATGAGAGAAAAATTTTCCAATCTGGGTATACGGACCAAGCTTTTGATCTCTGTTATCCTTCTGGTTACGGTCCCTGTGCTGGTAATAGCAAGGGGGAGCTTTCTTGTTTCCAGCAGGATTGTGGAACAGAAAACCAATCAGTACAGCCACGATATTCTTTACCAGACTGCAAAAACCATGGAAAGCAGGCTGGACAAAATAGAGGATATTTCCTTTAATATCAGCTTCCACAACGATGTTCAGAATATTCTTCTGGAAGAGATGGGAGGGCGGAGGGACCCCTTTGAAGAGAGTCAGGTCAGGCTTCGGATGGAAAGCGTACTTTCCTCCCATGTGCTCTATCATGATGAGATCAATGCCATTTATGTGGTGTCTTTCGGCAAGGCAGGCTCTGTCTATGAGCTTGATAAAACGAAACAGAAATACGGTCTGATGGAGGATCACTTAGAGAAAATTAGAGCAGGAGCGGGAGGCAATGTCTGGTTTGGCGGCCTGCCTGATAAACGGGTGACAGTGCTGACAAGAATCATCAACAGTGTACGGACTCAGAAGCCTATCGGTTACCTTGTCATGTATGTGGAAGAGAATTATTTGTTTGAACTTCTGTCGGACACTTATTCTGTCCAGAATGGGGAAATTAACCTTATCAACAAGGATGGAATTATTATATCCGATTCGGATAAGGAACGAATCGGAACAGTCTCAACGGTTTATAAGGGAAAAGCGGAATCAGAGGAATATGGATTTACTTCCCAGCGGATCGGCGGGATCGATCATTATGTGGCTTTAAGCGAGCCCATGAAGAACGGATGGAGGATTATGACTGTAGTTCCCGTATCCGTTTATCAGAGTGAAATCATCGGACTGCGCAATTCCATTGTGCTTTTTGCCCTGTTGCTTTTGCTGCTGTCCGTGCTTTGCGCGTGGGGGCTTTCCGTCAGCATATCAAAGCCCATCAGAAAGCTTTCGATGATAATGTCCAGGTTCGGCGAAGGTAATTTTTCCGTCAGGTGCCCTGTGGGAGCACAGAATGAGATCGGCAAGCTTTCAGGGACATTTAACCAGATGGCGGATAATATCAATGAACTGGTTCAAAAAGTATATGACGAGCAGCTGATGAAGCAAGAGGCGGAGCTTAAATCTCTTCAGATGCAGATTAATCCTCATTTTCTTTACAATACTCTGGAAACCATTAACTGGATGGCCAGAAGCAGGGGCAATGAAGAGATCGGAATTATGGCTAAGTCTCTTGGAGATTTAATGCGGTCGACGATTAACGGTAAGGATTATGTATTATTAGAGGATGAGGCAGCCAGCCTTCAGAACTATCTGCAAATACAGAAATACCGTTACGGCAATAAGCTTGAAGCATTTATCGGACTGGGATCGGGTACGGAAAAACTCTATGTTCCAAAGCTGATAATTCAGCCACTGGTGGAAAACGCCATTTATCACGGAATAGAACCTGCCTTTGACTGCGGAACTCTGCATGTGACAAGCCTTATAAACGGAGGAAAGCTGGAAATAAAGGTTTCGGATACCGGAGTAGGAATGACCCAGGAGACCATAGAGGACATCCTTCATATTTCCGGACAGGAGCGCCGGACAGAGCCTCATTCCATTGGACTTCAAAATGTAATAAAAAGGATAAAAACACTTTTTGGAAATGATTACGGGGTAACCATTGAAAGTGAGCTGGGAGAAGGAACGGTAATTACCGTATCGCTTCCCGTTCTTACGGATATGCCATGACAAATCAGGAGGTAATAAACATGAAAAATGGTATTTATAATCATATGATACTGGGAACGGCTTACTATCCGGAACATTGGGATAAGATCCTCTGGGAAGATGATATTTTACGGATGAAAGAGCATGGAATTAACATGGTCAGAATCGGCGATTTTGCATGGTGCAAGCTGGAGCCTGAGGAGGGGAATTATAATATTTCCTATTACGACTCATTCCTTGAATTATGTGAGAAGCATTCCATGAAGGTGATTTTCTGCACCCCCACTGCAGCCCCTCCCATGTGGCTGCTGCATGGCTATCCGGAGATACTGAACTGTGATATGGAGGGAAATGCCTATTACGGTCCCCGCCGTCATTATAATTATAATTCTCCGGTGTACAGGGAATTTTGTAAAAGGCTGGTAACGCGCCTGGCGGAGCATTATGGAAAAAGAGACATTATTGCAGGCTGGCAGATTGATAACGAATTAAACTGTGATTTAAATGAATTTTATTCGGAAGCTGATCATACCGCTTTTCGCCGGTATTTAAAAAATAAGTTTGAAACCCTGGAACGGTTAAATGAGTCCATGGGACTGACTTTTTGGAGCAGGGAATACAGCCAGTGGGATCAGGTGACATTAAACCGGAAATGTGTGGGAGGAGCCGTCAATCCCCATCTTGCTTTAGAGGAAAAACGATTTATTTCTGAAAGCGCCATTTCTTTCTGTGCCATGCAGACAGAAATTATAAGAAAATATCTGCCTGATGGGAAATTTATTACGACCAATGGACTTTTTGAAAATTTGGATTATAACAGGCTGATGGAGTGCGGTCTGGATTTTATTACCTTTGACAGCTATCCTAATTTTGCTTACGATGTAAACCGTCCATCAGATATGGAAGGAGACTTGAAGGACCGGAAATGGAGCTGGAATCTCCAATGGACCCGTTCCGTTTCTCCCGTATTTGGAATTATGGAGCAGCAGTCAGGGGCTAACGGCTGGACCACCAGAATGGAAACGCCTATGCCAAAGCCCGGCCAGATGAAATTATGGACCATGCAGTCCATCGGACATGGAGCCGATATGGTGTCCTTTTTCCGGTGGAGGACCAGCCCTATTGGCTGTGAAATTTACTGGCATGGCCTCAATGATTACAGCAACAGGGATAACCGGAGACTGCGGGAGCTTAAGGAGATCAGCCGGGATGTGGAGCGTATAAAAGGGGTAAAGGGATCAGAATATAGGGCTCAGGCTGCCATACTGAAGGATTATTCCAATGTGTGGGATGGGTCGGTGGACTGCTGGCATAAACGGGTGGATGATTGCAGTGATAACAGCTGGTTTGCAGGAACGCAGCTGACCCATACTCCCTGTGACTTTTTGTATCTCCGGCCGGAGACAGGCCTTGAAGAGCTGATGAAATACAAACTGCTGGTATATCCTCACCCAGCTGTCATGGACAGCCATACCTCGGAACTGCTGAGAGCTTATGTAACAGAGGGAGGAACCTTGATTCTGGGCGCGAGAACCGGATATAAAGATGAATTTGGACGCTGTCCCATGAGGCCCATGCCCGGACTTGTTTCCCAGTGGTGCGGCGTTACAGTGGAGGATTATACTTTAATCGGAGACGGAGACGACTGTTATGTGGATTGGGGCGGCGAAGAAATCATGGCTCCGGTATTTCATGAGGTTCTGCGGGTGAATGAGGAAGAAACCAAAGTGGTGGCCAGGTTCAGAGGAAATTATTATGAGGGACAGCCGGCGCTTTGCTTAAAAGAGCTTGGACGTGGGCGCGTATATTATCTGGGAGCCTGCTTCAGTGTGGAGATGGCGGAAAAACTGCTGGAGGTGACGGGACTGGATAATCCCTATGGCGGTGTAATGGAAATCCCGGAGACCGTGGAGCTGGCCGTGCGCGCAAATGAGAAAGAGAACTTTTTATTCCTGCTGAATTACAAGGAGGAACCGGCAGAAATTATGGTGAAGATTCCGCTTACTGAGTTGCTCAGCGCAAAAGAGTGCAGTGGGAACGTGACGTTAAAAGGATATGAAGCAGCGGTGTTCTGCCTGCCCGTGGAAAACAGGTAGAGAAAGCTTAATCCCCGATTTACAGGCCAGACTAAAGTCAAATATAGCAGGTGAAGAACAGAAAAAGGATGATATGATATAGTTTTAAACTATAGGGAGCTATAAAAACTAGAAATTATACGACCTTTCCGATTTGTGATATGATAACAGCAATCAGAAATCAGCTATATCAGCAAAAGGAAGGAAATGGAAAGGTATGAAGACATCGGTCATCGGATATCCGAGAATCGGAGAATCAAGGGAATTAAAGTTTGCCTCAGAGCGTTATTTCAAAAAGGAAATATCATCCGCAGAGTTGGAAAATACAGCCCGGAACTTAAGGAGCCAAAACTGGAGGCGGCAGAAAGAGGCGGGGATTGATTTTATTCCCAGCAATGATTTCTCTTTTTACGACGGTCTTCTTGACACAGCTTACATGTTAGGGATTGTTCCTGAAAGATATGCGCGTCTGAACCTGCCGCCGCTGGATACTTATTTTGCCATGGCAAGGGGATACCAGGGGCAGGCAGGGGATGTAAAAGCCCTGGCGATGAAGAAGTGGTTTAATACCAATTACCACTACATGGTGCCTGAAATTGAAGATTCCTGCCATATTTCCCTGAAAGGGACGAAGCCCTTTGACGAATTTGAAGAAGCCAAGGCCCTTGGAATCCATACAAAGCCCGTAATAACGGGGGCATTTACCCTGCTGAAGCTGGCGAGGTTTACGGGGAAGAAAAAAGCAGAGGATGTAAAAAAAGAGGTCATTGCAGCATATAAGGAAATCGTGGAAAAATTCGCCGCGGGTCAGGCCGGCTGGCTCCAGTTCGATGAACCGGCGGTGGTAAAAGACATGACGGAGGAAGATATCCGGCTTTTTAAAGAATTGTATCATGAAATATTAAGCGGCAAGGGAGAACTGAAGGTGCTGCTGCAGACCTATTTCGGTGATGTCCGGGACTGTTACAGGGAATTGCTGTCTCTCCCCTTTGACGGAATCGGAATTGACTTTATAGAGGGAAAGCAATCCCTCAGACTCCTTGAAAGCTTCGGATTTCCAGAAGATAAGCTGCTGTTTGCAGGTGTGGTAAACGGAAAAAACATCTGGAAAAACAATTATGCAAAGACCCTGTATCTGGTTCAGCGGATTCAGAAAACTGTAAAGAAGCTTGTTCTTGGCACCTCCTGTTCCTTACTTCATGTTCCGTGTACCTTAAAAAGCGAAACGAAATTGACAGAGCAGCATAAAGCTTATTTTGCATTTGCAGAAGAAAAGCTGTCAGAACTGTCGGATTTAAAAACCATCCTTTTATCCAAGGAACCGGTTCTTCATGAAACCTATCTGAAAAATGAAAACCTGTTCCTGGAGCAGAGAGGCGGTATTAATCCGGAGATCCGGAGCAGGGCGGCAGACTTACAGAAAGATGATTTTATCCGCCTGCCGGAATTTGGAGAGAGAAAAGCTGCAAAAGCAGGAGTTTGGCCTGCCGCTGCTTCCTACCACCACCATTGGTTCTTTCCCCCAGACAAAAGACGTAAGGGCAAACCGTTCCGCTTTCAAAAAGGGCAGAACCGACGAAGCCCAGTATAAGGAATTCAACTTAAAAAAGATCGCGGAGTGTGTGAGACTCCAGGAGGAAATCGGCCTGGATGTGCTGGTTCACGGCGAATATGAGCGGAATGACATGGTGGAATACTTCGGCGAATGTCTGGACGGCTTCCTGTTCACGGAAAATGCCTGGGTCCAGTCCTACGGAACCAGATGCGTGAAGCCGCCGGTTATCTGGGGAGATATATCCCGCAGGCGGCCCCTGACAGTGGAATATTCCGTATACGCCCAGAGCCTCACAAAACAGCCTATGAAAGGAATGCTGACAGGTCCTGTTACC
>JASGGP010000121.1:0-12595 GCA_047604985.1 Lacrimispora sp.
CCTATGCAGGAGCCTTTCATGGGGCTGGTCATGTTTTCCCAGAGAATAGGCGGCCCTGCATGGAGAAGCGTCTTTCCCTGATTTAATTCCTTGATTACTGTCTTGGCCGGCACCACATCCAGTAAGACAGGTGAAGAAAGGATTACCTTTTGTATGACCTCCTGGTTTGCGGAGTCGCTGCCTCTTAAATACTGCAGGACTTTCATGAGCTCTAAGTCCCCTCCTGCCGGAGGCGTCCATTGAAACTGTACTGCCTTGCAGGAGAACTTCTCCAGCACGTCGGTAAAGCTTCTCAGCCCGATATTAATGATTCTGGGCTTTTGGGAAAGCAGTTCCATCATCTGCTCTGAAACGGCATGAGCTTTCTCTGTTTTTCCCTTTTCTTTTTCCCTGGGAAGAATCGTCTTCTCCTTTTCCTCATAGGCATAACCAATCAGGGCAAGGGCTGTTTCTGCCGCTCTCTTATTGCTGGAACAAACGATGACACCTGCATCTTCCAGTTTTTTCTTCTGCAGATCGTAATTCTGCTTATCCTCTCTGGTTCCGCAGATGGCCGCCACAAAGTAAACCCTTCGTCCCTGCTTCTTTACCTGGTCCATCATCTCCATGATTCCCGGAAGAAGAGCTCCCGCCATGTCTTCATGAGAACCATATCCCAGCACAAGATCAAACAGAATCACTCCGGTCTGTTCGTCTTCCAGGGCCTGCTTCATGCATACGACCCTGTTTGCCGGATCAATCATGGGATGGGGTTTTCCCACGGTATAGATATCATCTCCCAGATCAATGACGGTAAAGCCCTGGGCATTGAGAAGACAGCCCTCTTTTTTTCCTCCTGCCCCGGTAATTCCAACGGTATCCTTAATAACCATTACCGCTTCCGCCCCTAAGGTGCCTCCGGAGTAATAGCCCTTTATGGTTTTGCGGTCTTCCTTTTTAAACCCTTCCTCTGTCTCAGGCTTCCACGTATCCCGGACAATCTCCTCGTTCCTCACTAAGGAAACCGCGATCCTGGCCGCCTCATCCAGAGTGTAGGCGTGGTAGAAATTCTCTTCGTGTATCTCCGGCCTTTCTCCAAGGAATAAGGTCACTACAGGCTTTTCATAGTCCCAAAGCCTCTTTACAATCACATCCCTGACTTCCTTTGCCGGAGGCTTTGAAAGGATGATCACCACCTTTACATTGGGGTCCTTTTCCATGGCGTCAATGGCATCCAGCATGGTGATACCGCCAACCTCAGCCGATAAATCCCTGCCTCCTGTGCCAATGGCATTTGCCACCCCTTCTCCAAGCTGGTCAATCATGGACGTAACCTCCTGGATTCCTGTGCCGGAAGCGCCGATAACTCCGATCTTTCCCATCCGGACGTGGTTGGTGAAAGCGATGGGAACCCCATTGATGATGCCGGTTCCGCAATCCGGTCCCATGACCAGAAGTCCTTTCCCATGGGCTTTTTGTTTCAAATATATTTCGTCCTTTTTTGATACGTTATCGCTGAAAATAAACACATTTAAATTTTCATCCAGTGCCCTGTCAGCCTCGGCTGCCGCGTACATGCCGGGTATGGACAGAACTGCCAAGTTGGCGTCCGGCATTCTTTTTAAAGCCTGTTCCCAGGAAGACACCGCCTTTGTTTCTTCATTTCCGGCGGAGCTTTTGGACTGGTTGTTGAGAAATTCCTCTGTCTCTTTTAAAACCTGCTCCATGAGCTCCTCTGCCTCCACATCCACCACAATCGCCATATCATTGGATTGGGCTTCCAGTAATTGGGGGGTCTCTAAGCCGCTGGCCTTAAATAAGTCTTTGTTGGCGGGCGTCGCCATCATGATGGAGACTTTATGTATTCCCGGCATGGAGGAAATTTTATTGGTCAGCAACATAAGAACCACGGAATCCTGGTAGCTTCCCTTGCGAATTATCGTTTTAATCATGTTACTACTCTCCTTTTCACTCCTTATTCAGCAAATTTGTTCTTATGGTCGTAGCGGCCGTAATGAATATCTTCACTGATTAAGTATTGATAAATATCATCCACAATTTCTATCCCATCCTTATCATAGCTGGCCTTTCTCAAAAGCCCCCGTTCTCCCGGATAATATACCTTGTCAAAGCCTTCCGCCGGTTTAATGGCTGCCAGCTCTTCCATGGTGGTGGTTATGTCCTTTTTAAACCTTTCCAGTCCTATAAATTTATTAGGGTCCAGCACAATATGAAGCTGCCCCAAATCCCTGCCCTTTGACAAGTCTTCATACATGCTGCTCACGTGCTTTCCAAAGGGAACACCTAAAAGAATGCCTGAGAGAATATCCACCATCATCATTAGTCCGTAGCCTTTAGCCTCTGCAATGGGAACCAAGGCATTTACCAGAGTGGAATCCGTGGTCGGGTTTCCATTGACATCCACTGCCCAGGTGCTTGGAATGGGCTCTTTTTTCGAGCGGGCATACAATACCTTTCCCCAGGCCTGGACCGTAGTCGCCATGTCAAAGATAATATTTCTTCCGTCAGCCCCCGGCGCTCCAAAGGCAATGGGGTTTGTTCCGTAGTAGGGCTCTGAACCGCCGTAGGGAACTGCCATGGGATCTGACTGGCACATGGAGATGGAGACCAAATCCTCCTTGGCAGCCATTTCCACATAATATCCCAGGCTTCCGCTGTGGGAAATGTGTTTGGCTCCAACCACGGCAACCCCTGTTTCCTTTGCCATTTTCATCGCTTCTTTCATGGAAAGCACTGCTGCCGCATAGCCGGAACCATTATCCCCGTGAAATATCCCGCTTGCCGGACCTGTTTTTTCAAACCTGAATTCAGGATGAATGGTGATACCGCCCTTTGCGATCCGTTCCGAATAATATTCTACCCGAACGGCTCCGTGGGAGTGGATTCCCCTGGCATCCGACCAGGTCAGGATATCTGCGGTGATATCCGCATGTTCCTTTAAAGACCTGCCTTGAAGCTTATTGCTGATCAGTTCATGTAATCGTTCCTCTGTTAATCTCATAAGATATCCCTTAATACCCCAGGGATGGCCTGAGGTACTGCCGCGATTTGAGATGTTTAAAAATCATAGGCGGCAACCTTTCTTCGATTATATTTTCTTCTAGCCTTTTTGAGTTTTATGTGCTGTCCTACAGCTCTGCATCCCTGTTGCAGTCCTTGGAATACACATAGGCAAATTCTTCATTCCGACCTGCTCCGTAAGCCGCCTGCAAGCTGTATGCACCCATGAACAAGTAGTCGCCCTTTTTCACAGGAATCCAGTTGTTGTCCAGATTGTACACCCCTTCCCCGGAATAGATGTAAGCGCCGTGTTCCTGGACATGGGTCTCAATATAGCCGTGGCAGGCGCCGGGCTTAAAGCTTAAGATATGGAAATTCATATCAAACCCTATGTCAGTGGCCGACGGCAGGAAGTCCTTGACCCCCACATCCATCATTCCCTCATAAGGAGTAAAGGGGACGTTTCCTATATTTCCGCAGACCGTATGAGCTTCGTGGCCTTCAATCCGGTTATACCGCCTTTTATATAGAAATGCCCTTGCCTGGGTATCTCCCACATTTTCAAAGCTGACCACTTTCCCTTCCGGAGAATAAATATATCCTCCTTCCGCCAGTTCCTCTTCCTCATCTTCATTTTTCACTTTCACCCTGCCCTCCAGGATATAGAGGAATACTTCGATTCCAGCTCCCCCAAAGCCCTTGGGATTGCCGCCTCCCTGTTCCATTGTCACCAGATAATCTACGAAAGAAGCTCCCATTTTAGGGGAAGCTAAAATGGTTACCGCACATTTCTCAAATCCCGGTATAACGTTCTTCACCAGACCATCGGGCTCTATTAATGCAAAATTTCCTCTTTTTACGATGGAACGGCTTGATAAAATATCCCCCCGGTATCCGGTTATGTCATTGATATAGCTCATGGTTTATTCTCCTTTATCTTGTAATTATTTTGCCTTACTGAAAAATGTCCTTGCATTAAATATCAGAAACAGTATGGTTCCCAGAATAAGCAGCAGCGCTCCGATGTAAAAGCCTGCGGTTCCTGATCCTGTTTTGTCAATAATAAATCCTGTTACCGCCGGAGCAATGATGGATGAAGACATACCGAAAAAGTTGAACAGCCCCAGGGTGGTTGCCATATTCTTTTTGCTGGCTCTGTCCGACACATAGGATATGAGGACAGGGTCAACGGCCATTTTGCCCAGAAAGCCATAGAGCAGTAAAATGACGGTCAGGGATAAGGCATTGGGCATTGACATGGATAATGCCACCAGGATGAAAGCGGACAGCTCCAGTCCAATGATGATCAGGGCCTTTTTCCCCCGGAACTTATCGGACAGGCTTGCAAAAAACAGGGCTCCCGGGACCGCTGTAACAGATATCATGGAAACCACAAGGCCAATCATTCCGCCGGTAATCCCTCTCTCTGATTCCAGGAATTTGGGAAGCCAGGTCACAATGAGATAATAGGCGTAGCAGGTGGAAAAATACAGTATGTAGCAGGAAATCATATTGAGGGAAAGCAGGGAAGCTTTTTTTCCTGTTTCTGAATCCGCTTCTTCCGCCTTTTTGCTGTCTGTTCTTGGAACTGCATGGTGTCTTCCCCTGTCCTTGATGGCAATGGCAAACCAGATAACCAAAAGCACGATAAGGCTGGCTGAGATCGTTACCATTGTCTGCCAGGGTAAGTGCATTGTCTTAACGATAAAGCTGGAGCCCGTCATTCCGAGGATCAGGCCCAGAGCGGAACCGCTGTTGACAATCGCCGTAGAAATTCCCTTTTTCTCAGGAGGAACATGCTCGGCAGTTAAAGAAAAAGCAGCGCCGTAATAGGTTCCGCAGCCTATACCGGCACACACGCTTCCAAGGTAAATCGTATTAAGGGACCTTGACATGGCGATGCTGAAAGCTCCCAGAGCAAAGAGGAGAAAGCCTGGTATGAGAACTTTTTTCTGACCGAATCTGTCCACTAAGAATCCGGACGGTATCTGCAGCGACGTATACCCAAAGAAATAGCAGCTTGCAATCAGTCCCATTGCCGTGTTGGAATGGGGTCCCACGGTTCCCTGAATCTCCGAATAGATAGGCGACAGCATGGAGCGGTAGATCCAGATGACCACCCAGCCTAAACAGAAAGTAAATACGACTGTCTTCCAATAATCCTTTGGCAATTGTTTTGTTAAACTTTGATCTCCCATAGCACCCTCACTTTTCCTGTTGATATGATAATTCGTATAGAGATGATTTTAAGGCTTCAATTCCCTGTTTCAAATCAGACAGCTCCGTCCGTTCCGCCGGATTATGGCTGATCCCCTTAATGCTGGGGACAAAAAGCATTCCTGTCGGAATCCTGGGCGCTATGATCTGGGAGTCATGGCCTGCACCGCTGTGCATCATCCGGTAATTTAAGCCTTTTTCCCTGCAAACCCTTTCTATGAGACGGATCATTTCCTCATTCATGGGAACAGGCGGTTCATCCATCCATAAATCTATGCTGATTTCCACCCCATATTTTTTTGCAGTCTGCTTCATATTTTCTTCCAGCTCAGCTGTGACGCTTTTTAAAAGGGCCTGATCCGTATGGCGGCAGTCCATGGTAAATAAGGCTTCCCCGGGAACTACGTTCACCGTATTAGGCTTTACTTCAATTTTTCCAAAGGTCAGTACCAGGGGGTCCCCTATGGCCCTTGCCTTATTTAAGGAATCATATACGATTTCAGAAAATACCTGGATCACATCTTTCCTGTATTTCATAAGGGTAGTTCCCGCGTGGTTGGCCTCTCCCTTTAAAGTGATGTTATATCTTCTCTGGCCTACAATCCCTGTGATCACGCCTACGGATTTTCCTTCCATCTCAAGGGTATTTCCCTGCTCGATATGAAGCTCTATAAACGCCTTTACATCCTTCATGGAGCCGCCGCCATCCTTTTTAAAATCAAAGCCGCACCGGTGCATGGCATCCACAAATTTAATTCCCTCTGAATCCGTGATATTTTCAACCTCTTCCTTTTTAGCCAATCCAAACAAGTTTTTGCTTCCCCAAAAAACATAGGGGAACCTGCTTCCCTCCTCTTCCGCCATGGAAATGACTTCGAGATTCTTTTTCGGCCTTCCGTGGTTTTCCAGCAGGTTTTTAACAGCTAAATACCCTCCAAGGATTCCAAGCTGGCCATCTAAGTTTCCTCCGTTCACCACAGTATCCACATGGGAGCCTGTGGCAATGGTTCCGGATTCCGGCTCCGTTCCCACAATCCGTCCAAATAAATTCCCCACCTCATCAAACCTGGTTTCCATTCCTATCTGCTCGAATTTTTCCTTTAAAGCCTTCTGTACCTCAAGCCAGCTCTCGGAATATAGGAGTCTGGTCATCCCCCCTGTCTGGTTTTTCCCGTAAGAGGACATCCAATCCAATGCTTCCTTGATTTCATTAATGGAAATATCCATTGCACCACCTCCTGAACCTTTTTTCTATTGATTCAAATTCATGCTTTTATTGTAAAGATATTTTCTCTACATTACATCATCTAAACCAGATAATCCAACATATATTTTTTGTTTACTTAGCACAATGATTTCTGTTGTATTAGGTATTTAATTAACAATTGCGTTAATTATTTTTCAATCTCAGGTATTTGGTCTGGCACTTTTCATATTTCATAGGCAAAACATCTATGCTTTTCAGACGGTATGCCATGTCAATGACCCCGTTCCCAGGAACAGAATATATATAAAGAGCATAAAAACGAATATCATCCATAAATATGGTTAAAAGTTTACACAATTTTTAGTAATCGCTGACAAATAGGGGTTGCAATTCATACTAGGAAGGTATAGTATGAATAATATAAGAATAAGTTAGTAATTACTAACCTAAAGACTGCCCCTTACAAGGCAAAAAGGAGGTTGATATATATGAGCAGTCCGCTGCTTGAAATTTTAGATTTGAGCGTCGCCGTGGAGGATAAGGTAATTCTCAACGACATAAACCTTACCATCCGGCCCGGCGAGCTGCACGTGCTGATGGGACCCAACGGAACAGGAAAATCCACCCTGGTTTCTGCTGTCATGGGTGATCCCCGGTACACGGTCTTAAAGGGCCGTATCCTGCTGGAAGGCCGGGATATTACGGAGGAAGCAGCCGATGTCCGGGCCCGTGCAGGATTATTCCTATCCTTCCAGGCGCCGGAGGAAATCCCCGGCATCACAGTGGAAAACTTTCTGCGCACTGCCCGGGGAGCGGTGGATGGCAAACCGCCTAAGTCTTAAGGTTCCGCAAGGAGCTGCAGGAACAGATGGCTGCGCTGGATATGGATTCGACTTACGCCGAGCGTTACTTAAATGTGGGCTTCCGGCGGGGAAAAGAAAAAGGCGGAGATTCTGCAGCTTTTAATGCTTCATCCCAAGCTGGCTCTTTTAGATGAGACGGATTCCGGCCTGGACGTGGATGCCGTGCGGACTGTGACCAAGGGCATCCATGCGTTCCGTACCGGCCGCAACGCTCTCTTAATCATCACCCACAACGCCAGGATTCTGGAAGGCCTGGATGTAGATAAAGTTCACGTTCTGGAGGGGGGGCGCATCGCCCGCACCGGAGGACGCGAGCTGATCTCCAGGATCACAAGGGACGGCTTCGGTATGTTTGATAAGGAGGTGCTGTCCCATGAAAGACTTTAACCAGGAGAAAACCCAGGTAGATGAGGTGGACCGCAGCATCTACGACATCTATGACAGAGGGAAGCCCTCCTTTGAGGTGGATTCCGGCTTAACGCCAGAGATTGTGGAGAAAATATCGGAAGAAAAGCACGACCCGGAATGGATGCGGATCTTCCGCCTCAAATCCCTGGAAATCTATAAAAGGACACCTATCCCTTCCTGGGGCCCGCCCATAGACGAGCTGGACATGGCTCACATTGTTACCTACGTCCGTCCCAAATCAGGCATGAAAACCCGGTGGTCCGATGTGCCTGAGGATATTAAAAACACCTTTGAACGGTTGGGCATCCCAAAGGCGGAACGCAAATCCCTGGCCGGCGTAGGCGCTCAGTACGATTCCGAGGTGGTCTACCACAATGTACGGGCTGAGGTTGCTGCCCAGGGCGTTGTATATACCGACATGGAGAGCGCTCTCACAGGACCTTACTCCGAAATGGTGCGTAAGCATTTCATGCACCTGGTGCCTCCGTCGGATCATAAGTTTACCGCTCTCCACGGAGCAGTCTGGTCCGGAGGCTCTTTCGTCTATGTTCCTCCGGGAGCATCGGTAGAGATTCCCCTTCAGTCCTATTTCCGGCTCAATGCTCCGGGAGCCGGCCAGTTTGAACACACCCTCATCATTGTCGGGGAGGGGGCCTACTTACACTTCATTGAGGGCTGTTCCGCTCCTAAGTATAATGTGGCAAACCTTCATGCCGGATGCGTGGAGCTTTATGTGGGGAAAAACGCCAGGATGCGCTATTCCACCATTGAGAACTGGTCCAAGAACATGTACAATCTCAACACCAAGCGGGCCCTTGTAGAGGAGGGAGGCGCTGTGGAATGGGTGTCCGGTTCTTTCGGCTCCCATACCTCCTATTTATATCCCATGAGCATTTTAAAAGGGGAGAACTCCCGCATGGAATTTACCGGGATTACCTTTGCCGGTGCAGGACAGAATCTGGATACGGGAGCCAAGGTAATTCACTCGGCGCCTAACACCACCTCTCACATCACAACCAAATCTATTTCCAGAGACGGAGGCAAATCCACGTTCCGCAGCTCCATTACGGTGACTCCCCAGGCGGCGGGCAGCAAATCCGCCGTATCCTGCGAATCATTGATGCTGGACAGCCGGTCCCGGTCGGATACGATCCCTGTAATGGATATCCAGTGCGATGAGGTGGATGTGGGCCACGAGGCCAGAATCGGCCGGATCAGCGAGTCAGCCATCTTCTATTTAATGAGCCGCGGACTGTCGGAGGAGCCCGGGCCCTGATCGTGGGAGGCTTTGCTGAACCCATTGCAAAGGAACTGCCCTTAGAGTACGCCGTGGAAATGAATAACTTAATCCATCTGGAAATGAAAGGAAGCATAGGCTGAAAGGAGGAACCACAACATGAACACTAGAATCAACAGCCTGCCGGTTCCTACCTGGAACCATACGGGAGTAAACTGGGCGGAGCCGGGTGCCGCGCTGCCGGAGAAAGCCCTTTTTGAGGGTTTTGAGGGAAAGCCGGAACCTTACGGTGAGCCCCTTCCCTCAGGTGTCCGTCTGCTGTCGAAGCTGCCTGCCAGAGTATCCTCCATCTCCAGCGGAATGGGAGATGGGGTGGATCACTTTATAAAAAGCGGAGCCGTCAGAGTATGCTACTTACAGGCAGAAAAAGACGTGAAAGAACCGGTTGTGCTGACCCAGTTATTAGAACCCGGCCGCCCCATGATCCGGACCCATTTCGGCATCGTAGCCAAGGCGGGCAGCAGCCTTACCCTGGTACAAATAAACCGGGGGGATGCGGAAAACGGGGCTCTGGCAAATCTCACCCAGATTGATGCGGAAGACGGCGCTTCGGTCCGCCTGATACAGATACAGCTGCTGGGGAATAAAAGCCGGAGCTGGGATGCTGTGGGGGCCCGGATCGGAAAGGGGGCCCGGGTGGAGCTGGTCCGTGCCGTACTGGGCGCAAGTGTGGCCGCCTGCGGCTCTCTGGCCCGCCTCGGCAGCACCGGCGGTAAATATGACTTAAACACCGCCTACTTCGGCGACGCGGAGCAATACCTGGATTTCAATGACATCGCAGTGCACACCGGCCGTGAAACCTTATGCGAGATGAACACTGCCGGTGTTCTGTCAGATAAAAGCAGCAAGATTCTGCGGGGTACCATTGACTTCCGCAGCGGTGCCGTCCGGTCTGTGGGCCATGAAAATGAAACAGTACTTCTTTTAAGCCCCGGCGTCCGCAACCGTACCGTACCCTTAATTCTCTGTGGCGAGGAACAGGTAGAAGGCCAGCACGCCGCCACGCTGGGACGGATGGATGAGAAACAGCTTTACTATCTCTGCTCCCGGGGCTTGACCGCTGCCCAGGCCAAACGCCTGATGGTGGAGGCACGCTTTGCACCGGTACTTGATAAACTTCCGGACGAAGCCCTGCGCAGGGAAGTTCTTGAACGCATCGAAAGGAGGCTGGACAGCCATGATAACAATCCGGGATGAATTCCCCATTCTTTCCGTGCCTGAAAACGGGAAGCGGCTGATCTATCTGGACAACGCGGCTACCACCTCAAAGCCCTTGTCTGTTTTGCAGGCAGTAGAGCAATATTACTCCCATGACAATGCCAATCCTCACAGAGGCGTCTACGAGCTGGGCGTCCGGGCTACGGATGCTCATGAAAACTCCCGGCAAACGGTTGCTGAATTTTTAAACGCCTCTTCCGATGAGATCATTTTTACCCAGAATACCACCGAAGCCTTGAATCTGACCGCTTACAGCTACGGCCTGGAATTTTTAAAGGAAGGGGATGAAATCGTCCTCTCCGTGGCAGAGCATCACAGCAATCTGGTTCCCTGGCAGAGGGTAGCTAAAGCCACCGGCGCCAGGCTGGTCTATTTGTATCCCGGCCCCGACGGACGGCTGACAGAGGAGGAGCTGGATAAAAAGATCACCTCCAGGGCCCGGCTGGCCGCCATTGCCCATGTGTCAAACGTCCTGGGATCCCTGGCTCCGGTGGAATCCATCGTCCGCCGGGCCCATGACCAGGGTGCTGTGGTTGTTCTGGACTGTGCCCAGAGCATCCCTCACCTGCCTGTGGATGTAAAGGCGCTGGATGTGGATTTTGCCGCTTTTTCCGGTCATAAGCTTTATGCTCCCATGGGCATCGGAGTCCTGTGCGGAAAAAAAGAACTGCTGGAGAAAATGCCGCCTTTCCTAAGCGGCGGAGACATGATTTCCAGTGTCCATGAACACAGCGTATCTTACGCAAAAGGCCCCCGCCGCTTTGAGGCCGGCACACGAAACGTAGGCGGCGAGGTGGGTCTGGCCGCAGCTATAGGCTTTTTAAAATCCCTGGGCTGGGATGAAATCCAGTCCCACGAACAAGGCCTTATGATCCGCGCGGTGGAAGGGCTTAAGGAGATCCCCCATGTGACAATATACGGTGACCTCTGTCCCCAGAGGCGGTACGGCGTTATCTCTTTCAATGTGGAAGGCGTCCATCCCCATGATGCGGCCACCATACTTGATAATGACGGCATTACAGTAAGGGCCGGGCACCACTGTGCCCAGCCCCTGATGGACTTTCTGGGAATAAACGCATGCGCGCGCGCCAGCTTTGGGGTTTACAATACAGAAGAAGATGTGGATGCCTTTTTAAGCTCTGTGAAAAATGTAAGGAGGTGGATGGGTCTTGGATCTTAAAGCTCTGTATAATGAAGTGATTGTGGAAAACAGCCGTTCCACGGAAAACCGCCACAAGGTAGAGGACGCCAACGCCGTCATGGAAGGGGTAAATCCCAGCTGCGGCGATGACATTACCTTAGAGCTGCGTATCAGGGACGGAATCATTGAGGACGCCGGCTTTACAGGAGACGGCTGCGCCATTTCCCAGGCTTCCGCTTCCATGATGATTGACCTGGTTCTGGGCAAGACCGTGGAGGAAGCAAAGAGCCTGCTCAGTACCTTTTACGGTATGATTAAGGGAGAGATCACGGATGAGGACCGGCTGGAAACACTGGAGGATGCCGTGTCCTTACAGGGCATCTCCCATATGCCTGCCCGGGTCAAATGCGCGGTGCTGGCCTGGCATACCCTGGAGGAAGCCTTAGACGGAGGGGAAACGGAAACAGAAGTGATTTAAATGGCTGCTGAAAAATGGATTTATAATTATTTATAATAGCAGTCCGCGCAATAAACAGTATATAAGGGGTTGTTGCAAAAGGGAGAATAATCGTATAAACTCCGCTTTTTGCAGCAACCCCTTATATTTTTCCCAACAATTGTTTTACACCAGTTCCCTTTTAACTCCTGCCAATACTTTTTTAATTTTACTCTTCCATCAACACTTCAACAATATTGACCGCCCCATCGGAACCGGCATTTCTCACGCCTGCGGCAAGCCCCTCTACAGAGGAATAAATCTCCCGTTCAGTCAGCGCCGAAATCAGCATCGGTAAGTTCACGCCTGCAACTGCCTGTAGATTATAGCCCTCTGCAATTAAATGGACAATTGCATTTGAGGGGGAACCTCCAAATAAGTCAACCAGAATCAGGTTTGAAAAGTCATTGTTAAATTCATTTATCTTACTTTTTAAGGATTCGATCAGACTGTCAAGAGATTGATCCGGCCGGAAAGCCAGATAATTGAAGTTTTCCTGTTCTCCCAACACCATGCCGACTGTATGGTGCATGCCTGCTGCCATATCCCCATGAGTCATAACCAATATATTTACCATATACTCTCCTAGAAAACATGTAATAAAGAACCAACTGTACCGATGATGATTAAAATAGCGAGCAGCTTAATGACGGATACATTCTTTTTATCATGGAGATACCAGGTTACCATTACAATTATAAACGGAAGCAAACCAGGCATTAAGCTGTCTAAAATTCCCTGCAGCTGG
>JASGGP010000122.1:0-12578 GCA_047604985.1 Lacrimispora sp.
CCTCCGGGGGATCGCACTGCGGCGGTAAGGTTGGATGTCGCAGAAGCGACCCGCCTCAGGCGGAGAATCCCGCATGCGGGATTCTTTCTTGTATAATTATAAGGCTTTTGCAAAACAGTTTCAGGATGAACCATTTTGCAAAAGCCTTTTATTTTACACAAATACAAAGCTATTTATAAATCACCAGGGCTTCATAAGGCCTAAGCTCTCCTCTCTTTCTCCCGCTCTCCTCATAATTGCTGATCAGAACTTTCCCTGAAACAAATTCCTCCAGCATGCTGCAGCTTACCGTCTGCGAAGAAAAGCTGCATACCACCAGAAGCTTTCTCTCTCCCAGAGTTCTCACGTAAGCAAAAATATCCGGGTCATCAGGAAGCAGAAGCTCATAGCTGCCGTAAGGGATGATTTCATGCTCGTGGCGGAGGGCGATCAGTTTTTTATAATAGCAAAATACTGAATCCTCCCGTTCCATCTGCTCTTTTGCATTGATCTTCCGGTAATTGGGATTTACCATGATCCAGGGCTCAGTCTCCGAAAATCCAGCATAGGCGCTTTCATCCCACTGCATGGGGGTTCTGGCGTTGTCCCGGCTCTTATACCTTAAATACTTAAGCATTTCCTCTTCGGTGAATATACCCTTTTTCGTCAGCTCATGGTAGGCGTTGATGCTGTCTAAATCCCGGAAATCCCGAATGGTCTCAAAGGGAACATTGGTCATGCCCAGTTCTTCTCCCTGATACACATAGGGCGTTCCCTGCATCATGTGTATGCAGGTGGCAAGCATCTTGGCGGAACGCTCCCTGTACTCCTCACAGTCATTTCCAAACCGGGAAACAGATCTGGGCTGGTCGTGATTTTCTAAGTACAGGCTGTTCCAGGCAACCGTTTCAAGACCTTTCTGCCATTTTGTCAGAATGGCTTTCAAATCCGGGAGATACATCTTCTTATCCGTCCATTTGTTGTCAGGGTCCGCATCCACATCCGTATGCTCAAACTGAAATACCATATTGAGCTCTTTTCCATCGGAGGAAGCATATTTGACAGCTTCCTCAAGGGTCACGCCGGAGCATTCCCCCACGGTCATAATATCGTAGCCGGACAGCACCTTCCGGTTCATTTCCTGCAAATATTCGTGAACCCGGGGGCCGTTGGCTGCAACATTAAAGCTGGCGTATCCATTAATCATGGCCGGACCATCGGGAAGCCCCTCCGGCTTGGAAATCAGGCTGATTACATCCATGCGGAAGCCGTCAATGCCTTTGTCCAGCCACCATCCCATCATGTCGTATACCTCAGTCCTCACCTTCTCGTTGTCCCAGTTTAAATCAGGCTGCTTTTCGGAAAAAAGATGCAGGAAGTACTGGTCCGTTTCCTCATCATATTTCCACGCCGGACCGGAAAAGCAGGATCCCCAGTTATTGGGCTCCTTTCCGTCTTTTCCGTCTCTCCATATGTAATAATCCCGGTAAGGGTTGTCCTTTGACTTTCTGCTCTCCGCAAACCATGAATGCTCATCCGACGTATGGTTTACCACAAGATCCATTACAAGCCTGATCTCCCGTTTATGAAGCTCTACAAGAAGACGGTCAAAATCCGCCATGTTCCCGAATTCTTTCATGATTTCACGGTAATTGCGGATATCATAGCCATTGTCGTCATTTGGGGAATCGTATATGGGAGACAGCCAGACCACATCAATCCCCAGTTCCTTTAAGTAGTCCAGCCTGCTGATAATTCCTCCTATATCACCGATTCCGTCCCCGTTGCCGTCGCAGAAGCTTCTGGGATAAATTTGATACACTACGGATTCTTTCCACCAACTTTTCATTATCTTCCCCTTTCTGATTCAATAAATAAACACAATTCTTCTGATTCTGATTTTACCCTATCTCCGGTTGCAGCGCAAGCCACTTTCCCATACTTTGCGGCTTTCCTCCGGCAGTTTTTTCCTTAAAACAGGGGCCGGTAGTCCGGTCCCCGCCTTTTTCTTATACCATGTACAGGGCGCCCTTTTCATCACTGGCCAGATGCATCTTTCCTTCAAACAGGGAGCCGTCCTCTGTGGCCCGGTATAGCCCTCCCTCCCAGATGACCCACTGGTCCCTTGCCATGGCGCCGTTGTCCTTTAAGTAATACCATTTGCCGTCAGATCCGGTCTTCCATGTATCCTTTACCATAAATCCGGCACCGTCAAACCAGTACCAGCTTTCTCCATCCTTATACCAGTCGTTTTTAACGTAATTCCCGGTATTTCCTAAATAAAATCTCCGGCCTCCCTCTTCCTCCGTCCAGCCTGATTTAAGCCGGGGGTCCTCTGTCAGGGCTGCCATAAAGCTCTCCCAGGTATGTCTGGTATGATTATATACGTAAGGGTTGGGACAAATCTTTCCCGTCACATCATAATGGCGGACCACCTTGTCTGCCGGGACATTGTATTTCTTCATCAGTTCCCTTATCAGCTCAACGGCTGCTTTTACAGTTGCATCTTCAAAATACCAGTCTTTGCTGGTATCGGACTGGCTGCCCTTATTCCTGACGCACAGCTCGATTCCCAGGCTGTTGCTGTTGCGGCATTCCGGATGAACATATGATTTTGCCCCGCAATGCCATGCAATGTTTTCATCCTCAACAGACTGCCATATCTCCCCTCCGAACCCCACAAAATAATGGGCGCCGGCTCCAAGGAATTGGGAAGCATAATATTTGCAGTTTGCTTCCGCTCCCCCAAGGGCTCCCACATAGTGGATTACAATGTATTGAATCCGGCCGGCCTTGCCGTTGCTGTAGTTATAGGATGTCAGCAGCTTGTGAACCTTCATATTAAACCCCTTCCCTTCCGCCCACAAACCCCATTTCATCCGCATCAAAAGATTCCCGGAAACGTTCCAGCTCCGTGGAATCGGAATTCTTTAGATTTTCCTGTATTCCAATCAGCTCGACCCGGGGGATATCAGCCGTAAACTCGCTTTTTACCATAAACTTGCCTTGTCCTTTTTCTTTTATTATATGAAGGAAAGAGAAAGGATGTACCGGGCTCCAGGTCCATCCCTCAAAAAAGGAATGAAACATTTTCTGTCGTGGCGCTTCTCCCCCACATATACTATTTTGAGGTGATGTTTTATGCAGTCCTGCGAACTTGCCATGCTTGTGACCTCTCTGGCCTGCTGCATTGCACAGGACCGGTCTGAGGACGAAATCGCTCTGATCAGTGCCGTACTTTCACAGCTTGGTGACACTTTGGCAACCATTGCCGCCCAGGAAGCTTTGTGCTCACCGGATAAAGACGATTCATGCTGCTGCGAGGAAGTCCGATGAGAGAAGATCAAAAACGAAAAAGAGCCAGAATGTATGGAATCCGATACATTCTGGCTCTTTCACCTTTTGGACAGGCTTTATCTGCCCCTGTGTTTCTCTTTCTTTTTCTGCTGTTTCAGTTCAAACTGGCGCTGCTTCTTTGCTTCCTGCCGTTCCCGGCCTAAAGCCCTGCGTTCCGTTTTCATCTGCTCCTGCTGCAATTTCAAAGCCTGCTGGGATTTTGTTCCAATGCCGCTGTTTCGCAATTGCTTATGAACCTCCCGCTGCATCCTTTTGGGATTGTGCGTTGTTTCCCTTACATCAGCTGCCACAGCCGGACTAAACCGTAACCGCCAGTAATTCCTCAGAATAAAATCATGCAGCTCGTAATCCTTTGGCTCTGCTCCGAAAGTGACCTTACAAACCGATAATCTCCCATTCCACATCCGCTCAAAAACCCCGATCCAGAATGGCTCTTCAAAAAACACTGTCAGTTTTCCCGATACTTTGTCCATGACAATTCCTCCTTAAAATGTTATGAACAAAGAAAGGACGACCAAGGAGGAGGGCTACTTATACTCTTATTCCGAGTACGTCTGGACTACCAACCAGAACTGCATCAAGGGATGCGTTGTGTTTTTATCTTTGTTTTTTTATCTTACCATATTAACGGCTGTTTTTCTATATTCTGATAAAATCCTAATATTTTTGAGTCAGAAGCAGCTCCACCGCCATCCGGTCATTAAGCTTTCCGGTCTTTACGGCTTCTTCTGTTTCCACGCACAAATTCACATAGGAAAGGATCTGTTCCCTGGAAAATGATCTTGCCTGGGGTATCAGCTTTCCTGCGGCAAAAGGCGGGATTTACAGCCTTGAAGCAATCCCTCCCTTATCCATTCCCTTCCCCATCAGCTCCTTGGCCTGCAAAAGCTGGTTAAACTGCCTGGCAATGAGAAACAAAATCCTCATGGGAGGCTCTTTTAAGGTGAGAAAAGTTTTCGTAAAGATCCATGGCTTTCCTTGTCTGCCGGTTCACCATAGCCGTCACCATGTCGAATATCTTATTGGTCACCCGGACAGTACAGATCGCCTCCACATCCTCTGACGTAATAACCTCCCGGCCAAGGGTAAAGCTTATGAGCTTCTCCAGCTCCATCCGGATGTTTTCCATATCATCCCCGGTCATATTAAGGAAAAGCTCCATGGTATTTCCCGTGATCTTTTTTCCTTCCCTGGCAAGTATGGTCCCGGCCCATCTGGCAAGCTGGGCTCCGTCCTGCCGTTCCATTTCACAGATATATCCCAGCTCTTTTACCTTTTTAAACATTTTACTCCGCTTGTCCACGTCTGATTCCACGAAAATCATACACGTGGTTTCCGGAATCTGGGGCAGATAGGACAGCAGTTCTTCAGAACCGCCCTTGAAAAATCCGCTGTCCTCTGCCAGAATCAGCCGTTTTTCCGCGAAAAAGGGCATGGTATCCGCAAGGCTTATAAGCTCCTTCACATCGATGCCCTTTCCCTCAAACTGGTTGAAGTTCATGGTATCGCCGCCTGTAATGGCCGCCTTCATCTGATTTTTATAGCTGTTTTTCAAAAATGCTTCCTCTCCGAATAAAAGATAAACCGGTTTAAAGCTGTGATTTTTGATATCCTGGACCAGGGTCTGCATGACGTCCTTCCTCTCCTGTTTCTTCCTAGTTATTATAACGGGAGAAGACGTCTCCGTCAATGAAACATCATGAGATCAATCCTTTCTCTTTCAGAAAGCTTTCCGCCACATCGGCAGGGGACTGCTGCAATTCATCTACCTTATAGTTTAATTCGATCATAACCTCATTCGTTAAAACCGGACATAATTCTTCCAGAATTTCTGCGACCTCCGGATATTTCTCCAGTGCTTCCCCTCTGATAATGGGAATGGCATAATAAGGCGGGAAGAACTTCTTATCATCCTCCAGCGTCTTTAAATCGAACTTTTTCAAAAGTCCGTCGGTGGAAAAGGCATCAATGATATCAACCTCGCCGTTTTTCAAAGCCGTGTAGCGGGGTGAGGAATCCAGCGCAAGGCTTTTTCCCATCTGAAAGCCGTATACCTTCTGCAGCCCGGGCAGTCCGTCCTCCCGGTTTAGAAATTCAAACGTTGTGCCTGATGTAAGAGTTCCGGCTATTCCCGATAGATCACTGATTTTATTTAAATTATATTTCTCTGCCATTTCCTGGGTTACAGCCAGTGTATAAGTATTATTAAAGCTCATCTGCTTGAGCACATCCATGTTAAACTGTTCTTTATACTCTTTCTTCACCGTCTCATACACCTGTTCCATATCACTGATCGGCGGGTTTTTAAGAACATCAGTATATGAAGTGCCGCTGTAATCAACGTAGAGGTCAATATCCCCTGTCTGCATTGCGGAAAAGCATACCTGTGTCCCTCCCAGGCTCAGCTTTCTGTTTACAGTAATATCCGTTCTGTCCTCAATTAAATCCGCCACCATATTTCCAAGGACCTCCTGTTCCGTAAAATCCTTGGAGCCCACGGAAAGTGTGCGGACAGTTCCCGAGGTACTGCCCACGGATGTGAAAAGGAATATTACTGCAATACATACTGCCGCCGCTCCAAGGGCTGCCTTTTGTGCTTTCCGCCTTTTTTTCTTAACCGAGGCATCTCCTTTTTGAAGACTGACCGGGGTCACAAGCTTCTCAACCAGGCCCAGCAGAAAGTCCACCATCAATGCCAGCAGACAGGCTGGAATGGCTCCTGCCAGGATTTGATTGTTGTTCACGGTACGTATGCCGGAAAACACCAGATAGCCCAGGCCTCCCGCACCGATAAACGCGGCCATAGTCATCAGACCTACCGCTGTTACGGAAGCGATCCTTACACCTGCCATAATAACCGGAAGCGCAAGAGGAATCTGCACCTTGGTCAGCACCTGAAATGGCGTCAGGCCGATTCCTCTGGCCGCCTCCAGCGTCTGGGGATTAATATTGTCAATCCCTGTATAGGTGTTTTTAATAATCGGAAGAAGAGAATAAAGGACGACCGCAACAATTGCAGGAAGGATGCCGATTCCCAGCAGCGGAATCATGAAGCCAAGAAGGGCCATACTGGGAATTGCCTGAATCACATTTGCCACAGACAAAACCGGCTTGCTGGCTTTTGCCGCAAAGGAAATAAAAATACCAAGAGGGACTCCGATCAGAATGGCAAGACCTACGGATATGGCAGTCAGCTTCAGATGTTCAATCAATAAGGAAAGAACCTGGGGATAGTTGCTCATTATATAATTCCAAAAATTCATTATACCTCTCCTCCTTCATAGTCAAAATATTGCTGACTGAGAGTCGTCACCAGACTGCTCCGTGTAATGAGCCCCTGAAGACGTCCCTGATCATCCACCACAGGAACCGTGGACACCTGGTTTTCAGTCACTATTTTCAGTGCATCCAGAATGCACTGTTCCGGTAAAAGAGTAGGAAAATCCTTATACATATATTGTTCCGCCGGCTGGGTTCTGTCTTCAATTCCTCTCAATCTGCCAGCCTTGACAATTCCCACCAGATGACGGCTGGCCTGTTCCACAATAAGCAGGCTGTCGACCTTGTTCTGGCGCATTTTTTCAATACATTTTAAAATAGACAATTCTTTGGTTGCGGTAATTGGATGATCAATCATGATGTCGGATACCTTGATGTATTCCGGCGAAGACCAGATTCTGTTTTTTCCTACGAAGTTTGAGACAAACTCATTCACAGGATTATTCAGGATGTGTTCCGGTGTATCATACTGCAAAATAGCGCCATCTTTCATGATGCAGATCATATCCGCAATCTTAATGGCTTCGTCCATGTCATGGGTCACAAAAACTATGGTCTTTTTCAGCTTTGCCTGGAGCTGCACCAGCTCATCCTGAAGATCCGATCTTGTAATAGGGTCCAGGGCCGAAAACGGCTCATCCATCAGGATAATATCCGGATCAGTGGCAAAGGCTCTGGCAACGCCCACCCTCTGCTGCTGCCCTCCGCTAAGCTCCGTCGGATAGCGGTGTAAAAATTCATCACAGTCAAGTCCCACCATCTGCATCAGCTTCCTTGTGTTATCCTCAATGTCCTTGGAAGACATTTTTTCAAGCCTTGGAATCAGTTCAATATTTTCCTTAACCGTCATGTGGGGAAACAGTCCAGTCTGCTGAATCACATATCCGATCTTCCTTCGCAGGGCAACTTCATCTATACTTGCGATACTTTTATCGTCAATGGAAATCGTGCCTGATGTGGGTCTGATCAGCCGATTAATCATTTTTAAGAGTGTGGTCTTTCCACATCCGCTCTCTCCAATAATGGCCACCAGATTCCCGCTTTTTACCGTAAATGTAATTTGATTTAGAACCTGTTTTGTCTTATATCGTTTTGAAATGCCTTCAAACTGTATCATATTTCTCCCTCCTTTTTTTCAAAGTAACAACTCAATACTACCATAAAGTTGTTACTTTGTCAAATTTCAAAAAAATACACCTGAAGCAATTCAGCTTCAGGTGTCATAATAAAACTACTGTTTTGGGGGATATAAAAATTCCTTTACCCTGTCCGGAGTATCATCCTGTGTTACAAAATATACGGTGTCATTTTCCGAAAGAGCAACGTATGGTCCCGGTGATTTTATAACAGTATCATTTCTGCTGACTGCAATCACAGTGGCCCCTGTGCGCTGCCAAAACCGGATTTCAGTCACTGTCTGATTCAAGTAGGCGCATTCACCGGTGATTCTTATTTCAAACGGCATAAAGGGATTCATGGAACGCAAATGAACCGAAGCCTCTATCAAATCTTTCAGGCAGTCATTTAAATACTCCATCTCCTGCTTTTGGCGGCTGACACTTTTTAAGACGTTCTCCTTGATGGTGTCAATGGTCTGGCGCTTGCCGTTTTGCTGAATATACTCCGCCGCTTTTTTCTGGGATTTAATGATGATCCCGTTTCCTTTTTCAGAGGATACGATCCCCAGATCGCTGAGTATGCAGATCGCCCGCCGCGCAGTTTCCGGAGATACGCTGTACTGGCTGGCAAGAGAAGAACGGGCGTAAATTTTTTACCTTCCTGGTATTTCCCATTGGCGATCCTGGCCGCCACTTCCACCGCGATTTGCTGATAGCGGGGAATCGCTGTTTTATGCTTTAACTCCACGTCCATGTCATTCACTTTTCCTTTGCCTGTTTTTTGCCTGTTATATAGTTATATAATAATATAGTATGAAACAACCTCAGTATAGCTTAAAATGCAGCACTGCGCAAGGCAGGACCCGTTCCGTTTATACGTTTCAGCCGAAACTGCTTAAAGCTTACCTAATCATTATATCGGGAGAAGCCATCTTCGTCAATGAAGCCTGCGAAATGGATTTTCTTCCCATCGGTCCACAAGCCTATGGCCCCTTTCTCCGCTGTTTTAAATACCTTCACCCCGCGCTCTGCAAAGCGCTCCAGCACCTCCCTGTGAGGATGACCATAGGAGTTTCCCTCCCCATAGGAAATGACCGCCCACCTTGGGGTCACGGCATCGAGAAACGCTTCTCCGGTGGAATATTTGGAACCGTGATGAGCTGTTTTCAGCACATTGATTTCCGGCAGAAGATCTCCCTTAAGCCGTTCCAAAAGTTTTTCCTCATCCTTTTCTCCCATGTCCCCGGTAAAAAGCATATGGCAATCCCCATAGTCCATTTTAAGAACCTCTGACTCCTCGTTTGCATTCTCCGGGATATCTGAAAGCCCGGGATACAGGCAGGCGATACGGAGATCCTCCACACGGATTTCGTCTCCCTCTGCCAGATAAACCACTTTCGTGCCTCTCCCCTGTGCGAGGGCTGCCAGTTTTTTTATGCTTTCATCCTCCTTTCCCTGATACGGGAGCATGATGTTTTCAATCCTTACGTCTCTGCTGTTTTCCAAAAGGTAGGAAACACCGCTTATATGATCCAGATCTCCGTGGCTGATAAACGCGTATCGGATCACAGATATTCCAAGGCTTTTCAGGCAGGGCTCCAGGGTATATTCTCCCATGGACTTTTTGGAGGAGCTACCCCCATCCACCAGAACCGCGGACCGTCCTGTCCTCAGCAGGATTCCGTCTCCCTGGCCTACATCGAGAAACAGGGCTTCCAACCCCTTTACCGGACCTGGTTTAAAAAACAGGATACAGAAGCCATACATGAGAAATACCAGAAGGAGCCTTTTTATATGAGAGACATCCCACCTTGCGGAGGATTTTTCCGGCTGGTTCTTAAGTTCTCTTCCCTCAAGTCCTTTCTCCTTAAACTCCCTTTCCCTAATTTCTTTCCCTCTAAACGCTCTTCCCTTAAGCATTCCCGCCTCAGGCACTTTCTCCTCAAGCGCGTTTTCCTCATCCCCTTTTTCTTTCTCTTCACGCTTTTCCCCCTGAACCATTAAAACCACAAGCAGAGCTGCGAGAAAGAATCCATAGGCCACAATCCTCCCTGCCCCCGGTCTTCCAAAAGTCAGATTATAATAGGGAAACTCCGATATGCTCCTGCAAAGGAACTCATAAAACGCCAGAATATAATGTCCTGCTCCCGCCGCCCATATCCCCAGCCGTGAAGAAAAGCTTCCCAGAAATATAACGCCGAAAGCAGAATAAATTACTCCATCCATCAAAGGAATTGCCAGAAAGTTAAGAAAAATCCCATAAAGGGGAAGCTGGTAAAAATGGTACAGCACCACAGGAAGCGTAACCATCTGGATGGCAGCGGCGGTGGAAACAACGGCTGCCAAAGGCTTTCCCTTTCCGATCCACCGCTCCAAAACAGGCCGCACCCCGCCAATGGCAAAAACAGCGCCAAAAGAAAGCTGCACTCCGCCCTGGGTCAAAAAAAGAGGCGACTGCAGGGCCAGCAGAAGCAGGGCAAAGGCGGCAGAGGACAAAAGGTCATAGGTTCTGCCAAGGTAAAAGGCCAGGAATGCCACGACCATCATAATGACCGCCCGTTCCACTGACGGTGAGCCTCCTGTCAAAATCCCGTAGAGTATCACCAATGCAGATCCCCCCAGACCCGAAGCGCCGTAGCCCAAGCCAACCTTTCTCAATATTCCGTAAAGGAACAGTCCGATCACCGACATGTGCATCCCGCTGATGGCCAGAAGATGTGCAATTCCATTTTTCTGATACAGGGAATTGATTTCCTTGGGGATTCCGTCCTTATCCCCCATGACCGCCGCCGCGAAAATTCCGGCTTCTTCTTTCTTTGTCAGCCGGTAAAGAATCCCCTCTCCCCATAGCTTCACCTGCCGCAGCCCGTTAAGGACAGGGTCGGTCCGCTTATCTAAGACTGTCAGTTCCTCCCCATATATCTTGTAATCCAGCCCCATGGACCGATAATAAGCCTTGAAATCAAACTCCCCCGGATTTCTGGCCTCTGAAAAGAGCTGTACCTCTCCCCGTACCGCAACAAGCTGCCCAAGGCCCAGGCTTTCCTTTTCGTTCTTTTTTCCGGTTCTTTCCGCTTCCCAGCCCTTCTCCTCATTCTCCCCACCGTCTTTTCCCTCATTCCGGCCATTCTCCCCGGCCTCCCAGCCATTTCCCATAGTTGCCATCAGCCCGGAGACCCTGGCTCCCTCACTTTTCTCTTCCCTTTTTCCTCCTGCATACCTCCAGACCTTCCCATCCCTCAGCAGAATACGAAAGCCTCCCTCGGTTTCCTCCAGGGAGGAAATCTTTCCCCGAACCTCCACATAAGCCCCGGAGAGCTCTTGAGCCGCCTTTTCCCGTTCCTGCCAGCTTTTTTCCTCCGTCAAACCTCTGGCAGCCCCTAAATACAAAAAAACGAGAGACAAAAAGACCCAAACCGGGTTTCTGCCTCTCCGATAACCATAAAAAGCCATTCCGGCCCCAAAAAGAACCGGAATGAAAAGCCAAGATGTCAGAGCCAGCAGTACGGCAGCCTCTCCAAGTACAAAGCCCCCTGCGATCAGACATAATGGGCGTTTTATTGTTCTACTCCTCCTATATCGGTTATTTCTTCCTCATTTTCCGCATTGTAATCTAAGTTCCGCTCAAAGAGCTGGTTTAGGGAAATGGAATCCCGGAACATTACCTCCTGGGAACCGTTGACCGTAATCTGCACCTTGTTGATGGAGGACACTGCCGCCAGGGAATTTACAATGGAATAAATGGGAATATACTCTTTCACATCCAAAGTGTTGTTTAAAAATGAGGAATCAAAATTAATATAGCAAATATTTTCATTTACGGACACATTGAGCAGTTTCGTATCCTTTGGCAGGGTCGGATTCATGCCGGGCCTGCCGGGACCTGCTATCAGCTGTTCAATAACCAGCTTTTCTAAAGAGGTGCTGACGTTATGCACCACCTCTCTCGTCTCCTTTTCCAGCTTCGCTCCTGTTTCATCGGCAAAGTAAAGGGTCAGCTCCGTCTTTTCATAGGAATTGACATTGCTGATATTGTCGATAAAATCCGCGTTTGCCATAGGGCCTACAGGACTTCCCGAGCTGTCCATCAAGGGCTGCTCTGCCGTATATACGGCCACATAGTCCACTCCCTTAACCTGGGTTAAGGTCTTTACCAGGGATGCTCTGCACAGAATCTCCCTGGTTCCGTTCATCATGGCGTAATTGTTGTCAAAATAGAGATAGAGAACCGTGTCCTCCAGCTTATAGTGTTCAAATCCCACCTTGTCAGGAACCGCGGCCTGGCGGTCCAGATCCTTAGGAACCGTCCGAAGCTGCTCCAGCAGGTTTAATATCTCCCAGTCCGCCACCTCTTCGGGATCACTCTCCGGCTTTTGGGGCATGGTGTATTCCTGAGGTTCCATTTTAGTCATTGCGGAATTCAGATAGTAAATCTTGTAGACTCCATCCACAGCCTCCGCTGTCTTTTCCTCCTTTTTCCCGCAGCCGGCCAGAAGAAGAAAACATGACAGGAGGAGCAAGGCACCGCTTAGTCGTTTCATTTTACAGCCCTCCCGTTTCTATGATATATAAATGAGAGGAATACGGACGGTAAACGTAGATCCCCCTCCCTCTTTGCTCTGAAGCTTAATGGCTCCCTGGTGCATCAGCACGATCTTCTTAGTGATGGAAAGTCCTAAGCCGGTGCCTCCCGTTTCCCTGGATCTGGCTTTATCCACACGGTAAAACCGTTCAAACACGTGCTCCTGAAATTCTTCGGGAATTCCGATCCCGGAATCCGCCACCTTTACGTAGAAGAACTTGTGATCCGCGTCCAGGGTCACCCGGACCCAGCCTCCGTCCACG
>JASGGP010000123.1:0-12465 GCA_047604985.1 Lacrimispora sp.
ATTAATATCGGTAATGAACCGCTTAAAATCTCATCCTTTTATGCCCCTCCCAATTGAACCAAGCCCAAACCGTCTTCTATCCGCAAAACCTGATCGTGGTCAGGATGGGCTTCCATGCCAATAATTTCTCCGACAGGAATGTTCATTAGAGTGACCTGTAAATAAGGTCCCGTCCATAAAGTCGAACGAAAATTATCGTTTTGTTGCGCTGCTTTGTTAAGATCAATAACAAAAGGGTTTGGTCCATAATCAGAGGGGAAGGCTGGCATGTTGGCGGTATCATAATTGGGGTTTTCAGAATTAGACATGCAGTTGGTCACCGTTTTTATATTTTATACTAATATATGTGTTATAAAAAACACTGTTATCAAAAATCAGGATTTTAAGGAAGAAAAACGAGGAAGCTCCGGTCCGATCCCGGGTAATCCGATTGGCCAGGAATTGAATATGGCCAGCCATAAGCAATGGCCCTTCTTTTTTGAAAACACCTGTCAGATTTTTGCTGATAGGTGTTTTTTTTTACGACTATTGTTAATATAATGTTAAAAAGACAGGAGAAAATATGGATATTGGTATATTACATGACGTTTTGTATCTTTTGATGATAGTTGCGGCGCTCGCAGTTATTATGATTAAAAAATAAACACACCCAGAGACGGTCGATCCCGTCTCTTTTTAATGCCTAAAACGACACTTATCCACAGTATTGTGGAAACAATTGTGGATTAAGTGTTAATGTCTGAAAATACGACACAAAACTGCAAATTAATACAGGCTTTTGGCCGTTTATTATCCACAAATTGAAAGGGAATGGGTCTGATGACATTGACAGCCAAGCAGAAATATCTGCAGATGAATACCTGATTGACCTTGATAGCACCAGGGCTTACAAAGTGGCGTACCCCGATAAAACAGAAAGCTGTCCCTGGGTAATAATTCTTTGGCCGGAGCTGCTGCAGCCATAGTAATCGGCATTGTAGAAAGTACCAAGGCCGGAAAGCTCTGGAAATCAAATAATAAAAATGCAAAAAAATACCGTAGTCTCAATGGATTACGGTACTTTTTTCAATATAGCAATAAAGCAATTTACGAAATGTATCTCAGCTTTTATTCATACCGCCCACGCAAAAGCGGCCGGCCATTCTCAAAAGCGGTTTTGCCCTTTGCAAACACCTGTTCAATGTTCATATCATTGTCCCAGACCACGAAGTCTGCGTCTGCGCCGGGAGCTATGATACCCTTTTTCCCCCTCAGGCCCATCCGTTCAGCTACGTTTTTGGTAATAGGACAAAGGGCTGTTTCTATAGAAATGCCCTCGGCCTCCACCATGCGGCGGATTTCGTCGTGAAGCACCGGACCGTGGGCATAGGAGATTCCCACGCATTCCATTTTCTCATTGAATACAGGAATGCTGCCGTAAGAGTCGCTGCTGATTGTGATATGAGAGATATCCGCGCCGGCGTCTAAGGCCCGGCGGACAAAATGTGCCGCCCCGCCTTCCAGCTTTGCCTCATCGGGAGTAGCGGCGGTTAAGTCAAAGTTCCCGCCCTTTTTGGCGTATTGGACGGCTTCCGTAAAGAGAGGTTCGCAGCGCTCGCAATGGGTGGGCAGAATGTTTCCCATGGGCACGTCGGAGTATTCCAGCATTTCATAGATGGGCTTCAACCCCTTGGCGCTGCTTCCCATATGCATGACCACCAGTCCGGCCTTGCCGCTGATCATGCCGCCGACGCGGGCATCAGAGCATAAGCGGGCCAGCTCCGGGGTGCTGGTTGCAGAAGAGCGATGGTCGGAAACGGCAATCTTAACGCCGATAACCTTGTCAATGAGGACGATATCATTCATAATGCTGCCGGTCAGCAGGGGAGAGGGGTAACGGTAGCCTCCGGTAAGCATGTAGGCGCTGATTCCGTTCTGTTCAAATTCTCTGGCTTTTGCCAGCAGGTTTTCTGAGCTGCGGGTGACCGTATCTGTACCCAGCAGTCCCAAAACAGTGGTTACTCCTGTGGAAACCACTTCAGAAATACGGCTTTCCGGCACTCTGGAGGAAAAACTGTTTTCTCCGCCGCCGCCGGTGATGTGGGTATGGCCGTCCATGTAGCCCGGAACCAGTCTCTGTCCCTTTAGGTCCACAACCTCCAGACCAGGGACCGTTGCGTCGATGCGGGGTTCTATAGAAGCAATCTTTGTATCACAGATTAAAATGTCCCGCAGTCCTAAGTGCTCCGGCGCATATACGTCTGCATTTTTCAGCAGCTTTATTATATTCATCATGGGATTCCTCCTGAATAGGTTTGTTTCTTGGCAAGCCAAGCTCTTTTATTGCAGATGAATCATCACAGCCAGAGTCAGAATCACAATTCCCATGGCAAAGAAAAACGCCTGCATTTTTATCTGGAATTTGGCCCACTTGCTCCAATCGATTCTGGCAACGCCCAGAACGCCGATTAAGCTGGCAGAAACAGGGGTGAAAGCGTCTACGAAGCCTGCGCCCATCTGATAGGCCAGTACTGCAATCTGACGGGGAACGCCCACAATGTCGGAAAGCGGAGCCATAATAGGCATGGTGAGTGCGGCCTGTCCGGAGTTGGAAGTAACAACCAGGTTGAATAAGCTCTGGAAGACATACATGCACCATGAGGCGATAACTGCAGGAACTCCCTCTAAAGCCATGCCGATATTATAGAGCACCGTGTTTAAGGTGGAAGCGGTACTTGCGTCGGAACCGCCTAAAACCAGCAGGATGCCCTTTGCCATACCCACCACAACGGCGGTTCCGGCTAAGTCGGCAACGCCGCTCTGAAAAGCAGAAGCCATATCATTGATGGTCATACCGTCCAGCTTGAAGATGACGGCGGTAATACCGGCAGCCAGACCCATGGCAAAGAACTGGGAGGCGATTTCAGGAATGTAGTAGCCTTTGGTAGTAACGCCCCATATAATCCAGACCAGCACAGCCAGCATTTCCAGCAGGATCAGTTTATGTCCGAGATGGAATTCTTTTTCTTCCTGAGTCGTATTTTCCATTCTGCTTCTGAAATATCCGTCGGACAGACGGGTGACGGAAAGCTCCGGATTTTTACGGATTTTTTCTGCATAAACCATCATGTAGGCAGCGGAAAGAAGCGTAACGACGACCCACATCCCCAGGCGGAAAGAGGCGCCGGACAGTACCGGGATACCGGCAATGCCCTGAGCAATGGCCACACTGAAAGGGCTCATCCAGGATACCGCATTGCCTACCTGGGAAGCCACGTAGGTCACGGTAACTGCCACAATAGAGTCATATCCCAAAGCAATGACGAAGGGAACCATAATCATAGAGAAAGGAATTACCTCCTCTGACATGCCAAAGGTTGCACCTGCCAGTGAGAAAACGATAAAGAGAAGAGGGAGGGCCCACCGTTCCAGCCCTTTTGATTTGCGGATAAGAGCATAAATGCCCGCATCTACTGCGCCGGTTTTCATGATAATACCGAAAGCGCCGCCGACCACCAGAATCAGGGCAACAATTCCCACGGCTGAACCGTATTTGTCTCCGGTGACAAGGCCCTCAAAAACATAGTTGAGAACGCCAAAGCCGCCGAAATCGTCAGTACCCCACAGGGTTGCAGTTTTGTGCAGCTTTTTCGTTGTATCATACATGTCGGTGCCATACATGCCGTAAAGTGTGTCGTCATCCAGACCAAGGTCGTCTAACTGTGACTGGCTCCACTCTGCCTGATCTGTGGCAAGAAATTCCTCCAGGGCAGCCTTGTCCACCTCCAATTCTTCAAGCTTTGCATCATCGCCTGCCAATTGTCCTAAATCTGCGGCCAGATTGGCGGTGTTTAAGTTATAGCTGTAGCGGAATGAATCATTGATAAGAACCGTTCTGGTTTTTACGGCTCCGTTGGAATCCTCGTAGCTGACCTCGTGGGTACTGAACTTTCCGGCGGGAACCAGGAATGTGAGCGCCCAGCAAAAAAGAACCACCGCAAAAATAATGGCATAAGTATGCGGGGTGCGCATTTTCGTAAGATCCCTGTTTTTCATTTGTTTGTCATTTGACATACTGCTTCCTCCAATAAATGTTGATGTGGTGTTGTTTTCTGAATAATGAACATTTAATCGGAAAACAGCATCTTTTAATGTTTTTAACATTTTGCAAATTATATCATAGAATTGCATATATAATCAATGTAAATCCTGAAATTTTCAATCACTAATAGCTTTATTTTGTATATAATCCGTTTGAAATCCAAATGGCTTATGAAATTTAACGGTTAAGTCTGTTTTTATCCAAGCGGATAAGCAGGATAAAACGGTATATGGGAAGACAGTTGTTAATTGGAGCTGTTGAAAACACCGTTTCAACTGGATGTTGACTTTTGCTTCCATTTAATGGGGATAAATGGTAAAATACTAATTATGTTATTTTAAATGGAGCGGTTCCCTTTTGTACATTGGAGGATAATACAATGAAAAAATATAAAATATATCAAGTAGATTCATTTACACGAAATAAATTTCACGGGAATCCGGCAGGTGTTGTACCTAATGCAGATGGTCTTACGGAAGAACAAATGCAACGAATCGCAAGAGAATTAAACAATTCTGAAACAGCATTTATATTTTCCTCCGCTTCTCCTGAATATGATGTGGAAGTGAGATTCTTTACGCCTGCCACAGAAGTCCCTCTTTGTGGTCATGCCACAATCGCAGCACACTATGTGAGGGCAATTGAGGGAGAAGCCGTATCCGGCAGAGTGATGCAATTGACAAAAGCTGGAATACTGCCTGTGGATATTGTGCAGGAAGATAACGATTACTCTATTATTATGACTCAGGGAACTCCGGAAGTAAGCGAACCGTTTGAACCTTTTATGGTAGAAAGGATAGCAGGCGCGTTAGGTATAAGGGTAAATGATATAAGAGAGGATTGCCCTGTTTCCATAGCCTCAGCAGGTCATTCCAAGATTATGGTTGGGATAAAATCAAACAATCAGCTGCACACTCTTAATCCGAATATGGATGAACTTTCATCAATCAGCGCTGAAGTGGGAAGTAACGGGTATTATATCTTTACGTTGAATCCGGATGAGGATGTATTGGTTCACGGACGTATGTTCGCACCTGCAATTGGAATTTCCGAAGACCCTGTTACGGGAAATGCCAATGGGCCATTGGGAATTTACCTTGTGCATCATGGCATTTGCGGATCATTGCAATCTGAAGAAGAACTTTCGTTTTCCATTTTGCAGGGAGAAGCGATTAAACGTGATGGCGGTATGCGGGTGCACGTAAAAATAGAAAATAAAAAGCCTGTTCTTGTCCGGATTGTTGGACAGGCCGTTGTTGCTTTTAAGACAGAGATAGAGTTGTAAAATATCTTAAGAAAAATAAACGTGAATATGAAAACGAATAAATATAAAAAACGGATAAACATAAAAATGAATAAAAATAAAAGCAAAATGTAAGAGTAAAAAATGGAAAAGCGAAAATAAAAGGCGTTTATGCCGGAATAGCCCAGGTTTTACGGATAAAATATAAGGAAGAATGGCAAACTACACATTTATATATATTACAGTGAATATGAAGCAGCATTAAGATCAAAAAGTATATTAAATGTATATTTATAAATTATTACCAAAAAACAAGCCTATATATGAGGAGAAATAGTGCTATAGGATGTAAAGTAAAAAAATAGTAAAAAAATCCTTAGGTAAGAATATTCAATTATATCTATTGTTTTTTGGGTTTTATTGTGATAAAATATAATCGTATTTTTGGTCTTTTTGCCCGTAATCATGTGATAAGCACATGAAGGGCAAATTTTTTAGTAAAGGAGAAAGTATACAGTGGGTAGCAGAGCATTGGAAAACATTGAACCGGTTGAAGTGTTTCACTATTTTGAGGAAATCAGCAATATCCCGAGAGGTTCGGGAGACGAAAGAAGAATCAGCGATTATTTAGTCTCTTTTGCCAAAGAACACAAGCTGGAGGTAATACAGGATAAGGCACTGAATGTTATCATTAAAAAGCCTGGTACCGAGGGCTATGAAAATAGTCCCGGCGTTGTGATTCAGGGGCATATGGATATGGTCTGTGAGAAAAGGCCTGATGTAATCCATGATTTCCTGACAGACCCCATTCAATTAAAGATAGCCGGAGATATGCTTTATGCAGACGGCACAACGCTGGGAGGAGACGACGGCATCGCGGTTGCCATGGGGCTGGCGGTTTTAGCATCGGATTCGCTGGAACACCCGCCGGTGGAATTGCTGGTTACCACCTCTGAAGAGACGGGAATGGATGGCGCCCATGTGCTGGATCCCAAGAATATATCAGGAAAAACTCTTATTAACATTGACTCAGAGGAAGAGGGCATCTTAACCGTAAGCTGTGCGGGGGGCTGTTCCGCCAAAATTGAGATTCCTGTAACATGGGAAAGAGCAGACAGAAGCCGTGCTGCCTATATCATAGATATTACGGGACTGCAGGGCGGTCACTCCGGAGTGGAGATTCATAAAGGCAGGGCAAACGCCAATAAGCTGATGGCCCGCCTGCTGAAAAGTGTAAGCTCGGAGATTGATTTAAGCTTGTTCTCTGTTGGAGGAGGTTCCAAGCATAACGCCATTGCCCGTGATGCACAGGCTGTTATATGCGTAAACACAGAGGATGTTTCAGCGCTGAAAAAGCAGGTTTCTGCTTTGGAAACAATATTTAAGGATGAATTTAAAGTATCAGATCCGGGTATAGAAGTGGGCCTTAAGTCTGCAGAAAATATGCCGGAACGAATTATGTCAAAAGATACAAGGGAAAATGTTATTAATTTTCTGTATCTGATTCCAAACGGGATCCAAAGCGTAAGCATGGATATTGAGGGGCTGGTAGAGAGCTCATTAAATCTGGGGGTAGTTCAAGTAAAGGAGGATAGTGTTGAGATTATCAGTTCTATAAGAAGCTCTGTCGGAAGTATAAAGGAGAACATTTTCAAAACCGTAGCCGCCATCGCAGGCCTTACAAACGGAAAGGTGACTGCTGAATCGGATTACCCGGAATGGAAATACGACCCTGATTCAAAGGTAAGACAGCTTTTTGTAGACTTATACGAGAAATTATTTGGTGAAAAGCCGCTTATAAGTGCGATTCATGCCGGACTTGAATGTGCGATTTTTGCTGAAAAGTTTGACGGAAAGCTGGATATGATATCCGTTGGGCCCACAATGTTCGGAGTGCATACTGCGGAGGAGCATTTAAGCATACCGTCTACCCAGAGGACATGGAAGTATTTGACAGAAGCGCTGAAAGCCCTCAAATAAATCAAACGATAACTATATAATGTAAGGGAGTAAACTTGTATGAATCAGAAATTATCGAAAGGTGCATATGGCGGCGTGGCCGGGAAAGACTATGTTCCATATGTATCCAAAAGCTCCGGATTGGGTGGGAATATCGCAGTATTAATCATTGGTATTCTTCTGTCTGCGCTGTTTTCCGCGTCGACTGCTTACTCGGGCATGAAAGCAGGTCTTACTGTTGCAGCAGGAATACCGGGTTCCATATTAGGTTCTGTATTTATCGCTATTTTTGCCAAGGAAAAGGGGATTCTTGGAAAGACCCTTTTACAGGGGATGGCAAGCGGCGGTGAATCCATTGCCAGCGGTATGATATTCGTTTTACCGGCAATTCTTTTGATTGGCTCCCAAGTGTCATTTGTGGAGGGCTTCGTGATCGGTGTGGGCGGTGCGTTATTCGGCATCGGAGCCGCTTCCCTGGTCTACAATTATTTGATTGTGGAAGAACATGGGAAATTAATGTATCCGGAATCAATGGCTATTTCTGAAACCTTAGTTGCTTCGGAAGGAGCCAAGGATTCGCTTAAGTTTATGGGAATGGGATTTGGAATCGGCGGATTTATAACCGTATTGACCAGCTCTTTCTTAAATGTCACCAACAACGTGATCAGCTTTGTACATGAGTCCTTTTACAAATGGAAATTCCAGCTTGAAGTGAACCCACTGCTGCTGGGAATGGCTTCATTGTCGGGATGGAGGTATCCGTGACCATGTTTGCCGGCTCCATATTATCCAACTTTGCCGTTATGCCTCTCATCGGCTATTTTGCTTCCTTAGGACAGGGCGGCCCGGCCGTATGGAATAATCCTGCTGTAAGCGTAAACAGCATGGGGGTCAGCGATATAGCAGGCAGTTACGTAAAATACATCGGTGCAGGCATGATGCTTTCCGGTGGTCTGATCGGTGCCATAAGGCTGATTCCAACCGTTATTGCTTCAATCAGTGACACCCTCAATGCCAGAGGAAAAAACTCCGGCAGCGGCGCTGGATCTTCTGCTGAAATAGTTATATTGCTGGCAGGCATTATCGTAGGTTTCCTCGGCGGTTTCCTGATATCCGGCGGCAACATTGCCATGGCGTTGCTGGGAGCTGTTTTATCCATGGTGCTGTCCATCATGTTTGTTATTGTTTCCGGCCGTTTAACCGGTACCATTGGAACTTCCAACCTTCCTGTATCCGGTATGACAATTGCTTCTATCGTTATCATCACATTGCTGTTTGTGGGATTGGGATGGAAGAGTGTGGCTGATAACAAGGCCCTGTTGTTATTCGGTACTTTCATTGTTACTGCAATCGCGGCAGCAGGCGGTTATTGCCAGTCGCAAAAGGTTTCTTTCATCATTGGAGGAGACAGGAATGAAATGCAGAAGTATTTTGCCATAGCTTCTGTGGTCGGTGTTCTTGCAGTTACCAGTGTCATCTTATTGCTTTCCAACCAGCTTTCAATGACCGGTGACAATGTTCCGTTTGCGCTGCCTCAGGCAAACTTAATGGCAACCTTGACCGCTGGAATCATGTCCGGTCAGTTACCATGGGTTATGATTATCTGCGGCGTTGTGATGGGAATTGTTTTGTTCTTGCTGAAGCTTCCGATCATGACAGTGGCAATCGGATTTTATTTGCCTATATCTACAACCTCCATCCTTCTGGTAGGCGCTTTGGTTCGTTTCTTTGTAGAGAAGTATTCCAAAAATGAGAAAGAAAAAGAAGCGAAGGTTTCTAACGGTATAAGCTTATCGTCAGGACTTGTTGCCGGCGGATCAATCATCGGACTGGTGGGAATCGTTCTGCAGGTAACGGGCGTTATCAAAGGAATCAACCCAATGGGATTTGCGAACACAAATGGAATGGCATTTATCCTGCTGATCGTTCTTGTAGTGGCGTCCGCAATACCGATTATGAATAGTAAAGCGAAAAAATGATAGATCATAATGATGAGGTTTTGAATATAATATTTAAAATTTCGGACGGACTGGAATATGAGGTTGATAAAAACGGCATTGTTACTCTCCTTGAAAAACAGGATCACAAGATTCAGCGGTTTTTTAGAAAACTGGGTTTCAGAATTCCGGAATATAAAAGAACTTCTATGGATGAGTATGGAAGCTGCGTGTTTCTTCAAATTGACGGCAGCAGAAACGTGAGGGATATTGGAAAATATCTTGAAAAAAGGTACGGTGATAAGGCACAGCCGTTGTATGAAAGATTGCTGTTATTTATCAGTCACCTTGAGCAGCAATTTCACTATATCGAAAATATCAGCGGGGTGAAATAAAGAGTCGGAAAAGCAGATTTCCATGCTGAAGTGCAGTTGATTTAACAGCCATACCTCCTCAGTGAGGAGGTAGGCATCTATAGAATAAGCTGTAGACAGACCGGTGTCAGGAGGAAAATCCTGACACCGGTCCTTTTTGTCGTATAGGAAAGTTCATCCTATACGAAAAACATCCGGGGGATGCGCACTCCGCGTCGAGGAAGTATGGTTGCTGAAGCAGCCGCGCTCCGGCGCGAGAGCCCGCAAGCGGACTCTTTATTACATATAAATATCGCCCTGGCTTTTGGTTCCGCCATTTTCCCTTTCTTCGTCACCGGCATAAGGAAAACGTAAGAGGAATCTCCTTGACCACTGACTGCCGGAACGGTATAATTATCATCAAAATATTTTACCTGCCGTCAGAAAGGATTTTTATGAAATCTAATAAATATATATGTTTCTTTATATTCTTGCTCCTGCCCCTTGTTTTGTCAGGCTGCGGGAAATATTCCCAGGGTTTTGACCGCTATTTTGACAGCCCTCCCACTGAGGAGACGAAACAGGAGGCAAGCGAAACCGATGCCGGCACAACCGGTTCTACAGAAGTCCCAATTAATATCTCTTCCCCAGAATCTTCGGTTGAAGAAACAACAGGGCAGACGGATTCTTCCTCTGTCAGTGATCCTTACGAAACAAGGGCCGATGAACTGCTTTCCGGCATGACCCTGGAGGAAAAGGTAGGCCAGATGTTTTTTGTCCGCCTGCGGAAAGCCAGTGCCGTTGAAGACAGTAAGAAGTATCATCTGGGCGGTTATATTCTGTTCGGGGACGATTTTAAGGATGAGACGCAGACCGGCATCCGGGATCTTATTAAGAACTGCCAGAGTGCTTCCCCCATCCCCATGCTCATTGGAGTCGATGAGGAAGGCGGGACCGTATGCCGGGTGAGCAAATATACGGCTTTCCGCTCTGAACCCTTTAAGTCTCCACAGGATTTGTATAAGCAGGGCGGCCTTGAAGCCATACAGGCGGATACCCAAGAGAAAGCGGAACTTCTTCTTGGACTTGGCATCAATGTCAATCTGGCTCCCGTCTGTGATGTCTCCGTCAGTCCCGATGATTTTATTTATCGCAGGTCTTTCGGCCGGGAAGCCGGGGAAACGGCTGATTATGTCCGGACAGTTGTCCAGGAAATGGGAAAAGACCGGATCGGCAGCACGCTGAAGCATTTTCCGGGCTATGGAAGCAATGGGGATACTCATACGGGAGCCGCAGTGGATACCAGAGAGTATAAGCAATTTGTCCAGAGTGACTTTCTTCCCTTTGAAGCCGGGATCGAAGCCGGGGCAGGCAGCATACTGGTTTCCCACAATATCGTAACTTCCATGGATGGAAAACAACCTGCCTCCCTTTCCCCTGAGGTTCATAATATATTAAGGGAATCCTTAAATTTTAAGGGAGTGATTATGACGGATGACCTTAGTATGGATGCCATTAAAAAAATTACCTCGGATGCTGATGCGGCCGTCCTGGCCGTTGCTGCCGGCAATGATATGCTGGTTGCGACTGACTTTGACATCCAGATTCCGGCCGTCTTGGACGCCCTGGACAAGGGGACATTGAAAGAGGGAGAAATTGACGCTTCCGTAATCCGGATACTGGTCTGGAAGCTTAAGTTAGGTATATTGCAGTAGCTTTTTCCGCATAAAACAAAAAACCGGAAGATTGTCGGTTCTCAACAATCTTCCGGTTTCTTTCATATTATATTAGCAGGGGAAGAGGGGCTCGAACCCCCATTTACGGTTTTGGAGACCGTTGCTCTACCATTGAACTATTCCCCTATAACGGGCTGTTTTCCACCCGTACCGAAGCACCTAGAAAGTATAGCATAGAAGCTTTTATATTGCAACAGTTTTTTGAAAAAAATAAAAAGAATAAATAATAGATTCTGCTGTTAATGAACCGCTGTTTGTGGTAAAATATAAAGGAATACTTACAGCCATTTCCAGGAAAAGGGGTTGGCTTTGGCGTTTTCTATAAAAATAGCGAATCAGATTTGTGAAATTAACTTATAACAAAAAGAAAAACTGATAACGATTCTCAAAATGCAACTTGTCCTCTCGAAAACATGCCAGATACAGTGCAAAAGTCCAGCCATAATTGCCTGTTTTGCACAAAAAAACGTAATATAATCCGATATAAAGCATAATTTGACAAATCATGTCAAACATGATATATGTACTATATAGTACTTGTAACTTTTTTCTTCATTTAAAAAAGGAGTCCTGATTATGAAACAGTTCAAGATTATGTTACCAACTGTTGCTGAGGCGAAAGAGTTTGTTGCAGCTGCTTCCAAATGTGCTTTTGACATAGACGTACATTACAATAGAGTAGTTATTGACGCAAAGTCTATATTAGGAGTATTGAGTTTAGACTTGTCCAAGGTCCTGACCGTTGAGCTTAACGGCGAGGACAGGGAATTTGAAGCATTTCTGGCGAAAAAAGCTCCGGGCAAATGTTCAGCAGCTTAAAAGTAACGTAGCGAGGAAAGGGAATTGTAAGGCAAATGCCTGCAATTCCCTTTTTCGGTTTGCTGAAAGACAAGCTGTGGGGAGAGTAAAACCATAAAGGGGGAAAGGCCGGAATGAAGGAAGAAAAGAAAGTCCTGAAAATATCCGTCAGGAACTTAGTTGAATTCGTGCTGCGTTCCGGCGATATAGACAACCGGCGCACCTCCGGCGCCGAAAAAGAAGCCATGCAGGAGGGAAGCCGGATACACAGGAAGCTCCAGCGCCGCATGGGAGCCAATTACCGCGCCGAGGTGGCCTTAAAACACACAGTAGAGGAGGACCGGTTTAAAATCCAGGT
>JASGGP010000124.1:0-12307 GCA_047604985.1 Lacrimispora sp.
CGATGCGGGCCCGATGGGCGGCGGCGCGTTCCGGCGTGATCGAGCAGTCTGTATAAATAAAATAGGATTTAAAAATAAACCTTATTGTTCCTCGGCGAGGCATTTCGAATATCCTTTTACACAGTACACTGCAATGATTCACTGCTGATTGTTTTGAAAAGTAATATCGCGGGCTGGTTTGAGAATAATGGTATTCTCAAGCCGGCCCGTATATCTTTCATGGTATCCATAGTCCGGCGTATCTTTGCCATGGCGGACGTGGGCAAAGCTTCAATGGCGGAACTGGGACGAAGAAAAGATATTTGATAATCTTGAAAAGTTAACATGGGAAAAGTGGTGAAATATTAAAATTCCCAGTTGTTGCTTGTGAGGCATGTTTTGGAAAGTGGAAAAGGGAATTCGATATAGGCTGCTGAATTAGGATTTGCAGGATTTTTTATTTTTACTGAAATATATTAGCGATACTGCAATATTGATAACAGACGTAACGCTGACCAGCCACACAGAAATTATCGCTATTTCATGAGATGTATCCAAAAGAGCCGGCCAATCTTTTACTTTTACTAAATAACTAGTGCTAAAAAGCTGTGCACATATTGAAAAGGCACAGGATATAAAACTTGCCACCGTAAGAGCGGTGTAAATTGGATAGTTGATTTTACTGCATTGGGGAAGGATCACCAAAGGAAGCAGTAATGCAGCGAATCCTAAAATAATACTTATTGAGTTAGATATTTCTATCATAGCGAATCCTCCGTTGTAAAACTAAAAAGTTTATTATTATTGTTATTATTATAGTTTACACTTGCGGGAATGTCATTATAGAAAATTGAGATTTATCGTATTAATGACATTGGAAACTTAATATTGATAGTTGGTAAGTAAGATGGTATTCTACTCATGAAGATTATTTAATTATGGGAGGTGAATATTTTGTCTATTGTCTTATCCCTGCAGGGTTGTATGGCAGTTGGTAAAACTACGGCCGTAAAATACATTCAAGAAAATGCACCATATGTAAACATCAGCTATGAATCGAATACTAATGTTATAGAGCAGATTAAATCAAGAGGGCTAAATAAGAATATTTTTGAAGATTACATTGAAATCCAAAAGCTGTGGATTTTGAAAGAAATTGAAAGGTATCAATTGGCAAAAAAGTTTGAATGTTCAGTAATGGATTTTGGTGCAGAAGAAATTGAATTTTATACTCTTAATTATCCCAAAACAATTGGTGCGGACTGGAATGTCGAAGACAAGCTGTATTTTGAATTGCAACAGTTAAAAGATTGTATGCCAGTTAGAATTTTATTTTTGGATGCAAGTGAGCAAATTTTACGTATACACAAAGAGAACGACCAATCTCGTTCACGACTGTTTTTTGAATACCATCTTCAACATTTATTACCGTTAAAGAAGAGTTGGTTTATTGGCAGGCCGAATGTTGATGTATTGGAAGTGGACAGCTTAACTAAAGAGGAAGTTGGACAGAAAGTAAAAGCGTGGATCGATAATTGCATTCAATGCTATTCAAAATAAGCACAATGCGTAACCTTTAAAATATATAAAAGAAACGACTAACTATCAGTATTGAGCTGGTAGTTTTTTATTGTCAGAAATCAATTAAACTGATATTTTACGAAGTACGGCACTTTGAAAACTAAATATTGATAGTTAGTAGTACATGTGTTATGATCAAAAAAACCTGATAAAATTGAGAAAGTAGTGATTGTAAGTGGAAAGTGGTATTATTGAGTATTATGAAAATTATGATGAAAAAGGTAGGCTGCAACGCGATAATTCGCACAGGATTGAATACCTGACTACAATTTATTATTTTAACAAGCTATTTAATCAAGATAGTGAGATACTTGATGTTTGCGCCGGAACAGGTGTGTACTCCTTTTATTTGGCCGAAAAGGACATCACGTAACTGCGTGTGATTTGGTTCCTCATAATGTTGATCTTATAAAAGAAAATGAAAACGCAGGAAAACTTGATAATATCCAAATTTGTAATGCTATGGATCTTATTCATTTAAAGATGAAAGCTTTGATGTTGTTTTATGTATGGGTGCATTATATCATCTAAATGAAGAAACAGAAAAGATGATGGCAATCAGAGAATGTCGCAGAGTTTTGCGGCCAGGTGGGATGCTCGTATTAACATATATTAATAAATTTGCGCAATTCATATTGTGCTTAGAAGATGAATTGAGGAACATAAATGAGGTGATTACAAATTATGTTAATAAAAGTGATTCTATTTTTACATTCACGACGCCAGGTGAAATAGAGGAACTGGCAGTTCGATGTAATATTAAGACTATTCATAATATTGGAGCAGACGGTATGGTATATGCTTTAAATGGTAAATTGAGATCTGCTTCTAATGACAATTTTGATAAATGGTTCAGGTATCATATTTCAACATGCGAAGAGCCAAGTATTTTGGGAGCGAGCTTACATGGATTGTATATTGGTAAGAAATAATAAGAATCAAGTAAACTGAATAAATTTGGCTAATGTTAAGCCAAAGCATAAAAAACTACTAACTATCAGTATTGAGCTGGTAGTTTTTTATTGTCAGAAATCAATTAAACTGATATTGACTTAAGTTTCAGATCCGGCTGGTTTGAAGAGCACGTATATGCGGCCGTTATGTGGATGCGGAAAAGAACAAAAGAACCGAGCTGAAAGAAGCCTTTTTGTCGCTTCCAGAGGAAGAGGGCGGCACCCATAATTTTCTCTTAAGGTTGAGGGACAGCCAGCTGAAAGACGATGCCCTTATTGAGGAATTTTCACTGTGCTGTTTCATCGGCTTTTTCAAATGCTTCCAAAGAATCACGATTATATCCGGAAAGCATTGCTGCTGTTTGCCTTTTAAACAATGTATCTGACAGCGCCTCATGAATCTGTCCGGTTACTCTGCGCGGCATTGCAGCTGCCGTCAGTTCCGTTGGAAAGAACGGCGGACTGATCTAAAGTGAAAACACTGGGATCATCTCGTTTCTGAGAAAAAATATCTTAAGTGCAAAAAATATATCGCGTCAGCAAAGCTCATTTTAATTAAAAAATACAAGGATAACAAGGCCATTTCCGCCGATGGCTCTGGGCGCACCTGAAGTAAAAAGTCATGACTGAAAAAAAGGTATTGACATATTGGCTGGTATATATTAATATATCTAGTAATAAAATAACATATAAACATATTTGATATATATGTTATATAGGAGGCAAACGGTATGAAAAACTCTATCACAACTAAAAAACATGAAATTTTAAAAAAATTATGTTGTTGTCAGGGATGTTGTATGGATAAAATACAATATTATTTTTCATGCTCATTATGTCGCCTGATAAATTGATATATGAAATAATCTGATTATTTTATGTTGATATGGGAACAAGTGCCATGATCGGTACTTGTTTTTTTTATAGAAAAATCCATATAAGTAGGCCAAAATGTCATGGATTTAAATCAAATAAATAAAAGCAAGGGAGGTGAAAAAATTTGTTTTAAAATGTGTTATTCCATGTGATTTTCCTGACAGACAAAGACAGCCAGCCGTTTTATAACGAATTGCGGCTGAAACAAGGTGAGAGGATAGGTACAATTATGAAGAGAAGAAATTTAGCAATTTTGATGAGTGCATTATTCGCAATATCATTAACGGCAACAGGCTGCAAAAGCAAAACAGAGGAGCCGGCAGCTGTGACGGAAGCATCTACGGCAGCATCTGCGGAGAAAACAGAGGAAAGTACAAAGGCGGTTCAGGAATCAGAAGCAAAGGCTCAGACAACAGATTCCCAGAAGCTGGCGAAGGAATTGCTTACAAGACATGTGAAACCGGATGATGTTATTACCGAGGATGTGATTCAGGCGCTGATCACAGAGCTGAAAAGCAGTTATCACTTTGAAAAACTGGATGATTTAAAAATTGCGTCGGGAGAATGGGTGTATGTAGCAAATGGGAAAGGCTGGTTTGAAGATTTATTCGGGGATAACAATACCAAGGTAACCACCGTTGAGGGCACCATTGGCAATGAAGCACAGCTTATGGAAAGAGGGGAACTTCACATTTCCAGCAGAATGCTGTATCCATATCTGCTTTACAAATCACAGGGCGCCAATATCAGTGCAGTCCAGCTTTCAGAAGATCCGTCTCCGAAGATTGTGACCATATTAGTGGATGCCAAGTCAGATATAAATTCCATTGAGGATCTGAAAGGAAAAACAATCGGAAGCTGGAATGCAGGGTGCCAGTACGTTGCATTATTGGAGCAGACAGAAAATCTTGGCTGGAAAGAGCAAAAGGACTGGACCTATAAGAATGTTTCACAGGATGGATTAAAGACGGCTCTGCTTGCGGGAGAATTGGACGCGATTTCCGTACATCCGCTTACCGGCTTTAATTCCGGCATTATTGACGGTTCATTAAGGGAAATAGGAAATGCCCTTGAAGGCGGTACTTATCAGAATTACGGCGGAGCAACGGTTTTCTTTTCTCCAACAAAATTTGCCGGTGAAAATGTAAATATTTTAAAAGCGGTTTTAAAATTGCATGAAGCGGTTGCTGATTATATTTTAGACAATGAAGAAGACGCAGCCAAGGTGGTAGAAGGAATAACACGTACACCTGTGGAGAACACAATTTTCTGGTGGGAACGCTCCAAAGAAACATTCTACGCATCCAATGATACATTAGAAAATATTACATCTGAAACAGATAAATACCAGGATTGGCTGGTGGAGCATGGAATCATTGACAAGACGCAGAAAATTAATGCAGATGACTTTTATCTTGAACCATATTTTGAATAATCGGGAGGTCAACAGATGACGGAAAACAGATTGAAAAAAGAAATTAATTATACCATATGCCCAGTTGGGAATGCCAGCTATATTGCGGCAAATAAGGGATTTTTGGAGGACGGTCTTGAAAAGCTGGGAATCACACCAGTCCGTCTGCAGACCCTGCCAAGAGATCAATGGGCGGCTCATTTTGATTACAAAAATGATCGGCTTTTCAGGGAAGGAGGAAACACCCCTCCCTTATGGGCAAAATCAAAGGGAACAGGAGTGGTTTTAATCGGACTTAATTTGTTAAAGCAGAGGCAGGTTGTTTTAGCAAGGGCAGATTCTCCGATTACGACCCCTGACCAGATCCGGGGAGCCAGAATTGCGATTCCGGCCCATCCCAATGCTTTAATTGATTTCCACAAAGCCAGTGCAGAGCAGGCTTTTGAATTGCTTCTGGCAGCCAGAGGAATATCAAAAGAGAGTATTACCTTTGTTGAAGTTGTTGATGAAACAGATTTTTCACTGTCAGGAGATACAAAAGCAAAGAAAGTAAAAGAGGTAAGTGCTGAGGTCGAGGCTCTGGATGCAGGAGAAGTGGATTTGATTTTCGTCAAGCTTTCCATCGTTCAGAAATTGCTGGATACCGGAAAGTATAAAGTAGTGTATGAGCTCTCTGCAAACCGTGAACAGCTGTCGCCTGTCAATAATGAGTATCCTAACACATTGACAGTCAGCAAAAAGCTGGCAGAAGAGGAACCGGAAGTGGTGGTTGCGTATGTAAAGCAGCTTTTACTGGCAGCTGATTGGGCGGCTTCGCACCGGCTTGAGGCAGAAAGACTGCTTGCGGAACAAACGTATGGGACTTTGTGGCAATATCAGAATTCTTATGATAAAGACTTTTACAAGCACTTAACACCTGATTTATCCGGAGAAAGCCTTTTCGCCCTGGAAAGCAGAGCGAGGTTTTTATACGACCATGGTTATTTGGATACGCCTGTAGATGTATATGAGTGGGCGAATGATTACTTCCTGAAGACTGCAATAAAGGAAATCGAAAGAGAACGAAGCAACAGTTAAGGAGATGTACATATGAGTTCAACTCGTGAATCAAGGAGTAAAATCTGGCTGGAAAGAATCGGGGACAGGACGAAAATAGCCGCTAATTTATTAATCGTACCGTTAGGACTGCTTGCCATATGGCAGATATTAGCCAGTAACGGGATTTTGATGGAGGTTATATTACCTTCTCCCATAAAAGTAGTGAAAGCATTTTTTGCCATGATAGAGGATGGTACTTTGATCATTGATTTAAAAACAAGCATGATTCGTGTTCTCATCGGTTATGCGGAGGGCGCATTGATCGCCTTGCTGTTAGGGATCGGAAGCGGTTTGAACAAGATCGTGGAAAGACTGGTCTCGCCCCTGATCAATGTGATCCGCCAGATTCCTCTTTATGCATGGATACCACTCATTATTCTCTGGTTTGGTATCGGCGAGACCTCAAAGTATATCATTATTGCAAGAGGTGTGGCAATTCCCATTTATATTAATACGGTACAGGGAATTCATCATGTGCAGATAGAATATTATGAGCTGGCAAAGGTTCTGGAACTTAAGTATACAACGTTTCTTACCAAGGTCGTTCTGCCCTCCGCTGTTCCTTCTATTTTTACCGGTCTGCGTTTGGCCGCCGGGAATTCCTGGATGGCTGTTGTAGCTGCGGAAATGCTGGGCGGACTTACGGGACTCGGATACGGTCTGCTGCAGGCGAAGGAATTTTTGTGGTCTGACAAATTAATCGCGCTGATGATTGTAATTGCTGTTATAGGTATGATATTTGATTATATTTTGCAGCTATTTGAAAAAAGTTTTCTTAGCTGGAGAAAAACCATTTAAGGATAGAAAGTGGAGGACAATGTTATGCCTAAGACTTTGTTGAATCATTCAAGTATACTGAGCATTCATGAGGTGTCTAAGACGTTTCATACCAAGGGGCAGGATATTCAGGCGATTAAGAATGTTTCCCTTAATATAGAAAAGGGGGAATTTATCACTATAATAGGCCCCAGTGGGTGCGGCAAAACAACGTTGCTTCGATTGATTTCAGGTCTGGAAAGTGATTATACAGGAGAGATCCTGCTGGAAGGAGCAAGAGTTGAAAAACCCGGACTTGACCGGGGGGTTATTTTTCAGGAGCACAGGCTCCTTCCATGGCTGACGGTCAGCGAAAATGTCGGATTAGGGCTGGAAGGAAAAAAGGGCTATATCAAGGACAAAGTGCATCTGTATTTAAGCAAAGTCGGATTGGCAGATTTTGAAGAAGTTTATCCCAATCAGCTGTCCGGCGGAATGGCACAGAGGGTTTCCATAGCAAGGGCGCTTTTAAGGCAGCCGAAAATATTGCTGCTGGATGAGCCTCTGGGAGCGCTGGACGCATTGACGAAAATGAACATGCAGGCAGAGCTGGAAAAAATATGGATGGCGGATGGAACCACCATGATCATGATTACACATGACATAGATGAATCTATCTTTTTGGGCGACCGTGTGATCGTCATGGGGCCAAGGCCCACGGAAATTATGCAGATTTTTAACGTGAATCTGGATAGGCCGAGAAACCGCAGCAGCAAGGAATTTGCAGAGTATAGAAACAGTGTAATCAGCGCGTTTCATGAGAGCATCGGAATGTACAATATATAAAATTTCAGTAGGAATCAACAATTATTATATCAGGAGGGATAAGCATGTCATTAAAAAAATTTAAATATACCATATGCCCGGTTGGAAATTCCAGCTATATTGCTGCCAATAAAATTTGGAAGAAGGACACCTTTGAAAAAGCGGGAGGACAGCCAGTCTTATTACAGACACTGCCGAAAGAAACGTGGAGCGTTCATTTTAACTATAAAGATGATTCCTTATTTCGGGAAGGCGGCAATATACCTCCTCTTTGGGCAAAGTCCAATGGCGCAGAGGTGGTTTTGCTCGGATTGGCATTTTTACCTCACAAATCTTATATTATAGTTAAAAATGATTCGACCGTCGATTATGTGGAACAGCTGAGAAATAAAAAAGTGGGTATTCCTGTGGCTTCCTATATGGAAATTGATTTTTATAAAGCAACAGTGGAACATGCATTTGAAACCGCTTTCGGGGCCAGAGGACTAAGCAACAGGGAAGTGGAATTTGTTCCATTAGAGGTAAGTGAAGCGTTTTTAGCCATGACGGACAAACATAAAAGCAATTTAGGCAGGATTGACCTGGAAGCCCTGGATCAGGGACTTGTTGAGGGGGCTTTTGTCTCCGGTGTATTAGCTCCGCGGATACTGGCAAGCGGTAACTATAAGGTTATCTATGAATTAGAAAAAGATACGTCACAGGTGCTTCCCATCAATAACATTTATCCAAATGTATTGACCGTAAGCAAACGGCTTGCGGATGAGAATCCGGAAATTGTGGTTGAGTACATAAAGCAGACGCTGCTGGCGGCGGAATGGGCGAAAACAAACCGTGCAGAAACTTTACAGCTGTTTTCCGATCAGCTGCACGGTACGGTAGGCGAAGTTTCAAATATTCTTCCCGCAGATTTCAATCAGCACCTGGCGGTTGACCTTTCGGAAAAAGGACTGCTGGCATTGGAAGGACAGCTGAGATTTTTGTATGACCATCACTATGTCAATAATATTTTTGATATCGGAAAATGGGCAGACAGCAGCTTCTTAATCCAGGCATTTAAAGAATTGAGATGATTCCGTCGGAAAAAAAGAATCGTAATCAAAAATGCGGATGTGCTTGACGGAACACACAGCAAACCATGAGTTCGATGAGAACCTGGAAGAATACATTATATTGATTGCATGAAAAAAGCCAGGCTGCAAAACTGCAGCCTGACCTCCTAAAGATATGTTCTGAAGCAATGAAGCATCTCTTTCACTGCCTCTGCTTCGTCCTCCCCATCCACACAGCACTCAATGATCTCTCCGCGTTTTGCCTCCAGAACCATAAGCTGCAGCATGTTCTTTCCATTTGCTGTTTTTTCATTCTTACAGATCCGGATATTGCTGTGAAACCCATTGGCCACCTCATAAATCTGAATGGCATTCCTTGCATGGAGACCCATCATATCCTGCACTGTGTACGTAAACCTCTGCATACGCTCCTCCGGCTTTTATCTGTACTTCTCCCCGCTATTTTATATCGGCTAAGTCCTCTCCATTGGACTGGATTGCTTTTTGATACCAGTAGAAAGAATCCTTTTTCAGCCTTTTGCACTCCTTTGGGTCCTCATCCGTTCGATCTACGTAGATGAAGCCATACCGTTTTTTGACTCCGTTACTGGTAGAGAGCAGGTCCAGAGCCGACCATGGCATATACCCCAGAATCTGGACTCCGTAGTGCATGGCCCTTTTTATGGCGAGGATATGCTCACGGATATAGCTTATCCGGTAGGCGTCATGGATCTGCCCATCCTCTGTCAGCGTATCGTATGCTCCCAGACCGTTTTCCGTAATCATCAAAGGCTTCTGATACCGGTTATATAAATCTCTCAGCATGTACTCCATTCCTATGGGATCGATGGCCCAGTCCCAATCCGTGGTATCCAGTTCCGGATTGCGGCACATTTGGTAAAACCCCGGCTGTGTCTCAAAGCCGGACATCTCCCCCTTTTTTCCGGACTGGTTGAATCCGCTCCACCGTCTTTCCTCATCCGCCGGGCAATGTTTTGCACACTCGCTGGCATAGTAATTCAGTGCCAGGAAGTCGGAGGGGTTTGCAGCAATATACTCCATATCGCCGGGCTCAATGACCGGTGCAAGTCCATTTTCTTCCAGATACCTCATGGCAGATTCCGTATAAGAGCCTTTGAAGTAAATATCGGTATAGTAAGTGTTTCTGAGATCATTGGCATTCTGGGCTGCCATTGCATCTGCTGCCTTTGAAGTCAGAGCGTAAATTGGAGCATAGCCCAGGGCCGCCCCCGCCATGCCGCCGGGTACCAGCTCATGAACCAGCTCCACCCCATGGGCGTGGGCAAGATTCATATGGTGGTTGATTTGGTACCGGAGCTGATTTTGGTCTAAATACGGTTCCCGGATATAACATTTCTGAGTCCAGTACTGAACAATGATGCTCTGTTCGTTTATGGTGGTCCAGTAGCGGACCAGATCCTTAAATTCATTGATGATAAACCTGGCATATTCGGTAAAATCATCTACCACCTGCCGGCTGATCCAGCCGTCATAGCGTTCTGCCAGCTTCCACGGGAGATCGTAGTGGTATAAAGTGACTACAGGCTCGATTCCATTTGCTTTCAGCTCATGGATCAGATCACGGTAGAACTGCACTCCCTCTTCATTTACCTTTCCGGTTCCCTCTGGAAATATCCTTGACCAGCTTATGGAAAAGCGGTAGCTGGTAAAGCCCATTTCCTTGAACAGCCGGACATCCTCCTTATAGTGATGGTAATGATCGCTGGCAACGGCTGCATCCGCAAACCCGTTTTTTTCGGAATACGATTTATTTATTACGTCCTGCTGGGAAAGTCCCTTTCCGGCTTCCTCCGCTGCTCCCTCTACTTGATAAGCGCTTGTAGCGGCGCCCCATAAAAAATCTTCTGGAAATGTCCGATACTCCATAATTATTCTCCTTTGCTTTCGATTTTCTCATACAGAACCCAAAACAGCTCCACCATGTCTTTTACCATATTGTACTCGCTCATAATCGTCATGAGCGTATCCTGAGCGTGGTTAAACAGCATGCTGGGCGGATAGACCATACCTCCGGCCTCATTCTGAATTACCTCTGTCTGGGCGATATGGGCTTTTCGCAGGCATCCCTCTGCTTCTTTCATGCAGCCGTCCGCTTCCCCAAAATCAAAGGTCTTCAGCCATTTAACAGCTTCCTGCAATTTCAGCCTTGCATCTCCTGCATTTAAAATCAGCTTCATTGCAATGCTCACAAGCTGTTCGTCGATATTTTCATTTTCTGCTGTTTTCATCTCGTTCTCCTGTCTTAAGCTCATTGCTGCTCCCCGTATTCCAGGGCAAGCACCTGTTTTTCATATACCTTAAAAAATGGATACCAGGTCAATAAATAAATGAGGAAGAGCACCGCATACCATAGGATTGCCCGCAGATCCTCTGTAATCATCACGCTGGAAAATGGCGCTGGGATCTGCCCGACCTGAATCAGCTTGGCTGGAATTTTCAAAAGCCCTCCCCGCATGGCAAACCAGATCACCAAAGGTCCCGTGACGGAATTGATCCACATGGGAAGCATGAGAAGCGGATTGAACACCACCGGCGCTCCAAACATGACCGGCTCGTTGATGTTAAAGATCGATGGTCCGATAAAAATTTTACCAAGGGTTTTTAACTTCTTTGATTTGGAGCGGATCATCAGGATATTCAATGTCAGGGTTGCTCCCATACCGCCCATGGTAATGAGGGCAGAGGTGAAGCAGACCTCACTGGTAACGATATTCGTGGCAATTCCGCCTGCCGCCACCGCATCGATATTCGCCTGAATGCCTGCTAAAAAGATGGGCGTCGTCACTGCGCCAAAGAGCCAGCTGGAGACTCCCAGGGTGTATAGGATTGCCGGGCAGAGGCAGCAGAGGATAAATCCCGGCAGGGTCTGTCCAAAGCTGGCAATGGGCTTGAACACCAATAAGATTGCATCAAACACATTGAAGTGAAGCTTGAAAACCAGGATCATCCCTACTGCCAGAGTAAGAATGGTCGGAATGATATTATTGATCCAGCCGATTACAAAATCCGGAATGGATGTGCTGCCTTCCAGGAATTTAAACTTTGCGTAATTATGAAAAATAATGGATACAAAAAGTCCTGCGACGATTCCCACAGCAATTCCTGTTGCGCCGAGACGGGACTGGACCAGCACCATATTTCCCTCTTCCGTTTTTTCCGGCATGATGAACATAATAAAAATTGCCAGGGACACCAGACCGGCGTTGGTTGTATACAAGGGATGGTTCAGCTTTTCCATGCACTGCTGGGCCATCACAAATGCGAGAATCATGGAAATCAGACCGAAGCTGTAATCCGCAATAATTCCCAGGTCCGGCAATACGGATAAGTAGGAACGGAATACATTATAAAAATAGACAATCGATCCGGTCAATATAAATGGGATAATCTTCTGCATGGCACTGGACACCGCTGCGATCCATGGCCTGGAGCATAACCTGTTCATGCTTGGCGCAAAGGAATCAGCCAGCCAGCTCATAAACTTATTCATCTGAATTTCCTCCTATTCGTTCATTATTTTTTCTGCCAAATCTAAAATTCCCTCACCGTTGATTTCTGAGTAAATATCTTTCGGTATCACTGCCACCTTGACCGGATAGGGCGATGCCATGGTCTGAAAATCCGCCAGCTCATTCGCATAATGCGGTCCGATAAAAAGAACGTCAATCTGGTTTAGGTAGCTGGCCACATCTCTGGTTGGACACCTGCCGCTCTCGGTGCGAGAAGTTTTGGCG
>JASGGP010000125.1:0-12305 GCA_047604985.1 Lacrimispora sp.
AACAAATCCGGCTAAAGCCTCTCCGGAGCTGTAGCTGAAAATCATTTTTGCGCTTCCCTTTTCCAGGTTGCAGGAATCCAAAGCGACAGCACCCTGTTCGTGAGCTTCATTATAGGTTGAAGCGGCTTCCTCTAAATAGGTCTTTAATTCATCTGCACTATAGTAATCCTGATCTGCATAGGCCTCCACCGTTACGGTCTGGAACACGCCCTCTTCTGTTACAAATATCCTGCTGCTTTCCTCATTCAACGTGGTGCTTCCGCCTCTGCCCAGACAGCCGGTCAGCATTCCGCAGGCAAGGAGAGCTGCCAGAACCGCTTCTTTGTCATCCATTCTCCTCCTGAATTACATACGCAGTGGGGCGGGCGAATATGTCCGCGGGAGTGGCGGATAAATCAGCCACGGTACTGCGGATAAATACGGCCAATATAGCGGGCGAATAGGGCGTACTGCAGCCAGTGAATATGGCCGCAGTGCAGCGGGTGAAGCCTGCGGCTTCACCCGCTCACGGGCATTCGCCCTATGAATCAGGGCCCGGAAAAATTTTCTTACGTGCGGGCACGACGAAAATTTTTCCGGGCCCTGATTCGCACTGCTCATTGCATTCGTGGACATTATACCAAATCCCCCCTCTCATTTCAATACTTTCCCCATCATGGCGTCTAAAATATCGAGGGAGTGGAACTCCCTGTCGACGTACCGCTTCTTGTTGATTTCTACGCAGCGGGCGAATTCTTCCAGCACCGGGTCTGTCAGGGTGAACGTATAGAGGTGTTCTGACGGGGAAAGGGTTACGTATTCCCAGGCATAGTTGGCGGAATCGCTGACAGGGCGGGGAGGAGTTTCTGTGTACTCTCCGTTTAAGACCATGGCCTTCAACTCAAAGATTCTCTGGACCAGCTCATTTTTTAGAGCAGGCTTTAAAAGGGCGCGTATGGACTGGTAAAGGAGCTTTAAAAGCTCCGTACCGTCCATATTTTCCCGGGCGTAATAATCCGCCAGCTCCAGGAAATAGGAACCGTAGCAGGTGCCCTCCACATCCAGGGACAGGTCTTCAAAATAATTGGTGATCTCCGCCGACTGAAGGGTATAGGAGTCCCTGCCCTCGTACAGGGAAAACTGTCCGAAAGCAAAGGGGCGGCTTACCGCCATCAGCTGATTGCCCGGCCTTCTGGCCCCTCTGGCAAATGCCGCGATTTTTCCTCTTTCCCTGGTGAGTATCACAAGGCGTTTATCCATTTCTCCGGCCGGGGTCACCTTTATCACCATCCCCGTCAGCTTTTCAATTTCCCTCAATTCCTACCCCGCTTTTAGACGTCTTTCTGATCATATCCATAATTTTTCATATACAGCTCGCTGTCACGCCATTCCTTGCGCACCTTTACCCAAAGCTGCAAATTCACCTTTGTATCCATCAGGGCTTCGATCTCTCTCCGGGCCGAGGTGCCGATCTTCTTCAGCATGGAGCCCCCTTTTCCGATGATGATTCCCTTGTGGGAATCCCGCTCACAGACAATGGTGGCCTCAAGATCAATGATGCCGTTATCCCTCTCCTTCATCTTCTCCACCGTCACAGCAATGCCGTGAGGGATCTCGTCATTTAAAAGGCGAAGGGCCTTTTCCCGGATGAGCTCTGCCGAAATCTGGCGCATGGGCTGGTCCGTCACCGTATCCTCATCGTAATACTGGGGCCCGGCAGGCAGATATTTATAAATCAGCTCCAGCATCAGATCCGTATTTTTATCCTTCAGGGCGGAAACCGGAACGATCTCCGCAAAAGAACAGATATCCTTATAAGCATTTATAAAGGTCAGGATCTCCTCCTGGTTCTTCACCGTGTCAATCTTGTTGATGACCAGGATGACGGGAGTTTTTACCTGCCTTAACTGCTCCGCAATATGCTGCTCTCCTGCTCCGATAAAGGTGGTGGGCTCTACCAGCCACAAAATCACATCCACTTCCCTTAAGGTGTGCTCTGCCACGCTTACCATATATTCGCCCAGCTTATTTTTTGCCTTGTGAATCCCGGGGGTGTCAAGAAAAATGATCTGCCCCCTTTCATCCGTGTAAACAGTCTGGATCTTGTTCCTGGTGGTCTGGGGCTTATCAGAGGTTATAGCAATTTTCTGTCCGATAAGACGGTTCATCAGCGTGGACTTTCCCACGTTGGGGCGGCCGATCAGGGTAACAAAGCCCGATTTATAATTGTTCTCCATATGAGTTCTCCTTAGTAATTATGAGTGATACAAGCTCTTCGTCTCTCCGAACAGCTCCTTATCCGCCTCAATCTTATCTGTATTTCCAACGACACAAAGGCTTCCCGTATTAAGAACAGCCTTTACAAGAGGAGCCAGCTTACGGATATCCTCCTGTGTGGCGTTTAATACCTCTTCCCTCTCCTTTGCCATCATTTCCCGGTCCACTCCTGACAAATAGGCGGAAAGGCCCCGGTTGCCCCTTGTGGACGGCGGATAGGGCACATCCATGTCGCTGATGGCTCCGATGACGTATTTTGTCATGTCCCGGTCCTCCACCTGGTAATTTTCCAGATAGTCCACGACTCCGTCGTATATCCGGTTGGTCTCTTTCAGATTAGGGTCCCGGTAGGAAGCAAAATATCCTTCCCCGGAACGGCCGAAGCCGCTCATGCAGCCGTAAGCGCCGCCCTTGACCCTTAAATTGATCCACAGGTAATCATAGCTTAAAATAACCTTTAATATTTTAAGAGCCCCTGTATATTCATATCCGCTTCCTGCAAAGGTCCCGCATCTTGCCACGTAATTGACCTGGGAGGCTGTGAGAAAGCCCTCGTTCCGGTTTCCTGCCAGGAAAGTGAAAGGATAGCGGGTATTATCTCCCTTTGGAAGCAGGGACGTCAGCTTTTGCATTGCATTCGGAAGAAACTTATAGCTTTCCTCATCCGCGGTGTAGCTGACCAGCATATTGGAGGTGGTAAAAAGCTTTTTTACAATGGCTTTAAACCGCGCGATAATCTCTTTCTTGTTTTCCTGATATTCTCTTTCCAGGTTTTCCAGGAACTCATAATATCCGATTCCTCCGGTCAGATCGTTGTAGCTGGAGGTGGCGGAAAAATAGGAAGTAGCTCTGGCAACAGCCGCAGAATGGCTGGAGCCTTCCAGCTTCATCCTGGCTCTGGACCTGGTTTCGCTGATTACTTCTCCCACCCGTTTCTCATCATCCAGAATAGACCGTGTCAGAATTTCCCCGAGAATAGAAAATCCAAAGTCCAGCTTTTCATACAGCACCCTGACGCTTGCCATGAAAAAGCCCATAAACTCTCCCTGTTCTCTCAAATCCGGGTAAGAGGTGACGCTGAAGCTGACACCGCCGCTGTTTAAATGGATCTCGCTGGTCAAATCCCCGTAGGTAAAATTCTCCGTATTCACATAACCCAATAAGGATTTTAAGAATCCGATATAGGGCAGATCCTCCACCGGAAGAGCCGAGGTATCAAACATGACCTTCAGATATCCGATCCCCGAGGTAAACATCTCATGATGGATGACCTTGATGCCGTCCTCTTTCTTTTCCGCCCAGATGATCTCCTCCGGCTCCCGGCTTATATCTTCACGGCGGAGCAGAGGGATCTTCTCCAAATCCTCCTGGGGCGACGGAGCCTCCTGGTATTCTTCCAGGGCTCTCGTCTCCTCTTCCAGCCTTTTAAGCTCTTCCACGGAAAGTGAGGCCTTGTAGGCAGCAAGTTTTTTAGCTGTGGCTTCCTCTGTCTGGGCCGTTAAGTTCTTTTGAGGACTTACGGTCAGAACGGCTTCAAAGGGATTATCCAGAAGATATTCCCGGATAAGGTGTTCAAAATAATCTTCGTCCACCACCTTTTTCAAATAGTCAAAGGTCTTCTGATACTCTAAGTGCATCATTGGATCTCCGTCATAGAGCCAGCTGTCCATGCACTGAAGCCCGTACATCAGTCCCTTTGGCGCTGAGCCGTAATCCGCTTCCCTGTAACGGAATTCATAATAATTCATTCCGGCCTTTAAACTTTTTTTATTGATTCCCTGGTCTGCCAGCTTTCTTAAGGTTCCCTTTACAACGGCAAGAAACTCGCCCCTCTGCTCCCGGTTGGCGTTTTTGGCAACCACGGAAAAATAGGGCTGGAGAATGCCGTTTTCAAATCCTCCCATAATGTCCTGGCCGATGCCTGCGTCAATGAGGGCCTGCTTTAGCGGCGCCCCCGGAGCATCCAGAAGAGTGTATTCCAGAATCTGAAAAGCCACGTAAAGCACAGGGTCTAAATTGGTCCCTACAACCGTACTGACGGAAAGATAGGTGGCGTTATCCCCTGACTCGCTTTCTGTAATGGAATAAAAGGTTTCATCCTCCACAGGCTGGGAGAAAGGCTTTTGACGGGCGATCCTGGAATCTATGGAAATCTCCTCGTAATGGCTTAAATATTCCCGATCCAGCCATTCCAGCTTTTCCGCCATATCCATATCCCCATAAAGATATATATAGCTGTTGGATGGATGGTAGTACCTTCTGTGAAAATCCAGGAAATCCTCATAAGTTAAGTCAGGAATAAAAGCCGGATCTCCTCCTGACTCCTGACCGTAGCAGCTATCCGGGAAAAGAGTCTTTCTGGTATAGCGGTCCAACACCTCCTCCGGAGAGGAAAATGCCCCTTTCATCTCATTGTAAACCACCCCGTTGTAAATAACATCGGATTCCTGGCTTTCCAGCTCGTAATGCCAGCCTTCCTGCATGAAAATCTTCTTCTCCCTGTAAATGTTGGGATGAAACACTGCATCCATATACACGTTCATCAGGTTATGGAAGTCCTTTTCATTACAGCTTGCCACCGGGTAAACGGTTTTGTCGGGATAGGTCATTGCATTTAAAAAAGTGTTTAAGGAACCCTTTACCAGCTCCACAAAGGGGTCCTTTACGGGAAATTTTTCCGAACCGCAGAGCACGCTGTGCTCCAGGATATGGGCGACTCCCGTGCTGTCTGACGGCGGGGTGCGGAAGCCTATGGAAAACACCTTATTCTCATCGTCACAGGGAACCACAAACAGCCTGGCTCCGCTCTTTTTGTGGCGGAGCACGCAGCCGTCTGCGTTTATCTCCAAGATTTTCTTTTCTTCCACGACCTCATAGGCCTTAAGATTCTTCAATTGATCCATTCTGTATTTTTCCTCCTGCAAATTCTATTTATTTACATGTTACCCACTAATTTATCTTTTAATATCGCCGCGCACTCTCTCACGCAAAAGTGTACGAAAAGAATTGGGTCAGAGCTGCAGGAAATGCCATAAATATCCGGTATTCCCCATTTTTTGGCAATCTGCTGAGCCCGGTATACATGAAAATCGCTGGTCAGGACTCCGATTCTCACCGGCTTGTCTGGGACCTCCTCAAAGGTTCCCGGCTCCATGAAGACCGGATTATCCTGGCGGTGAGCCTTTTTCATGGCCTGATCCTCTTCTATGGCAACGCGGCTGTATGCAATGTTCTCAACCGTACTGAAAGAACGGGTTTCCAGGATCATCTGCTTTTCCCTGACACCGTTATACACCAAATAATCCCGCATGGCTGATGCCTCACTGACCGGCTCATCCTCTCCCTGGCCGCCGGAAAGGACTAAAATGGTTCCCGGATTTTCGTCCAGATACTGAATGGCCTTATCCAGGCGGTTTTTCAAGGATTTGCTGAGCCCCGTATCCTTTACTCTGGCCCCAAGGACAATGACATAATCAAGCTTTGAGGTATCGCGGGCAGCAACTCCCGCAAAAACCATAATCTCCACCACCATAAAAACCAATATCCCTGTACAGCACATGGTAACAATTGAAACCGGAACCCATAAGGGAACCTTATCCTTATGCTTCCCATAGGCCGTCCAGCCGGCCGACAGCAGCAGGCTTATGGCCGCAAATACAAGCCATATCAGGGAAAATGATGTCGTAATGCCGGAGTAAACGACGATCACAACATAATATACAATACAAACAACTGCGATCAGACACAGGATCCACACCATACGCCTGCCTCCATTCCTCACGTTCTAAGCCCAGGTAAATTCTGGGCATTATACTTTTATAGCATACCACAATATGGTGATTTCTACAACTGCGACTAAAAAACGGACTGCAAAAAGCAGCCCGTTTTACATTTCCGCAAATTTCAATCCAAAATTTCCTTGCTTTCCATTTCACTCCGGCGGAGAATATCGTACTGTTCCATTTCCACACCTAAGTCCACATAGAGGACCTGCTGGGGGTGGGGAGCGCTTTCCTGGGAATTTCCATCTCCGTCATAAATACCCCTTACAACGGCTTCTAAATTCCGTCCATCAGGCTTCATCACCTCAATAGTCTCTCCCACGGTGAACTTGTTTTTCTGCTCGATGCGGGCAAAACCTCTTTCATCAACAGCTTCAACGGTCCCTAAATAGGTATAGTTCTTCACATAGGTATTGTTATCGTAAATCTGGGTGGTGGAATCGGCCTTTCCAAAGTAAAAACCTGTGGTAAATTCCCGGTAGGTGCATTTGCCGATTTCAGACCGGTACCATTCCATATTGTTCTTATAAGTTTCAGGGGATTTCTTGTAATCATCAATGGCTTTCCGGTAGGTTCTTGCCACAGTGGCCACGTAAAGGGCTGTCTTCATCCGTCCCTCGATCTTAAAGCTGTCAATTCCCGCCTCAATCAATTCCGGAATATGTTCGATCATGCATAAGTCCTTGGAATTGAAAATATAGGTCCCCCGCTCATTTTCATAAACAGGCATATACTCGCCGGGGCGTTTTTCCTCTACAATGGAATATTTCCAGCGGCAGGGGTGGGTACAGGCTCCCTGGTTGGCGTCTCTTCCCGTCATAAAATTGCTCAGTAAGCAGCGGCCGGAATAGGAAATGCACATGGCCCCGTGAACGAAGCTTTCGATTTCCATGTCCTCCGGGATTTTCTCCCGTATTTCCCTAATCTCCTTTAAGGAAAGCTCCCTGGCGGAAACCACCCGCCTGGCTCCCAGCTGATGCCATAAAAGATAGGTGCCGTAATTAGTATTATTGGCCTGAGTGCTGATATGGATATCCATATCAGGCAAAATCCGCTTTGCAATGGCAAAGACCCCAGGATCGGAAATGATCAGGGCGTCAGGACCCGCCTCCCTCATCTCTTTAAAATATTCCTCCACTCCCGGAAGGTCGTCGTTATGGGCAAGGATATTGGCCGTAATATAGACCTTCACTCCCCGCTCATGGGCAAAGGCGATCCCTTCCCGGATCTCCTCTTTTGTGAAATTCTTTGCTTTGGCCCGAAGGCCGAAAGCCTCCCCGCCGATATAAACGGCATCGGCGCCGTAAATGACAGCTGTTTTCAGCACATCCAGACTGCCTGCCGGAATTAAAAGCTCGGTCTCTCTCATGAAAATCCTCTCTTGTTCTATCGTTTATTGCTCATCCTTTAAGATACTGACGGCCATTCCGTCGCCGATTGGGATGACTGTGGTCACAAGTCTTTCAGAATGCTTAAGCTCATATAGGTATTCCCGCATCCGGGCGTGAATGGTCCGGTTTCTCCTCTCCACCGCATAGCGGGATTCGACAATCTGACCGTCCTGCAAGACATTGTCAGAAAGCAGCATTCCTCCGGGCCTCATAAGCTCCAGGAGCCGGGGCAGCCAGATTAAGTACTGGCCCTTTGCAGCATCCAGAAAGACAAGGTCAAAGGGGCCGGTCAGCCCCTCTAAAAGTTCTTCTGCATCCCCCTCCAAAAGGGTGATACGCTCCGTCTCCCCTGCCCTTATAAAGTTCTCTCTGGCCTCGGGGATCCTTTTTTCATATTTTTCTATGGTGGTGATATGGCAGCCGGCCGGCATGGCCTGGGCCATTAAAAGGGCCGAATAGCCTACAGCCGTTCCCACCTCTAAAATGGCTTCCGGCTTCATGGCGGCCGTCATGGTCTGCAAAAACGCGGCCGTCTCTTCTCTTATGACCGGGACTCCGTTCTCTCTGGCCCTTCGTCCGATTTCTGAAAGCAGAGGGCCTCTGTCCGGTTCAAGAGAATTAATATAATCCGTTATCCTGTTATTTACGATCATTGGTTTTCTTCCTTTTTCCCTGTATTCCCGTTCATCATCTGAAGGATTTCCTTGGAGGTCATGGAAGTGTTTAAGGTATAGCTTCCCGGATTTGCCTTGTAATTAAAAAACTCCGCCTGTATGATAAAGGAATACTCATTGGTAATAAGGCCGCTGTCCTTTAAAAGCCTTGCCGTATGGATCAGATCGGTTCCCTCGTTGATGGTCACCGTCTTATCCCGTCCCGGAGCAGTTTCTACTGCCGAGGCGTAAAAGATTTCATGGCCGAATTCATATCCCCTGGTTACTCCTTCGTGAAGCAGAAGGACGAACAGGGCAAGGAAGATGAGCCGGATGGAAAGTCCGATGATCGCACCTGTTATTCGATTGATCTCACTTGTTACCCGGCTCATAAGCTTCTGTTCCTTCCCTTATATTCTCACTTGACCCTTATACTTCCATAATGATCGGTAGGATCATGGGGTTGCGCTTCATCCGTTTCCAGAGGAAATCGCTTAAGCTGTCCCTGATGATGTTCTTGATCTTGCCCCAGTCGTTGATATGGCGGTCCAGACAGTCGGCAACGGCATCATTGACAATGGCTCTTGCCTCTTCCATTAAATCCTCCGACTCCCTCACATAGACAAAGCCTCTGGAAACGATATCCGGTCCGGCTAAAAGCTGGTTGGAGTATTTCTCTAAGGTCAGAACTACCACGATGATTCCATTCTGGGCCAGATTCTGTCTGTCTCTTAAAACAATATTTCCCACGTCGCCGACTCCAAGGCCGTCCACCAGGATACCGCCTGCCTGTACGTGGCTTACCACTCCCCAGGACTCCTGGCCTACTTCTACCACATCGCCGGAGGACATGATAATAATATTCTCCTTTGGCATTCCCATGGCCTGAACCAGATTTTTCTGAGCCATGATATGATGATATTCACCATGGACAGGAATGGCGTACTTGGGGCGCACCAGAGCGTACATCAGCTTGATCTCCTCCTGGCAGGCGTGTCCCGATACATGAGTGTCCTCACGGATTACCTCGGCCCCTCTCATGGAAAGCTCGTTGATCACCTTTGATACGGCCTTTTCATTTCCCGGAATGGGATGGGAGCTTAAAATAACCACATCCGTAGGCTTAATGGAAATCTTTTTATGGGTGCCGTTAGACATGCGTGAAAGAGCCGCCATAGACTCTCCCTGGCTTCCTGTGGTAATGAGCACGGTCTGCTCATCGGGATAATTTTTCAGCTGATCAATTTCGATTAAGGTCCCGTCAGGAATGCTGATATAGCCCAGCTCGCTTGCCGTTCCTATGACGTTGACCATACTGCGGCCCTCTACCACGGCTTTCCGCCCGAATTTTGCCGCAGAATTGATGACCTGCTGCACCCGGTCAACGTTGGATGCAAAGGTGGCCACAATGATACGGTTGTTCTTATGATCCGCGAAAATATTGTCAAAGGTCTTTCCCACGGTTTTTTCCGAAGGCGTAAACCCAGGTCTTGTTGCATTGGTGCTGTCGCACATCAGGGCCAGAACGCCCTTTTTGCCCAGCTCTGCAAAGCGCTCCAAATCCGCCGGTTCTCCGAATACCGGAGTATAATCAATCTTAAAATCGCCTGTATGCAGAATCACGCCGGCCGGTGAGAAAATGGCAAGGGCGGAAGCATCGGCGATGCTGTGGTTGGTCTTGATGAATTCAATGCGGAAACAGCCTAAATTAATGGACTGTCCGTGCTTGATCACCTTTCTCTTTGTATTTTTCAGTAAATTATGTTCTTTCAGCTTATTCTCGATCAGGGCAATGGTCAGCTTTGTTCCGTAAACCGGTACGTTGATGTCCTTTAAAATATAGGGCAGGGCTCCGATATGGTCCTCGTGGCCATGGGTGATGACAAAGCCCTTTACCTTGTCGATATTCTGTTTCAGATAGGAAACATCCGGTATGACCAGATCGATTCCCAGCATGTCGTCGGTTGGAAATGCCAGTCCGCAGTCCACCACAATGATGCTGTCCTCGTACTCAAAGGCCGTAATATTCATACCGATCTGTTCCATTCCGCCTAAGGGAATGATTTTAACTTTCGCGCTGCTGTCTTGTTTTTTCAATGTTTACCTCCATCTTATGATTTTCCGTACTGTTCTCCTTCCATGGCCTTCTGGCATTCCCTGCAGTATCCGTGAAGCTTCACTTCATGATCAGTCACAAGAAATCCTGACATATCAAGAAGCGCCTGCTCCAGGGTATCAAGCAGATCGCCTTTAAAGGAAATTATTTTTCCGCATCGGCTGCAAATCGCGTGGTGGTGGTGGTGTCCGGAACCGTGATCAGCCCCTAATTCATATCGGGCAAATCCATCGTTAAGGCTGACCTTGTCAATAATCGATAAATCTACCAGTACCTGCACGGTTCTGTAAACTGTGGCAAGCCCAATATCCGGGTACTTCTGCCTGGCCAGATCATAGATCTCCTCCGCAGTCAGATGTTGCCCGGGGCGCTCTGCCATGAGTTCCAGTACCAGCATGCGCTGGTTTGTCACCTTGAGTCCTTTTTTTCGAAGCATGTCTTTAAAAACTTCCTGTTCCATAAACAGTCCCTCGATCACTCACCATCATTTTTCAATATCCACACCTGCTCCGTCAAGCAGTTCGGAAAATATCTTAAATAAATAATCTATCTCGTTATCATCCTCTACAAACTCATACAAAGCCTGGTCATCTTCCTGCTTTGACAAATCCTTTAAGATGTAACATTCTCCTTCTTCTTCGTCATCTGCCGCATCGGTTACAAGCAGATAATTCATCCCGCTGATTCTGGTTTCCTCCAGAACGTAAAAATCCACAGCTTCCCCTGCGTCTGTCGTCAGGGTTATTTTCTTTTCTTCACTGTTCATTTTCAATCTCCTGTTGTTAAGCTGTCCAGATAACCCTGCAGGATCAGCCCCGCCGCCACCTGGTCAATGACTGCTTTCCGGTTCTCCCGTCTCACACCGCTTTCCTGCAATATGCGCTCGGACGCCGCGGTTGTCAGTCTTTCATCCCACAGAACCACGGGCAGTTCTGTTCTTCTCGCGAGCATTTCTTTAAACTCTTCTGTCTTCCGGGCCCTGTCTCCCGCCGTATTATTCATATTCTTAGGATAACCCAAAACAATGGTTTCAATCTCATATTCCCGGATAAGCGTTTCAATCCGGGCACAGGTTTTTCTCAATTTGTTTTCGTCTTCTCTCGTAATTGTCTCCACCGTCTGAGCGGTTATACCCAACGGGTCGGAAACTGCAACACCTACAGTCTTAGAACCGTAATCAAGTCCCATGATTCTCATATTCTTTTCTCCATGTCAAATTTATGCAGCAAAACAAAGCTGGTCCTGCGCCAACCATATAAAATAAAGAGTCCGCTTGCGGATTGCGCATCCATATCGGAGCGTGTTTGTATATATCAGGAAATTTCACTGGAATTCCCTGATATATATAAACAAACTGCCAGACTCCGCCTTCTTTCACTTCATCTGACAGCTAGATTATCCACAACCTTATTTCAATCTCGTATCAATATATACCCGCATAAGCTCTTCTAAAATCTCATCCCGTTCCACTTTCATGATAAGACTTCTGGCATTCTTGTGGCTGGTAATATAAGTAGGATCTCCAGACATAATATACCCTACGATCTGGTTGACCGGATTATATCCCTTTTCAGTGAGGGCAATATAAACCTGCTCCAGAACCTGGCTTACGTTCAGTTTATTTTCCTGCACTGCTTTGAAAAATTGTGTGTTATGAATATCACCCATGTTTCTCACGTCCTTTAACTGTTCTCCTATATTCTAAACCAAAAATACGGATTCGGCAAGACAAAAATAAATTTTGTCCTTTATTACTTTAAAACAATGATTTCTTCTGTCAGCATTTCTGATAGAATTCCCTCTGTCAGGCGTCCCTTTAAGCCCTCTTCATAGGGTACCGCAGCTTTCACATATTCCCCTGTGTGGCCGATCATATAGCGGATCCCGTCCAGCTGGAACTCCTCTTCCATAAGAACCTCTGCCCTGGTCCCTAAAAATGATTTCCGGTATTCTAAGGACATAGCCTTTTCCAGAGTAAGGAGCTCGTTGCTCCTTTCCGTTTTTACAGATTCCGGCACCTGGTCCGGCATGGAGGAAGCCTTTGTGCCGTTTCTTCTGGAATATTTAAAAACGTGCATTTCGTAAAAACGGACCTTCTTTAAATATA